>CAYLYE010000195.1:0-12156 GCA_964387325.1 uncultured Planctomycetaceae bacterium
AACCCGGCCGGCTTTCGCCACACGCTCGAGCAACTCGGCCTCGACGTTGTGGCTTGGCGCGAGTTCCCCGATCATTATCACTACGGTCGCGCCGATATCGAGCAACTCATCGAGTGGTCGCGGGCCGCACGGGCCGAGGCGGTCGTCTGCACCCACAAGGATCTCGTCAAGATCGGTCTCGATCGGCTCGGCCCAACTCCGCTGCGAGCCCTGATTATCGGCAGCGAGTTTCTCGCCGGACAGGCAGATCTCGAAGCCTTGCTCGCCCAGTTGCAGCCGCTCGAAGATCCGTTCGACGACGACTCCGCCGCCGACGCACCGTGAGTATTCTTGCTCGCTGAGGTGAGTGGCCCAGTGTAGAATCGGGCGTCAGGTTTCGTCCCGATCCTCTCAATAGAGTGCGTCAGGCCATGTCTCTCGCTCGTTTGTTTTTCAACGTCGCTTTGCTGTTCGTGCTGACATCGCCTCTGGCGGCGCAAACCGGCGCGCCGGCTCTCAAGCATTACATGGGACGCGAGATCGCGCAGACCATGCATTACCTCGGCGCTCCGTGGCTCACGCGCGAAGAGCGCGACCGCGAAGAGGACTGCCGCACGATGCTCCAGCAGCTCAAGATCGAGCCTGGGCAGGTCATCTGCGATATGGGCTGCGGCAACGGGTTCTACACCCTGCAACTGGCCAAGCTGACTGGCGAGACAGGCCAGGTGCTGGCCGTCGACATTCAAAGCGAGATGCTCACGCTGCTCAGGCAAGGCGCGCAGAAGGCCAAGCTGCCGCAGATCAAACCAGTTCACGGCACGGTGATCGATCCGAAATTGCCTGACGAGGGTGTCGATCTGATTTTGTGCGTCGACGTGTATCACGAGTTTTCGCATCCCGAGCACATGCTCCGCGCGATGCGCAAGTCGCTCAAGCCGACGGGACGTGTGGCGCTCGTCGAGTTTCGGCTCGAAGACGAGTCGGTGCCGATCAAGTTGCTGCACAAGATGAGCAAGGCGCAGATCATGAAGGAGTTTCCGGCCAACGGTTTTAAGTTGGTCTCACAGTTCGACGGCCTACCGTGGCAGCACCTGATGTTTTTCGCGCGCGACGACGATTGGCAGCCATCGGTGAAGAAGTAAGGGCATTCGCTCGCCAAACAGACAACAAAGGCTGACGATGCGTACACGAGCGGTGGTGCTGTGGAGCGGCGGGAAGGATTGCGCGCTCGCGCTGCATAATGTGCGGTACGATTACGATATCGTCGCGCTCGTCACCACCGTGACCGAGGGCTACGACCGGATCAGCATGCACGGCGTGCGAGTCGCGCTGCTGGAGCAACAGGCTGCGGCGATCGGTTATCCGCTCGAACAAATTATCATTCCGCAAGTCTGCACGAACAACGAATACGAGCGGCAGATGATCGCATGCTTGGAGCGACACCGAGAGGCCGGCGTGACGGCGGTTATCTGCGGCGATTTGTTCCTCGCCGACGTGCGTCGTTACCGCGAGGAGCGACTGTTTCAGAATGGCTTGCGCGGAGTGTTCCCGCTCTGGGAGCAACCCACCCAGGAGCTTGCCGAGCGGTTCATTGACCTGGGCTTTGCTGCCACGTTGTGCTGCGTCGATACCACACAACTCGACGGCTCGTTCGCCGGGCGGACCTACGACCGCGCGTTGCTCGCCGAGTTGCCCGCGAGCGTCGATCCTTGCGGCGAGCATGGCGAGTTTCATACATTCGTCTCCGCTGGACCCATCTTCTCGCGGCGCGTCGAATGTCACAGCGGCGAGCGGGTCTTGCGCGACGAGCGTTTCATGTACTGCGATCTTCTGCCGGGATAGTGACTGTCTATAATCGCGGATCACACCAGTACATTGAGTCGAACATCCATGCAGAACTCGGGCCGATCGCTGCGGTAGTCGTCTTGCATCTTGCGCAAGGTCAACAGCCGATCCGCGTGCGAGCCGCTCTCGTACCGCATCGTCTCCGGATAAAACGCCTTGCCGTCGTCCATGAGCGATTGAGGAACGAGCATCACGCGGAGCTTGCCTTGCCGCATCGTGCGATACCGCTCGTAAGTGATCGCGAACAGACAGTCGACCTGTTCCACTTGGGCACGCGGCGCGAGCTTGGCGATCGTGGCCACGGCGCAGGTCTCGGCAATCGCTAGGCGAATGATATTGAGCACGTACCAGCGATCGGCTTCGTCGAACCGCAGAAACGGTTGGCTCTCGGTCGTGTGTCGCGCGGCGTGCTTGATGAGCCGGCGCGGCATCGGGTGCGTCACCACCTCATGCAGCGGGTTCTCGTAGATGACATCCAGAATGAGCCACGGCTCGAGCTGCCCCTCGGGCCCCGACGGACGCTGATGGATCGTGTTGAGCGAGATGTGTAAAACGTCCAGGTCGCTACGGTTGCGCCAGCTTCGCCAAGCCCAAAAGAAAGCCCAGAGACTGGTGCCGATCATCGCGGCCAGGGCGCTGGCCGCTTTGAGCCAGTGGTCCTGGATGAAGTCGATCAGCCATTGTTGGATGCGTTCCCAATCGAGCATGCCCGAGTTCTCTCCCCAAAGCGTGTCACCGAACGTGGCGAAATTGCGAGGCTGATTGTAGCGTGCGGCCGGGAATGTCTTCAAACGTGGAATGAGCCAGTTTGGCTGAGTTAGCCCGCCGGTGGCATTGCTGGGCAGATTTTCGGCGACTGAGTTGTCAGCGTGGAGAGTCCTTCAACTTGCGGGAGGTAGATTCCCGTTCCCCTCATGGCGGTTGCCGGGTAAATTATACGCTGCGTGAACCTTTGGCCACGGCGCGGCTCTCTTCGAGTTGCGGTCCGGCGGGATTGCGCGGCGATTTTCCTTTCGTCCATCGAACGTGGATACCTGGCGACCCATGAGCGGCACGAGCGACCCCTTCAAAATCGAATTTTCTCCCCGCATGCAGCGGCTCCCCCCGTACTTGTTCGGGCGGATCAACGCGATGCTCTACCAGAAGCGTCGTTCGGGCGACGATGTGATCGATCTGGGGATGGGGAATCCGGCCGAGCCGCCGAACGAACTCGTGATCGAAAAGCTGGTCGAGGCCGCTCGCGACCCACGCAATCATGGCTATAGCCAGGCCCAGGGGTTGCTCAACTTGCGGCGCGAAGTGGCGAGCAAGTACTTCCGCAAGTACGGCGTGCGGCTCGACCCCGAGCGCGAGATTGTCGCCACGATCGGCTCCAAGGAAGGTTTTAGCCATTTGTGTTTGGCGCTGATGGGGCCGGGCGACACGGCCATCTCGCCGGCACCGTATTTTCCGGTGCATGTGTTCGCGGTCGCGCTCGCCGGCGGCAATTGCATCACGCTCGAAGTGGCCGATCAGGAAAAGTATCTCTCGAACATCGCGTTCACCTGCGAGAACTTGCACCCCAAGCCCAAGCTGCTGATCGTTAACTATCCGCACAACCCCTCGACGGTGACGGTCGAGCCCGAGTTTTTTGTCGAGATCGTCAAGCTGGCCAAGAAGTATGGTTTCGCCGTGATCAGCGACGCGGCGTACAACGACGTGGCGTTTGATGGTTACCAGCCGCCGAGTTTTTTGGCCGCTCCCGGCGCGCGCGACGTGGGGGTCGAGTTCACGACGATGAGTAAAGGCTACAACATGGCCGGCTGGCGCGTCGGCTTTTGCTGTGGCAATCAGGAAATGGTTCGGGCGTTGGCCACGATCAAGGCGTATTACGACTACGGCATGTTCCAGGCAGTGCAGATCGCGGCGATCGTCGCGCTGCGGCACACCGAAGCGGCGGTCGAGGCCCAGGCGGCCGTGTATCAGGGGCGTCGCGACGTGCTGGTCGATGGCTTGCGTCGGCTAGGTTGGAAGCTCACCCCGCCGCGCGCTGGCATGTTCGTATGGGCGCAGGTGCCCGACGAGTGGCGGCAACGCATGAACACGCTCGACTTTGCCATGAAGCTCTTGGAAGAGGCGAACGTGGCCGTGAGTCCCGGCACAGGCTTTGGCCCGGCGGGTGAAGGTTACTTGCGAATGGCGCTGGTCGAGAACGAGAATCGCTTGCGACAGGCTGTTCGTAACATCGACCGTTGCCTGTCGAGCGACCCCAAGGCGCCGGCTGTACCTGCCCCGCCGAGCACGCTCCCCGCGACGACCCCGAAGATTGTAACGTAGTTATCCTGCCCTCGTTCGGAGCGCGGACAGCAGGTCGTTCGACTGCACGCCCCGTTTCCGACTCTTCCCATCTCGATTTGTATTGAGGATGCGCTCATGCTCCGTCGTGGATTCTTGCTGACGATCGTGCTGGCCCTGCTGGGTTGCACCCAAGCCGCGAACGAGTCGACGGCGCAGAAACCATCCGCATCGGCAAAGCTCCCCCCCTCCCCTGCCGCCGAGCAAGGGATCGGCGCCTTCCCGCTGCTCGACCCCCAGCGCGATTGGCCCTGGTGGCGCGGACCGTCGCGCAACGGCAAAGCCCACCCGGCCGCGACCGCGCCTATCAAGTTTAGCGCCACCGAGAACGTGGTCTGGCGGGCGAGCGTCCCCGGCCGTGGCCACGCCTCGCCGATTGTCGTCGGCAATCGGGTCTTTCTGGCCACGGCCGACGAGACCGCGAAAACGCAGTCGGTCGTCGCCTTCGATCGCACCAGCGGCAAGCCGCTGTGGAACGTCGAACTCAGTCGTGGCGGCTTCGCCAGTCGCATCCACAACAACAACACCCACAGCAGCAGCACACTCGCTTGCGACGGCGAACGACTCTTTGCGACGTTCCATCATCACGCGGCCATCCACCTCACGGCGCTCGATCTCGACGGCAAACAACTGTGGCAACAGCAGGTCTTGCCGTTCGATCCCAAGCGGTATGAATACGGTTACGGCCCGTCGCCGCTGATCTATCGCGATCTGGTCATCGTCGCCGCCGAAGATTTTGGCGATAGCGGCATGTCGGCCGTGAATCGCACGACCGGCAAGACCGTCTGGCACACGCCACGACTCAAGAACACGACTTACTCCTCTCCGGTCGTGGCTCACCTGAGCGGCCGCGATCAGATGCTCCTCAGTGGCGCCGATCATGTGACGAGCTACGACCCGGCCACGGGCAAGGAACTTTGGAAGGCCCCGGGCACGGCGGCCGCCACGTGCGGCACGATCGTCTGGGACGGCGACACGGTGATTGCCAGCGGCGGCTACCCCAAGGCCGAGACGATCGCGGTCAAGGCCGACGGCAGCGCTCGGGTCGTATGGCGCAATCCGCAGCGCTGCTACGAGCAATCGATCATGGCCCATCAAGGGTTTGTCTACGGGCTCACCGATAACGGGATCATGTATTGCTGGCGCGTCGCGGATGGACAAGAGATGTGGCGTGAGCGGCTCAAGGGGCCCGTGAGCGCGTCGCCCGTGCTCGTCGAGGACCGCATCTATTGGGCCAACGAGTTGGGCACGCTCTACGTTTTCCGAGCCAACAGCGCCAAGTTCGAGTTGCTCGCCGAGAACAAGCTTGGCGACGACTCGTTTCCGAGCCCTGCGGTTGTCGGCTCGCAGATGTTTTTGCGAGTCGGTCATCGCGACAGCAGCACACGGCAAGAGTACTTGTACTGCATCGGGGGGAAGTGATGAATGATAAGTGATGAATGATGAATGTCAGAACGCTGCCGCGTGAGCGTGTCTTCCCCCATTCCGCATTCATCATTTGCGCAGCAGCAAACCCTACCCGCCGCATCGACTCGTGCAACACGCGTTGGTGTCGCCCACGTCTCAGGTCACGCAGCTAACGGGGGATTATCCGTAGCGACTGGCCTACTTTGAAGAGAAAAAGTTTTCGGTTTTCCGTTTTCGGTTGGGGAACGTGTTTCGTGTTGAGTGTTTCGTGTTTGGTTTCAGCCCCAAGCCGGCGGCTCTGCCGCCGATCGTGGCGCATCAACCGACATCGCATCCGTCATTAGCCCCAGGCGAGTCGCCGGAGGTGCTGCCGTATCGCGGCCCATGCGACCGACACCATAAGTCGCACGTCGCGTTCGTCATTCCGCCCACGAGCGTCAGCCCGCGGTGTGCGTTGTTCATGAGGCGTCGAATCCCGACGGGGCGATCCACTCGTCTGCCGCCCTTGCAGGGCTGAGTTCATTCCTCGTGAGCGCGCTCCACAGGCTTACGCCCGTGTCACTCGAACGGTAATTAGCCCTGCCCCGATTAGCTGCCCCGACAAGAATCCGTGATGTCCACTTTGATAACCCCAGGCGAGCGAAGTGTCCCGCGCTTGCATGTGGCTTTGCCATGTGCAAAGCTATTGGCATCTGTGCAGTGACTGAGGCTGCCATGCCGAAGGATCGTTTACCGAAAATGGAACCCTGACCATGACTAGATTCGTAGCCTTGTGCATCATCCTGCTCGTCAGCGCTCCGGCGTTCGCCGCCGAATGGCCGGCCTGGCGCGGGCCTACCGGCCAAGGCTTCTGCGAAGAGAAAAACATTCCTGTGACCTGGAGCGACAAGGAAAACGTCAAGTGGAAAGTGACGCTGGAGAATCAAGGCAACTCGACTCCCGTCGTCTGGGGAGACAAGATTTTCCTCACCCAAGCCAACAAGGGAGGCTCGCAGCGCAGCCTCTTGTGCTTCGCCCGCGCTGACGGCCAACTGCTCTGGCAGAAAGACGTCGCCTATGCCGAAAAGGAACGGAACTGGAACGAAAGTTGGTACTGCAATGCCTCGCCGGCCCTCGATGGCGAGCGGGCGGTTGTGAGCTTCGGCTCGGCAGGCATGTACTGCTACGACTTCAGCGGCAAGGAACTTTGGAGTCGTACGGACCTTGGCGGTTGGGAGCATGCCTTCGGCAACGGCGCGTCTCCCGTCATGTATGGTGAGTTGGTCATTCTCTGGTGTGGCCCGAACGACTCGAAGGGGCGAAACTTCCTCCTAGCGGTCAATAAGGCAACGGGCAAGACCGTCTGGGAACAGGATCACACTTACGGGTCATGGTCCACGCCGATTATCACCAAGGTCAACGAACTGGATCAGCTCATCTTGGGCTATTCAAAAGACGTAAAAGGCCAGCCCGAAGGCAAGACCGGGTTCCTGTATGGCTTCGATCCGAAGACCGGCAAGGAAATCTGGCGATGCCAGGGCCTCAACAGTTACTGCTATGCCTCACCGCTCTATGGCGACGGAGTCGCGGTCGGCATGTCCGGTTACGGCGGTTCGGCGCTCGCCGTAAAGCTGGGTGGCACAGGTGATATTACCTCCGACCGACTCTGGCTGCACCCAAAAAACACCCAGCGCGTAGGTTCCGGAATGGTGCTCAACGGAAATGTCTATATCGTCGACGAGAACGGCGTACCGCGATGCTACAACCTGCAATCCGGCGAGGAACAATGGAAAATCGAGAAACGCCCTGGCAGCGGCGTCTCGACCTGGGGATCGATGGTTCACGCCGATGGTCGGTTGTACGTGCTCATGCGCAACGGTGAAACGCTCGTCTTTGCCGCGAAGCCTGCCTATGAGCTACTGTCCGTCAACAAGCTGAGCAATGGCGAGTCGACAAACTCATCGCTGGCCATTTCAAACGGTCAAGTTTTTCTCCGCACATTCAAGCACCTGTGGTGCATCGAAAACTCCGGCGGTCGCTAAAGCACATGGGTGGCCGCTCGTTCGACACCGGTATGTCCCACGCTGGGGGAGGAAAAAGGGACATTACTGATTGACGGAAATCTCCGTGATGCCTCCTTTTGCCTTTCTGCCAATATCAGTGATGTCCCTTTTTCCTCTCCCATGCTGGCCGAGACCAAAGAGACCACGATCATGATCCACCACCCCCAGGTACTCGGCGACAACTACGACGAAATCATCGAAAGCCTCAACCGAATCGCCGACGCCGGAAAACAATTAGCAATAGTACCAAGATCAGAACGCGGCTAAAGCCGTCGCTCCGTAAAGTAACAGGGATGGTCATGTTTGAAGAGCCAACAGTCTTAATCGTCGGTGCTGGCGGGAGTAATCCATACAGTTTCCCGCTTGGTGATGGTCTTATTGCAGGCATATCCGACACTTTGCGAGACAGCGGTGTATTCGGAGAATGTCTATCCCAACTAGGATTCACAAGAGAAGATAAGGATCGCTTCAGAGATGTCCTTAAACACTCTGACATGGACACTATAGACCAATTCCTAAGGAATAAAAGTGCATTCCTGAACATCGGGAAGGCCACGATCGCATTAGCACTAATTAAACATGAAAGCCTTCATTCACTCTATCCAGGCGATAAAAGCATAGATGACCATTGGTACAAGAAACTCAAAGAACTCCTGGGTGACTCAAAAGAAGAAGTACGAAACAACAAACTCACAATAATCACATTCAATTACGACCGATCACTAGAACACTACCTTTATACAGCTTTGAGCAATAAGTTCGACTGGTCCGATAATGAGGCAGCAGAAACTGTCAACAAAATACCATTCATCCACGTACACGGTAGCTTAGGTGCACTACCTTGGCAACATTCCGATGATAATAGCAGGCCATTTGAGAACACAATCGACACCGCTCACGTTCGACGCGCTATATCAAGCCTTAAAACGATATCTGAAACTAGCGATCAAGACGCCGAATATCAGGCAGCAAGGATGGCTATCAATCATTCCCGACACATCTTCATGATCGGTTGTGGCTACCATCACGATAACTTACAGCGATTAGGGCTCACGAATCGAAGAGTGCAAGTCATTGGCACGGCAGTAGGAATCCCAGACTTCAAACGTACCAATCTTCGGAGAAGTAATCCTTGGTTAACTCTCTCCGATTCACAAAGTACAACTCTTTTCATGGAGACAACCAAGGGATTCCGAATCGCTTCCGGGCAACAAAAGCCAGATGGCCCCATGCCAGCACCAATGATATCAGGAAAAATCTGGTGATATCAGGAAAAATCTGGACAGGATAACGGGACATCACTGATTATCGGAACTGGTGCAAATTAAATCTCAACGATCACCGGAAATACGAACACAACCACCGCCAATGACAGACCCCTTTTACGCCAGCAGGGGCGTGAGGACGCGGCCGCTGACGTCGGTGAGACGGAAGTTGCGACCGAGATACGGATACGTGAGCCGAGTGTGGTCGAGCCCTAGTAGATGTAATATCGTCGCGTGCAGGTCGGGAAGGCTGACGGCGTCGCGGATCACGTGATAGCCGAACTCGTCGGTCTCGCCGTGGATCGTCCCGCCACGGATGCCGCCGCCGGCAAGCCAGACGGTGAACGCGCGAGCGTGATGATCGCGTCCCTTGCCGTCCTCGGCGAACGGCGTGCGGCCGAACTCGCCCCCCCAGACGATCAACGTTTCGTCGAGCAGGCCGCGGCGTTTCAGATCGGTGAGCAGGCCGGCGATGGGCAGGTCAGTTTCGGCGCAGTGCAGTTCGTGATTCTTCTTGACGTCGTCGTGTGCGTCCCAGGCGCGGGGCCCCTCGTTGCCGCCACTGTAGATTTGCACAAAGCGGACGCCGCGCTCGACGAGCCGTCGGGCCATCAGGCAGTTGCGGCCAAAATGGGCTGTCGTCTTATGGTCGAGACCGTACATCGAGCGAACTTCGTCACTCTCGCTCGCCAAATCGACCGCTTCGGTGGCGTGCGACTGCATGCGATACGCCAGCTCGAACGACGCGATACGGGCCGATAAGGCGGCTTCGTCGGGGTGCTGCTGCTGATGTCGCTGATTCCACCGCTTGAGCAAGTCGAGTTGAGCCCGTTGTTGCTGGGGAGTGACCCCTTTCGGCGGCTCTAAATAGGCGATCGGCTCGCCAGTCGGACGGAATGGGATCCCTTGATAGGCCGAGGGCATGAAGCCGCTTGTCCAGTTCAAGGCACCGTTGACCGGCGCGCCTTGGTGGTCGAGCATCACGACAAAGCCGGGCAGGTTCTGGTTCTCGCTCCCGAGTCCGTAGGTGGCCCAAGAACCAATGCTGGGGCGGCCGCTGAGCGTCGAGCCCGTTTGCATCTGGAACAAGGCGGGCCCGTGATTGTTGCTCTCGGTGTGCATCGAGCGAATCACGCACAGCTCGTCGGCCCAGCGGGAGAGATGCGGATACAGCTCGCAGATGTCGAGCCCCGAGCGGCCATGTTTAGTGAATTTGAACGGGCTGGCAAAGGCTGAGTTCTTGCTCCCTTTGCGGAATGCGTCTTCCTGATTGAATACGGGAATGGGCTGTCCGTGCCATTTGGCCAGCGCGGGCTTGGGGTCGAACAGGTCAACGTGACTGGGGCCGCCATACATGAACAGAAAGATCACGGACTTGGCGCGCGGCGCGAAGTGCGGCGGTCGGCTGGCCAGCGGCGCATTGCGTTGCGCGTCGCTCGCTTGAGCTTCGCTGCCCAGTAGACCGCGCAGCGCCAGCGCGCCGAAACCGGCTCCCAAATGGGACAGCACTTCGCGACGGGGGATCAGCGACGACATCGGTTTAGTCCACGTAGATGAATTCGTTACAGTTCAGCAGCACATGACACACGTCGGCCAAGGCCCGGCGCACGGCGGTCGAAGCGTCGCTGCCACTTTGTTGATACACGCTGGCCTGCGAGCGCACGAACTCGACTGTCTCGGCGAGCTCTTGCTGGCCCGGTGCGCGACTGAGCGACAACTGCACCGCGCGGCGAATTTGAGCTTCGAGCGATTCGGGAGCCTCGCGCAGCACGCGATCAGCAAAGTGCTTCGCCTGATCGGTCATGAACTCGTCGTTCATCAGCACGAGCGCCTGAGTCGGCACCACGTTCTCGTCACGTCGTTCACAGGTCTGTGCTGTGTTCGGCTGATCGAACAGTTCGAGCAACGGGAACGGGAGCTGACGCTTAATGTAGATGTAAATGCTGCGTCGCCAGTGCTCGGGCCCGTCGCGCTCGACCAGCGGCCACTTGTTACGCTGACTGGCGACGAGCAGGTCGGGTCGGATGCGGGGCTTTACCCCGGGTCCGCCGAGGGTGCGATTCAACGTACCGGACACGGTCAGCACCGCGTCGCGGAGTGCTTCGGCCTCGAGCCGCCGTTGCGAGGCGTGCCAAAGCAGACGGTTGTCGGGATCGACCTTGAGCCCGCGCTCGCGCTGGGCCGCGTCGGTCGAGTGGGCCTGCCGATACGTGGCCGAGGTGACGATCAAACGATGTAGCGGCTTCCAATGTCCGCCCGAGGCGAGCAGTTGATTGGCCAAGTGATCGAGCAACTCGCCGTGGGTGGGCTCAGCGCCGCTGCGGCCGAAATTGCTCGGCGTGGCGACAATGCCATCGCCCAGGTGGTGTTGCCAGATGCGATTAGCGAGCACGCGCCAGGTGAGTGGATTGCGCGGCGAGGCGATCCAGTTGGCCAAGGCCTGCCGCCGTCCTAGGGCAGCGCTGGGGTTTTCGCTCGTGACGGGAGTGGGGAGCACGAAAGGCTCGATAGCCAACGCGGCGGGAATGCCCGGCTCGACCGCGGGACCCCGGTTGAGCACGTCGCCGCGCCAGAGCACGTGCGTGACGCGCGTCGACTTCGGAGCGTTCGCCAAAGCCATGATCGACTTGGCCGGGCGCGGCTTGTCTTTCGACGAGGCGTTTTTGTCCCCCTGCGAGGCGATCATGCTCGGCTTCCCTTGCTCGTCGACCGACACGTCGACGCGCTGCGTGTTGTCGAACACGGCCAGCAGTCGGTAGTACTCGGTCTGTGAGATCGGATCGAGTTTATGATCGTGACAGCGGGCACAGCCGATCGTTTGTCCTAAGAACACGGCCGACGTGGTCGAGATCACGTCATCAAGCAGATCGAGGCGATACTTTTCTTTCGCCGAGCCTTCGCCCATGTTCGAGTCGTTGGTCGGCCCGCAGCGGCAGAACCCGGTCGCGATCCAAGCCTCGGCGCTCTCGGGCGACAGTTCGTCGCCGGCGAGTTGCTCGGTGATGAACTGCGTGTAGGGCTTGTCGGCGTTCAGGCTCGCAATCACGTAGTCGCGATACTTCCAAGCCAGCGGACGATCGATGTCTTCATGGTAGCCGGAGCTGTCAGCATAGCGGGCGAGGTCGAGCCAGTGGCGCCCCCAACGCTCGCCGTAATGCGGTGAAGCGAGCAGCTTGTCGACGAGCGCGCGGTACGCTGCCTCGCTGGGGTCGTCGACGAATGCCTGCACTTCGTCGGGCGAGGGGGGGAGCCCGATCAGATCGAAGTACAATCGGCGACAGAGC
>CAYLYE010000196.1:0-12136 GCA_964387325.1 uncultured Planctomycetaceae bacterium
CTTTTCTGCGGCAGACCGACAACCTCGGCGACGATGATGCCCCGAGCGATGTGCGCCGCGTGCGGCTTGCGGCCTGGCGAGGGACACTCGATCATGCATTGCAAGGTCGGTTCGAGTCTCCGCTGCTGCCGGCGCTTGTCGACACGTTACATCGCTTCCAGATTCCGAGCGACTATCTGCACACACTCCTCGATGGCGTGCTGGCCGACCAGCAGTCGCAGACATTCGAGACGTGGGAGTCGCTTACAGCGTACTGTTATCAAGTGGCCGGCGTGGTGGGGCTGTCTTGTTTGCATATCTGGAATGAATCGGCGCCTAGTCCCGAGTTACAGTCGCTGGCGATCGTATGTGGGCAGGCGTTTCAATTGACGAATATCCTGCGTGATCTGCGCGAAGATGCTCAGGCCGGTCGTGTGTATTTGCCGCTGTCGGACTTGAGGCAGTTTAACATGCAGAGCGACGATTTTATCGCACGTCGAACGGACGATCGCTTTCGCTCTTTGATGCGTTTCGAGATCGATCGGGCCGAACAACTCTTTCAACAAGCCTCGGCAATTGCCCCGTGTCTTAAGAGCGATGGGCGACGCTCGTTCGGCGCGATGTTCGGCATCTATCGGCAATTGCTGCGCGAGATTGACCTCCGCACGGACGAGGTGCTGGTGCGACGCGTTCGCGTGCCGCAATGGCGCAAGCTGAGTATTGCCGCCCAGAGCGTGTGGTGCGCGTGGATTCAGTCGTCGAGGAGAGGACACTGATGCCAAGCGAGCAGAGTAGCCCGTTGGTTGCGGTGGTCGGCGGTGGCTTGGCCGGCATGGCGGCAGCGATGGCGCTGGTCGAGCGTGGCGTGCGCGTCGAGTTGTTCGAGGCGCGGCGGCAACTCGGCGGCCGAGCGGCCAGCTTTCGCGACCCGACGACCGGCGAGTTGGTTGACTATTGCCAGCATGTGAGCCTGGGCTGCTGCACAAACTTGGCCGACTTTTGTCGACGGCTTAGCGTGAGCGATCGGTTCATATGGCTCGAACGATTGCATTTTTTTACAGCCCAAGGTGATCGCTACGACTTTTTGCCCACGCGGTGGTTGCCCACGCCGTTGCATTTGCTCGCGCCGCTGTGGAACTTGAAGTACCTCAGTGTGTCGCAGCGGTTACACATTCTTCGCACGCTGGTTAAGTTGGCGCGCTGGCAGGCGCACGACGGCAAAGTACCGACGGTCGAGACTTGGTTGCGAGCACAAGGGCACACAGCGTCAACGCTGGATGGTTTTTGGAGCGTGATCCTTAACAGTGCGTTGGGAGAGACGATCGACCGCGCTTCGTTGCGGGGGGCGCAGCAGGTGTTCGTCGACGGTTTTATGCGGCATGGCGACTCGTACAAGGTGGCGGTGCCCATCGAGCCGTTATCGGATTTGTTTGGTCAGCGTGCCCAACACTGGCTCGGCGAACGCGGCGCGCGAGTGTGCCTGGGACAAGCGGTCGATGCTATTGACGTTGATGGACAAGGGCAATTCACGCTGCGCAACGTGCATGACTCGCCGCGCTATGCAGGCGTGGTGGCGGCGGTCACTTGGCGGCACATCGAGTCGCTCGTGGGGCATTTACTGCCCGAGCTGAGCTCGATTCGGCAACTTGAGTCTGCTCCGATCACGGGCGTGCACCTCTGGTTCGATCGGCCGATCATGTCGCTTGATCATGCGGTTCTGGTCGGCACGCTCAGTCAATGGGTGTTTCATCACGCGGGGCCGACCCACGAACAAACCGGACACTATTATCAGGTCGTGATTAGCGCGTCGCACATGCTAGCCAAGCTGACGCGAGACGAGGTGGTGCAGCGCGTTGTCGACGAGTTGCAACGCATTTGGCCCAAGGTAGGCGAGGCGCGATTGCTCGCCGCGCGCGTGGTCACCGATCCGCATGCGGTGTTCTCGCCGCGCGTCGAGACGGAGGGCTTGCGTCCCGTGCAGCAGTCGAGCCTGCGCGGATTGGCGCTGGCCGGCGATTGGACCGCCACATGCTGGCCCGCGACGATGGAAGGGGCCGTTCGCAGTGGCTATTTGGCGGCCGAGGCGATTTTGCGATCGCTCGGGCAACAGGCACAGGTGCTCGTTGAACCTTTGAAAGCAGGGGGCTTATCGCGACTATTGAGGCTCGTGCGAGACCAGAGTTGCTAGCTCCGATGGCGCGCCGGTTCGAAGTTCGCAGATTGACTCAATGCGCTCAAGAATATGGACGATGCTCATCAAAGAGTCATTGAACTAGGTCCATTCTCGCGGTCAACGAGCTATTTTATTGACGACTGAACGGTGAATGAACCAGGGCGACCATCGGGAGCCCGGTATTCGCCGGCTTCGCGTTGCTCGCCTAGGATCTTTTGCTGCGCTTACTTCAATAGGGGAGAGGTGAAGATGGGATTCATTGCTGAGTTCAAAGAGTTCGCCATGAAGGGGAACGTCATCGACATGGCGGTCGGTGTCGTGATTGGCGGCGCGTTTGGCAAAGTGGTGACATCTCTGGTCGAGAACGTGATCATGCCGCCGGTGGGCATGCTGATGGGGCAAGTCGATTTCAAAAGCTTGGCAGTCGAATTGACCGCGACCGGCGCCGACGGCAAGCCCGTCAAGCTGGCCTACGGCATATTCATCAATAGTGTCATCGACTTCACGCTGGTCGCGTTGTCGATTTTCATCGTCATCAAGTGGATGAATGCGATGAACCGCAAGCTGGCTGATTTGGCACAGCACACGAAGTCGCTGACCGGCGGTAGCTAAGCTGGCTAAAGGGTGTTAGTCAATCTTATCGGCTCATATGGAATTAATACCCGACGGCGGCGCCGTCTTTGCGCACCTCACTGGCTCCGCGCAGGGTACCGTGATCCCAATCGATTTGGACGGCCTGATAGCCACCGTAGCCGGCGCGAGCACGTAGGACGTGATGTCCCTTGGCCTTCAGCGCCGAGACCGCCTCGTCGCGAATGCCTCCTTCGACAAACACGGTACCGCCGTTCGGCTCGCCGAGCGTGCCAGTGGGAGTGGGGCTGCCACCGTGTCGCACTCGGGCTGCGTCCCCCGCTTGCTGCAAGTTCATGCCGAAGTCGATGAGGTTCACGAGGATTTGCACGTGCCCCTGGGCTTGCATGTCGCCTCCCATGACGCCGAACGACAACCAGGGTCGGCCGTCTTGGGTAACCATCGCGGGAATAATGGTCTGAAACGGTCGCTTGTGCGGCTCGAGCGTGTTGAGATGCTGCGGGTCGAGCGCGAACAGAGCGCCTCGATTCTGCAAAGCGAATCCGACGTTGCCTGGCACGACCTGCGAACCGAAGCCGTAGTACAAGCTCTGAATCAGCGAACAACAGTTGCGGTCCTTGTCGATCACGGTCAGATAAATCGTGTCGGCCTTCGTGAGTCGCGGATGGCCGGCCGGCACGTGAGCTTGGGCCTTTTGCAAATCAACGAGCTTGCGCCGCTCGGCCGCGTACGGCTTGGAGATCAACTCGGCGGTTGGCAGCGGCTTGAAGCTGGGGTCGGCGTAAAACACGGCTCGATCGGCAAACGCGAGCTTCTTCGCCTCGACGAACCGATGCAGATACTCGGCGCTGCCGGGTCCCAGTGCCTTGATGTCGTATGCTTCGAGGATGTTGAGCATTTGCAGCGCGGCGATCCCTTGACCGTTCGGGGGTAATTCCCAGACGTCATAGCCACGGTAGTTCGTCGAGACCGGCTCGACCCAATCGTTGCGGTGGTCGGCAAAATCGCGCAGGCTAAAATAGCCGCCGTTGGATTTGCTGAACGACACGATCTGTTCGGCGATCGCCCCTTGGTAGAACGCCTTGGCTCCGTCTCGGGCGATCGCTTGGTAGCTGGCCGCAAGATTCGGATTGCGGAACATTTCTCCTAGCACCGGAGCACGACCGCCGGGCAAATAAGTCTTCGCCGAGTCAGGCCATTCACGCAATCGAGTCGCACTCGCTTGCCAATCGCCGGCGATGATCTCGCTGACCGGAAAGCCTTTCTCGGCCAACTCGATGGCCGGCGCGAGCAACTCGTTCAATGGCAACGACCCGAACCGCTTTTGCAAGTCGTCCCAGCCAGCCACGCAACCCGGCACGGACCACGCGAGTGGGCCTGCGTCGGGAATGTCTCGCAGATTTTTTGCCACGAACACCTCGCGATTCAATTCGTAGGGACTGCGGCCGCTGGCGTTGAGGCCGTACAGCTTTTGTGTCTTGGCGTCCCAGTAGATTGCGAACAGATCACCGCCGATGCCGCAGCTCATGGGTTCGACGACACCGATGGCCGCGTTGGTCGCGATCGCGGCGTCGATCGCGTTTCCGCCGCGCTTCAAAATATCGAGGCCAATTTGAGCCGCGAGCGGCTGGCTCGTGGCGACGATCCCGTGCTGGGCGACGATCATCGAGCGGCTCTGCTGTGGGTCCGCGCCGCCTCGTTCATAGCCCGCGGCGAGCGCCACGCCCGTGCCGGGCAAAACTCGTTCGGTCATGGTCCACGCTCCGGATAAAATCGCCGCGCACAAAAATATGCGTATGGCTGTGTAACTCGTGCCCTGCATGATGAGCCTCGCTGACATTAAATGCATTCGATAGAACGGTGGATTTTTCAAGATGAATTACTCGCCGACTATCGTATCCGACTTGCGAGACGATTTGAACGTGCGAGAATCACAGCCGAGACAAATTCATTCTCCAGTCATCGAGATACCCTGTATGACCCCCAACGTGGAAATTACGCTCGCCCTGATTCGCGAACATTTTTATAGCGCTGTGCTGGCCGACGCCCTTGATGCGCTCGGCTACCGTGACCAAGTCACCGATGTCACGCTGCTCCCGATGTCGGGCGGCACGAAGCTGGTCGGCCGCTGCAAGACGACCCTGTGGGCTGACATGGATCACGTCGATCCGCAGCCCTACGAACTCGAATTGCAGGCGGTCGACTCGTGCCGACCGGACGACGTGATCGTCTGCGCGGCGGGTGGCTCGCTCCGCTCTGGCATCTGGGGCGAGTTACTCTCGACCGCCGCGCGCAATAGCGGTTGCGTCGGCGCGCTCGTTGACGGAGCGGTTCGCGACACCGACAAAATGCACGCGATGGGCTTTACCGTCTTCGCGCGATCCACGAACTGCCGCGACAGTCAGAACCGGCAGCGGGTAATCGATGTCGACGTCCCCGTCTGCGTCGGAGGAGTTCGTTTTCACCCTGGCGATCTGGTGCTGGCCGATCGTGACGGGACCGTCGTGGTGCCGCAGCAAGTTGAGCAGGAAGCCCTCCAAAACGCCTGGACGAAATTGCACGCCGAGAATGTCACCCGCGACGCGATCAAGGCCGGCATGAAAGCGACCGCCGCGTACAAAAAATACGGAGTGCTCTAGCCATGCGTGTCGGAATCATCGGGCTGATGCATGAGTCGAACACGTTTCTTCCCACGCCGACGACCCTCGAGTCGTTCCGGGATTTTCATCTGCTGCGTGGAGACGCCGTCCGGCAGGCCTATGAGTCGGCCTATCACGAGATCGGCGGTTTCTACGCGGCCTTGGCCGAGGCGCAGATCGAAGCGGTGAGTCTCTTCGGCGGCTGGGCGATGCCCGGCGGCACCATCACTCACGAGACCTGCGAGCAACTCGTCGCCGGCGTGTTGGCTGCACTCGTTGAGGCCGGCCCGCTTGATGGCGTGCTCGTAGCCCCGCATGGCGCAGCGGTCGGCGAACAGTGGCGCGATTTCGATGGTCACTGGCTCAGCGCGGTGCGGCAACACGTAGGCTCCGACGTCCCCATCATCGGCACACTCGATCTACACGCAAACGTCTCACAACGGATGGTCGACGCCTGTCAGGCGCTCATCGCTTATCGGACCAATCCACACCTGGATCAACGTCAGCGGGGGCTCGATGCCGGGCGGCTCATGGCTCGCACGCTGCGAGGCGAGGTTCGGCCTGTCATGTCGGCGGGCTTTCCGCGCGTGGCCATTAATATTGAACGGCAGTTGACCGCGGCGAGTCCGTGTCGTGAGCTGTACGCGCTCGCCGAACGTCAATTGCACCGCCCAGGCATTTTGAGCAACAGCGTCGTGCTCGGGTTTCCCTACTCGGATGTCCCGGAGATGGGGACCAGTGTGCTCGTTGTGGCCGACGACAACCGAGCCCTGGCCGACTGGTGTGCCGCCGAGTTAAACGACTACGTGTGGGAGCATCGCCGCGAGTTCGTCGGTCAACTGGTGAACGTTGATGATGCGATCCGACAGGCCACGGATCTCACAGGACCCGTGGGATTGCTCGATATGGGAGATAATGTCGGTGGCGGTTCGCCGGGTGACGGGACATTGCTGCTCGCCAAGGCGATTGCAGGAGGCATCGCCTCGACCTTCGCGTGTCTTTACGATCAGAGCGCAGTGCAGGCTTGCGTTGCGGCGGGTATCGGCGCGACGTTACCACTCGCGTTTGGCGGCAAGACTGACGCGCTTCATGGCCCCACGTTGCATGACACCGTGCGCGTTGTAAGCTTGCACGATGGACGCTTCAGCGAGTTACAACCGCGCCACGGTGGACAAACGCATTACGATCAGGGCCCCTCGGCCGTGGTGCAGCTCAGCGGTGGACAGACGGTCCTCTTCAACTCACGTCGCACGGCTCCCTTTAGCCTCGCTCAGATCACGTCCTGTGGCATTCGTGGCGAGACGTTTCAGCTCGTTATCATCAAAGGAGTCCACGCTCCCGTGGCCGCGTATCAGCCGATCTGCAAGCATCTGCTGCGCGTCGACACGCCGGGAGTCACCCGGGCCGACATGACCCAGCTGGAATTCCATCACCTCCGTCGTCCGTTGTTCCCGTTTGAAAACGAATGCTCGTCCACCTAGACATTCTTCCCAAGGAATCACCTTCATGCATCGCTGGATTCTGACGTTGTTGCTCCTCGTTGTGAGTATTTCTCCGCTGGCAGCACAAGAGCCCCCCGCGCATACACGACAAGAGGACATCGTGTACGGCCGCAAATATGGCACCGCGCTGACGCTCGACGTGTTCACGCCCGAGAAGAACGCCAACGGCGCGGCCATCATTTGGGTCATCAGCGGCGGCTGGTTCTCGTCGCATGAGAGTATCCGACCGGCTTGGACCTATCCGATGCTGCAACGTGGCTACACCGTGTTCGCTGTGGTCCACGGGAGTCAACCTCGGTTCACGATCCCCGAGTGCATCGCTGATATGCAACGTTCGGTTCGGTTCATTCGATTGAATGCCGAACGGTTCAAGATCGACCCTCAACGGATTGGCGTGACCGGCGGCTCGGCGGGCGGGCACTTGTCGTGCATGCTGGGGAGCACAGGAGACGATGGCGACAAAGCAGCCAAGGATCCGGTACTACAGGCGAGCAGTCGCGTGCAGGCGGTCGGCTGCTTCTATCCGCCCACCGACTTTCTCAATTACGGCGAGCCGAACAACATTGCACTCGGCCGGGGCACACTCGAGAACTTCAAAGCGCCCTTCGCGTTCTCGGAATTCGACACCAAGCGAAGGATGTTTGCGCCGATCACCGACGAGCCGCGCATCTTGGAGATCGGCCGGAAAATCTCGCCGGTCAATCACTGCTCGGCCGACGACGCCCCGACGCTGATTATCCACGGCGACGCCGACAAGCTGGTGCCGATTCAGCAAGCCGAACTCTTCATTGCCGGGCTCGACAAGGTGGGCGTGGCCACGCAACTGGTACGCAAGCCGGGGCTAGCTCATGGCTGGCCCAACATCGTCGACGACCTGTCGACGATCCTCGATTGGTTCGATCGTCATCTGGCCGCGAAACCCAAGCCGTAGTTTCTCAAAAAGCAACGACCGCGTGCGAAGCGCAAATACGCTTTCGCACACGGTCAGAAAAATGTTCGGCCTTTGGGCGAGCGGTTACCAGCCCATGACCATATTGGACTCGATCACCTTGCGGGCCCGTTCCAGGTCGTCGCCGGTCTCGTGCATGTAGAGTCGAATGGCGTGGACTTTGTCGCCACGCGCTTTGCTTAGGCAGTCGCGGGCGGTGTGGCAAACCTCGGTCGTTTGACTGATGCCCAATGCACTCTTCGAAATGACCCAGGTATCGCGAGGGCGTTTCGTGAGCCGGTTAATCCGTTCACCTGGATAAGCGCTTTGCACGACGGCCGCTGCGGCGTCTTGATCGCTCGCCCAGGTGATGATGATATGTGCTTCCGTCTCGATTTCGAACAGTGGCATGACTGATCCCCCTTTCGACTAGACTAGTCTATGTTGGATGGCAAAATGCCGCGTCAAATGGGGCGTGGCAGTTGCTGATCGTACCGCTCGACCACATGGATCGTCAACGATATTTCGCCGCGGCCTGCTGAGCGGCGTCGCTTGTCGGACATTTTCCCCTTGCACGATCACAATCCGTAGAACGATGCGGCGGTCTCACCCATAATCGCCGCCTGATCGGCAGCACTGAGCGGCCCCAACGCATCCAGCAGAGCCTGGTACACTTGCTCGTAACTTCCGGCCAGTTCGCACACCGGCCAATCCGATCCGAACATACAACGCCTCGGACCAAACAAATCGAGCGCGTGTTTCACATAGGGCGTAAGATCGCTGACCTTCCAGTCCTGCCAATCGGCTTCGGTGATAAGCCCCGACAGCTTGACATAGACGTTGGGAAACTTGGCCGCAGCGCGCAGGTGAGGCAGCCAGCTATTCAACTCGCGCGATTTGATGCGCGGCTTGGCTAGATGGTCAATCACAAGCGGCAGCTCTGGAAAAAGCCTCGCCAAGACCGAGGCGTGACGCAAATGCTTCACGTAGAACAACAAGTCGAACGGCACACGATGCGTTTCCAGCACCTTGAGCCCGGCAAGTACATCGCCGCGAACAATAAAATCGTCGTCCGGTTCATCCTGCGTGATGTGTCGCACCCCCACGAACTTAGGATGTTCTTTGAACTCGAGCAGTTGTCGTTCGCAGTCGGGGCTTGCCAGGTCAATCCAGCCCACGACGCCGACGATGAACTCGTATCGGTCGGCGAGCGAGAGCGCCCAGCGAGTCTCGTCCAGATTGTGCTGGGTTTGCACGAACACGCATTGCTCGATGCGCGTATTGCTCAAATGTGGGGCCAAATCATTGGGCAGAAAATCACCCGCGATCGATGCGTGCTGCGGCGCATCGAGCCACCGGTAATCGAATGGCTGACTTCGCTGCCAAAAGTGTTGATGGGCGTCGATCCGTCGGGGCATGATTGTCCTACTCGCTACGCACGCCAATCGAGAGCAGCAGATTGGCAAACCGTTGCATGTCGCCGGTTTGCACCGTGAGCACGTGGTCGACGGTCATCACCGCCTCGTAAAAGTCCCATTTCTTGATCGGCTTCAACTCGAAATCGAGTTGTGCTCGCTTGAGCACGTCGCGATACTCGGCCCACACCGGCGGGTCTTGTCCGGTCGAATACGGATCGCTCGCTTCATACATCATCGTGTTCACCTCGTCGATCGGCACGGCCGAGAGGAGCACTTCGAGCACTTGCGTACACGTCACCAAGCCTGGGGCCAGATTCAGGCACACCAACTCAGCGTTCGGCCCCTTCTTGGTCGAGGCGGGATAATGGCCGTCAGCGATCAGAATTTTCGCATGATGGCCCGCGCGGCCGAGAATCTCGTTGAGCTGCGGATGAATCAATCGATGTCGCAACATGACTACGCTCCCACGAATTGACGATAAGCTTGAATCGTTTGCCGCGCCGCAGCCATCGAGTCAGGCAGCGGCAGCACCTCGGCCGAGAGAAACCGCTCGTAGCCGATCGAGCGGAGTGCTGCGATCATCGGCTTGAAGTCGAGATGCCCCATGCCAGCCGCACGCCGGTTCGAGTCGACAAAGTGTACATGGCCAATATATCGGCCTCCGCTCTGCAAGGCCGCCGCAATGTCAACCTCCTCAATGTTCATATGAAACAAATCGGCTAGCAATCGCACGTTGTCATTCGACAGCCCCTGGAGAATCTTCACCCCCGTGGCCACCGTGTTACACATGTTCGTTTCATACCGATTGAGCGGCTCATAGATCAGCGGCACGCCGTATTGCAGAGCATGCGAGCCGAGGTCGTTCAAGGCTTCGGTGAGCCAGCCAAGTGCCGTGGGATGATCGACCCCGTTGCCGCTGCGTCCTTGCATCGAGCCGATGATCGCCGGCGCGCCGAAGGGCCCCGCCAGATCGACGATCGAGCGGATGAACGCGCGCGCTCGTTGACGCATATTCGCATCGGGCAAGCAGAGATGCAATTGATGCTTGACCCAACCGGCGCCGGTACCCACGGCCGCGAGCTTGAGCCCGTGGTCATCGAGTAGCTTGCGCAGGAGCGTGGTGTCGACCGCCTCGGGACCCGGCGGAAACACCTCGACCGCGTCAAAGCCCAGTTCTTTGGCGCTGCGGCAACCCGCGGCCAGATCGTCCCAAAAAACGAACGGTCCCCCGCGGGCTTCGTTGACCAAACTGATCGTGACGGCCGATTGCATGATGTTGAGTCACCTGATTTCAACGGTTGCTTAGATCGTGACCGACGCGAAGCCACCGTCGACGACGATGTTCTGACCGGTCACGAACGACGAGGCCTGCTGCGACGCTAGCCAGACGATCGCGCCTGCCAGTTCCTCGGGCTTGCCAAAGCGACCCATCGGAGTGTGACCGATAATCTGACCGCCGCGCTCGGTGTAGCTGCCGTCGGGCTTGAAGAGCAGGGCGCGATTTTGCTCGGCTGGGAAAAAGCCCGGGCTGATCGCGTTGACTCGAATCCCCTTGGTGGCCCACTCACGCGCGAGGAACAACGTCAAGTTGATGACGGCTGCCTTGGCCGCCGAGTACGCTACGACGCGCGACAACGGAATCATGCCCGACATGGACGCAATGTTGATGATGCTCCCCTTGCCGGCGGCAAGCATCGACTCGCCAAACACTTGGCTGGGGAGCAACACCCCGCCAACGAGATTCAATTCGAAGACGCCTTGCCAAGCGGCAAGCGGCAGCTTGCAGAAATCGGCTCCCGGCGGGAGTGTTGCGTCGGGGCGATTACCGCCGGTGGCGTTGACTAGCACGCTGATGGGGCCCCACTTGGCCGCGATCGCGACGCGGGCTGCGACCAGTGAGTCGCGCTGCAGCGCGTCGGCCGCTTGGAACATCGCCTTGCCGCCCGCGGCTTCGATCGCGCGGACACGCTCTTGGCCGCGCTCTTCATTGCGTCCGATGACGACCACCCGCGCGCCTGCTTGCGCCAGAGCGTCGGCCATCGCGCCCCCTAAGACACCGGTGCCACCTATCACGGCGGCGGTCTCGTTCGATAAATCAAAAATGTTCTTCATCGCGATCGGTTTCCTTACTGAGAAGCGGAGCGTGGATGGAGTTGTGTCATAAACGGTGACATTAGACCTTCACAAACAACGGCTTCAAGTGCCGCTCGTAGAGGTTGTCGGTCACGTTCTTGGTGATCGTTTTCTCGCACGTCTTGAGCATGTGCAGATAGTGGTCGCCCAACTCGGCGGCGATTTTGTAGCCGACGTGGATCAACTGCCGCAAAGAGATATTAAATCGCGGGTTGCTCTGGTCATGCCGCAACGCGCCGACGTACTGCTCGGCGCTCCACTTCGAGACTTCTTCGGCCGAGGGCAACTTGCTCACGTCAATGTCGATCACGGCGGCGTAAGGCGCGCAGAGGGCATCTTTCTTGGCCAGGGCTTTGGCGTAAATCTTCTTGGCCAGTTCGAGTCCTTCGCCCCCCGCCTCGGCGAGACCGATCACCTCTTCGAGCCACGTCGTGCCGGCTGTCTTGATATGCAAACCCGCGTCGAAGCGGGCGATCGCCCGACGAATGGGTGCGTAGATCGAAAACTTGTCGCTTCCCGAGTGTACGCTCAGCTTGAGGTTCTTGGGGAGCCCGAACTGCTTGACCGCATACGCGATGACGGCCAGATCGTCGTTGAATTCCTTCTCGAACTGCACGAGGTTGCCGACATAGTCGACCCCTTTGTTGAATCGGCCCGTGAACTTGGGAGCAATCGTCTGCAACGGGATTTTCTCGGCGGCGAGCATGGCCAGAATGACGAGCAACTCGCCGGGCGTTTGTGGACTGTCGGTCTCATCCATCGAGACTTCGGTG
>CAYLYE010000197.1:0-12101 GCA_964387325.1 uncultured Planctomycetaceae bacterium
CATGGCGGCGTCGGGCGGCGTGTTCGCGCTGCTCTTGCGCGGCATGCCGTTCAGCATCTCGGCCGGTGTTGGGTTCATCGCGCTCTTTGGTGTCGCGGTGCTCAATGGCTTGGTCTGGGTCAGCGCGGCGGAACATCTCCGCTTGGAAGGGAACGACCCGCACGACGCCGCACGCGAGACGGCGTTGGTACGGATTCGGCCCGTGCTCATGACCGCGCTCGTGGCCAGCTTTGGCTTTTTGCCCATGGCGCTATCCACGACAGCAGGAGCCGAGATCCAACGTCCGCTGGCAACCGTGGTCATCGGTGGTCTCATCACCGCGACGCTGTTGACGACGCTCGTCGTGCCCGCGATCTATCCATGGTTTACGCCGCGCGGCAGTCGGCCGATCTCGGTCTAAGTTGCCCCGACGCCAGCAGCGCTCGCAGTGCCAGCGTCGTTACAGTTCCGCCAGTCAATTTTTTGGGACATCTTTTCCAAATCGATTTAATCGGAACATGCACTCAGGTCGATATCGAGGGTGATGACAGAGAAACTGTACCCACTCTCCTTGCGCGAGTGCTTCGGATCATGAATCGTACCGTGCTGGTCGTAATCACGTTGGTTGCCTTGCTGTCGCAACAGGCATCTGCGCAGCTTCCATATGGTCCTCTGCGTCAGAGCCTGTTCGGAGCACCGGCGAACGCTACGTCGACGAACAAGAGCTCGAGTGGGTCGAAGAAAGTGGCTTTCGGATCGGACGCAAAACTGCGCTCGCCCGGAAACTACACACGTGGTCCGAGTCCGACGCCGGCCGGCAAGTACTCACCGCAAGAGAGCGCTGCCAGCGGCGGTCGCTTTAATCCGTTCGGCAATCAAGCGGATGATGACTTCCGTTCCAATCGAGTCAACTCCGACGAAGCGATTACACCACATATAGCACGGGCTCCGCGCACGTCGACCGTGCTCGAAGAAGAACCGATCGCCGAGGAAGTATCCGAGGCGCCAAAGAAGAAGGCGGTCGCCAGTAGGCCAACGCCCAACAAGGGTTTTGTCGATGCCGAAGACGTCGAGCTGACGTTGCCCTCTACGTCCGTGAGACCGAACTCCAAAGCATCCAAGCCGCAGGTTGTTGAAGAGGACGAACCCGAAACCGTCGTGAGCGAGCCGGTACGTCGTACACCAATCTCGGCTTCGACCGGTTCGCATGTCGTGGCGAGCCCGGCTGCTGATCGGGTACTGATGTCACGGCACAGTTCGTCGCTGCATGTCGAGACGACCGGCCCGCGGCGCATTACCGTTGGCAAAGAGGCTGTGTATCGCGTTTCGATCAAGAATAGCAGTGACAGCAGTGCTGAAGATGTGGTGATGTTCGTGGCGATTCCGAATTGGGCCGAGGTCGTGTCGGCCGACGGTACCACGGGCACGGCCGGCATAGTCACGCAGAGCGGCAGCGAAGGGGTGCAATGGAAAATCGCCAGCCTCGCCGCGCTCAGCCGCCAGGAGTTGACGCTCAAACTGATCCCACGCAAAAGTCAGCCGTTCGACCTCGCCGTGCAGTGGACCTGCTCGCCCACGGCATCGCAAGTAACCGTCGAGGTCGACGAACCGAAATTGCAATTGTCGGTCAGCGGACCGACTGAAGTGACCTTTGGACAACAGCAGATTTACAAGCTGACGTTGTCCAACCCGGGCAACGGCGATGCCGAGAACGTCACGCTCACGTTGCTGCCGCTGCATAGCGACGACCCGCCAGCGACGCAGAAGATTGGCCGGCTAGCCGCCGGAGCCAGTCGCTCGATCGAGATCGAGTTGGCCGCCCGACAGGCGGGTCAACTGGCGATTCGGGTCGAAGCGACGGCTGACGGCAACCTGAAGAGCAATGCTCAGCAGCTTGTTCAGGTCCGTCGCGGTGAGTTGCAGATCGTGACCAGCGGACCGAAAGCCGCTTATGCCGGAGTACCGCTCGCCTATGAGATTCGCGTGAAGAACCCGGGCGACGCGCTCGTGCGTCGAGTGAACCTGCAAGCTCAACTGCCCGCCGGGGCGGAAGTGCTCACCGCCACCAACCTGGGCCAACGCACCACGACCCGCGGCGAACTGCAATGGCAGATCGACACCATTGCCGCGGGCAGCGAACAGGTCTTCCAAGTCAAGTGTGTGCTGCGCAACGGCGGTAACAACCGTTTTCAATTCGCGGCCTCGGCCGAGTCCGACTTGAATGCATCGAGCGAAGTCGCCACGAACGTCGTCGCCTTGCCAGACCTGACGCTCGAGGTGGTCGACTCGCCCGGTCCCTTGTCACTCGATCAAACATGCGTCTACGAGGTACGACTACGCAATCGTGGCAGCGGCGCGGCCGAAGGGATCGAGATCCAAGCGTTCTTCAGCGACGGCATCGAGCCGGTCGGCTGCGATGGCTTGGCGGCCGATATTCAGTCGGGCGTTTGCACGCTGCGGCCCAGCAAGCCGATCGCGGCTGGCACCGACGTCGTGTACAAGATTCGCGCCAAGGCCTCGCAAGCCGGTCAACACCGCATTCGGGTCGAGGTCACCTGCAAATCGCTGGGCAACAAGATTACGCAGGAAGACACGACGCTGTTCTACGCCGACGATGCGGTTCCATCACCGGTTACCGCAACTGCGAACAAAGAGACGACAACCTCGCCGCGGTAAGCAGAACATGGCTGCTTGAAGACCACGTGGAAAGCATCACCGGTCAAGTGTCGAAGAAACGCACCACAGAGGCTCAGAGGACACAGAGAGGAAAAAGCAGAGGGGCAGAGGAAACACAATCAAAATTTCTCCACCACTCCACCACTCCTCCGCCTTCCTCCGTGTCCTCGGTGGCTCTGTGGTTAGCCTTCTCCGCAGCAGCTTGGTTAACCGAGTTGCACCAAGTTGGCTGCTCGGTCGAGCCAGTGACCTAAGGAACTTTCAACGAGCGGTCACGGCTGAGCGCGGAGCACGCCGGCTTGCGAAGCGGTGGGGAACGGATCGTCCGCCACCTGTTTTAGAAACGTGTCGTCGAGCTTGGTGGCCGTCGTGGCCCGCGCGCAACCCAGCGCCATCACGAGCCACGCGAACCAAAGCCAAAGAGCGACACTTCGATCGGTCCAACGCATTGCGGTAAGCCCTCTCGCCGCGCAAAAATACTACTGCGGCCGCGGCTGATTCATCCAGTCGCCGACCGTTTTGATCTTTTTCTCTTCCGGCTTGGGCTTAAAGAGGTTGGCAATCCACGAGCCACTGCTGTCGGTCTTCTTCGTGACGACCGGCGGCTTCGACTGGCTCGTCGAGCGCTGCGGCGTGCTCCATTTGTCACGCAACGGCTTAAGCGTCACCACGTCGACCGTTTTCTTCGACAGGTCGCTCATCTTCGTGCCCCACGACTGCGACTTATCGGCCGAGGTGAAGATGGGCTTGCCGTTGATCAGCGGCGTGCTGGTGCTTTTCTTGCTCGGAACGGTCTGCGTGACCTGCTTCGAGCTGCTCGATGATCTCCAGGGCCAGAATTCGGCGTGAGCCGTCGTCGAGGCGCTCACCAACAGCAGGGTCGAAAGGGTGATCCGTAAGCTCGTGCGCATGGTTTTTCCTCCATGAACAATCGGTGCTGGACCTATCGAGTCCAGGCACAGGTCAAAAATAACAAGAAGAGCCGGGGCGAGACTGTCGCAAAAACGACTCTTACGAGCAAGACAGAATTTTCAATCGCCCGCGATAGCATGTCCTGCATTGCTAGAACGCGCACGGACACGTCGAGTCGAACATTAGCCCGTCAGGTCGAGCTGCGTGCCGCATTCCCCGAGCGGATCGCGGGGACCGGTGGGTAATGGTGGCGCAGCCGAGGATTCTCCCTCGGCACGCTCGCTGAATTCCCAGAGGCGTCGCCCGTCGGCATCGCGATCTTCGGCGCGCGAGTCTTCGCCGCTCGTCGCGCCAATCCCCGCGGCGTCGGCAGCCTTGTTTTGCGACAGGAGCCGACGGGCCTGGGCGGCCGAGTCCTGACCGACGCGTTCCAGCTCGCTCCCCTTGGTCTGAGCCAGTGGCGCACCGGCCACGCCCCCCGCGCCCGACAGCGGACCCACGCTCATGGCCTCTCTCCGCTCGTTCGATTAAAGAACAGAATCGATCGTCTGTTGTACTCTACCGCTGGATTGTGTCTTGCGATTGAGCCCGGGGGGTATTTCCGCGTGAAATCCGGTTGCGTTCGCGGGATTGGAATTCCGCCTGTAACTGTTGCAACGCCTGATTAACGCCGGGAAACGCCTCGCGTCGCACGATGGGCTGAGCGAGCGTCCCTTCGGCATGGATCTGCATGATCTGCTGCGCCGCGCCGCCGAGCAAGTATCGCATCGCCGGTAGACGATTCTCGTCGCGACCAATCGTGGCGTAAAACGCTAGGTTAATCTGCTTATCGAGGCCGATCTCTCCTTTGCCCAGCAGGCTGATCGCGTCGCCGTTGAGGTCGATGCGATCGACGTAGACGTGTTGTCCTTCGATGC
The DNA here is from genome assembly GCA_964387325.1 of uncultured Planctomycetaceae bacterium. Lineage (GTDB taxonomy): Bacteria > Planctomycetota > Planctomycetia > Pirellulales > PNKZ01 > CAZZBK01. The sequence goes on from CAYLYE010000197.1 coordinate 4,485, forward strand.
GAAAATCGACATCGCCGGTCGTAAAGGCGGTCGAATCCGGAGTCCGCGCGCTGACCAGCTTGAACAGACTGACCATCAACGGGAGTTCGTAAATGTCCGCGTTGCGGAGTTGCACGCCGCCACGCCCCATGAGTTCGTGTGCATTGGCGCCGCTACCAGCCAACTCGATCCGCGCCGACAACTGTCCCTGCAGCCGATGTTGTTGCGGCGCCGTGGCCAGTATCAGCTTCGACAAGTCGGCCTGTGCCAGTGCCGCTTGCAGCTGATACTGGGGTTTCGGCCCGAACGTGACCCAGCCGTCGGCCGTGACCTCGCCGCCGTAGAGCCGGCCGGTCAATTGACGCTCGGGTCGGGCTTCGCGGATCCGATCAGCCCAGTAGCCCAACAGCACGCGCGACTCGTCGATCCACAGCGGACCGCGCACGTCGGTCACTTGATGATCCTGCCAGGTGACCGAGTCGATGTTCACGTCTCCGCGGCAGCGAAACTCACGGCCGTCGAAATTACCGACCAGATTCACGCCGCCATTGAGGTTCTCCAATCGCACGCCGGCATTCAAGGAGGTTTGCTGAAAGTCGACGAGCACGTTCCATTGACTCTGAAAGAGATCGCCGGCCCGACCGCCACTCAAGTCGAGCGCGCCACGCAAACTGACCGGCCCGCGCACGTCGAGATCGGTCGCCAACCTTTTGATTCGCTGCGGTACGGCGGCCATGAAATCGCGATCGGCCACCAAGCGGTCGCAGGTAAATTGTTCGATGTGCAGACTCCAACCGCCATCGTTTTGCAGCACGCCGATCCCGCGCGCCGCCACGAGTGTGCGTCCGTGCTCGGCCTGCAGGTTCTCGAACGTCACACGTCCGTCGCTAAAGCCAATCACGCCGCGCAGTCGTTCGAGCCGATACGGAAAGTGTACCGGGTCGAGTGCTACGGTCTCATCGACCGGCTCGGCGCGGACCCACACACGCGATTGCTTTTCGCCGCTCTGCCGCTGAACCTCGACTTGGACGTTAACTTGTCCGCGCGGACGTGCGTCGCTCCAGAGTTGCTGAGCCGAGGCGGGTAGCGCATCGCGCAGCTCGTCATCGAGCACGACATGACCGCCGGCGGCGCGGATTAGCATCTCGTACCCCCCTTGATCCTGCGGAGCGATGCGCCCATTGCAGACAATATGCCCCGCGTCGTTCGTGCCGTGCAGATCGCGAAAGCTGACCACGCTGTCGTGCAACTCGACGACGCCTTGAATGGCGTGAATCGGGTAAGGGAACACGTCGAGCTTGACGCTGCAATTCTGCAAATTGAACTGCGCCTGACGATGGGGAGCCGCATCCGGACCACTCTCGCGCCACCATCGAAAGGCAACGTTCATTGCCCCGCTCGGGTGCATGGATCGCATCCACCGCGCGGTCTGTTCGGGCATGGCAAACCACAGCTTCTCGTCGAGACGCACGTTGTCCGCTTGCACGTCGGCCCAGCCGCTCGCCGGATGCTCATGTGTTTGCAGCTGGGTCGTGATACGCACCTCGGCATGGTCGCTGTACGCGGTCAACCGACACTGCAAGAGACCGTCCTTGAGATCAATCGTTCCGCGACCCCGCTCCAAGCGGTACGGAAATTTATGATGCGTGAACGAGACTTGATGGCAGTTCAGTGAGACCTCGGGCCGCCATTGTTTGCCGTCGAATTCGGCTTTGACCGTGGCGTCGATCTCGCCCGTGGGCATGTACTTGTACCACTCGCCTTGCCACTGCGGCGGGACCATCTCGAGCAGCTTGCCATCGAGCGTCAACTGCTGAGCCCGCACTTCCATGCGGAGCGGGCTCTGCTCGTCGAAGCCCCAACGCTCGATGTCGGCCGACACGCGAGCCTGACCGATGCGGCAAGTCAAATTGCGCAGCCGTGTCCCGCGCGGCGAGCAAGCCACGTCGGCACGCAATTCGGTGAGCGGATACGGCAGCCGTGGATCGTCGACCCGGCCGTGCGAGAGTTGGCCGGTCATTTCATAATCGAAGGCGGGGGTCCGCCCCTGCTGATAATCGACACGGAACTGAGCGTCCCCCTGGGCACGCACCCCGTCGAGCTTCAAGAGAGGCTTGGCCTCAGACTGTGGCAACGCGCGGCTCAGGCTGGGCGATATCGCCAGCCCATGCACCTTGCCACCAGCACGCCACGTGCTCCCGCTCGGATCGATCAGCGCATCGAGCGCGATCTGTCGCATGTCGTCACTCGACGCGGTCCCTTGCAATCGCAACGGCGCGCGTCCGCCGCTCACCAACGACGCTTCGGTCGTGGGGACCACGCGCAGATTCGCCTCGCGCAGCCGCACGATGTGCGCACCCTCGGGTTGCGGATCGACGATCTCGACCGTGCCGTCCTCGATCACGACCTCGGGGGGTGCCCCGTTGCGCTGCGGTAGTGGCAACAGCTTGCCACTGCTCCACTGGCCGTCGGCCAAACGCGTGGCGCGGAGCGTGGGACGGCGCAAGACCAGGCGGCGGATTTCCAAATCGGCTTGCATGAGCTGCCGCAACTCGGTGGGGCACTCGAGCAACACTTCGTCGAGCGAGAGCAGTTCGTTCTGCGCGTCGCGGCTCTGCGGATCGCGGAACGACACGCCCCGCACGACGATCCCTTCCCCCTCGACCAGCCGCGCGCTGCGAACCGTCACGAGCAATTGCTGATAATGGCGCCCCAGCGTCTGCTCGACACGAAGCCGAACCTCTTCGTCCATCCGATGGTACAAATACGGCGCAGCCACGAGCGCCGCGACGGCTGCCAAAAGCAGCCCCCACTTGATGGTGAACCAACAGAAATTGACGAATCCTTGGAAAATAGCCGGCGTCCTTGCCAACACAGTTCCGACGACGGGGCCTGCGGCGCGCAACGGTCCCATTAAAAACCACGCGAGTGTCCCTACTTACGCGATCTGGGTCAATGCGAGCTAGTCGAGTGCTGGCAATGATGGCACGGCCGGGTATACTCCTAGGCTCCCCAATCGGGGCCCTTTCGTGCTTTGCTACCGAAATTTCGCAGGAGAACACCCGCCGATGTCCGCCACGAACCACTCGAAGGCCATCTTCCTGGCCAGCTTTCTGACTATATTTGCCGCAGGTGTCGGTTTCGCGGTGCGTGGTGCAATCCTGAACGACTGGGAAGACCAGTTCGGCTTCACAAAATTTGAACTCGGCAAAATCACCGGGGGTGGTTTGACGGGGTTCGGCATCGTGATCATTCTGTCGAGTCTATTTCTCGATAAAATTGGCTATAAGCCCATCCTGATGCTCGCTTGCGTGTTGCACGTTTTATCAGCCGTTATCACGCTTGCCGCGACCCCAATTCATGAGGCGAGTGGACGAAACGGGACCTATTGGTGCCTCTGGCTAGGGACATTCTTGTTCGCAATTGCCAACGGCTTATGTGAAGCGGCCGTTAATCCGCTAGTCGCGACACTTTATCCAAAACAAAAGACGCATTACCTCAATATCCTTCACGCCAGTTGGCCTGCTGGATTGATCGCAGGCGGTATGTTGGCTTATTGCTTCAGCGGTTTCTTGGGTGAGCAACCACTGATCACCAAATTACGTTGGGAAATCCCGATGGCAGCATTCATTATTCCCGCAGCCATGTACGGCGCAATGCTGTTCAATAAGAAACTACCTGAATCGGAAGCATCGGCTGCCGGAATATCGCTTGGCGAAATGCTTTCTCAATTTGCCTCGCCGTTGCTCATCACGTTGCTAGTTCTGCATGCCATGGTTGGCTATGTCGAACTCGGCACGGATAGTTGGATTACAAATATTTTGGGGAACGTCATCAAGGGACAAGCTATTCTGGTGTTTGTCTATACGTCGGCCATGATGTTCGTTCTACGGTTCTTCGCGGGACCGATTGTTGAACGAATCAATCCAATCGGGCTATTAGCGATCAGTGGTGTCGTTGGTTTTATCGGCCTAACAATGCTGAGCAAAGCGGAAACGGCAGGCATGGCGTTTGTCGCAGCTTCGGTCTATGGCCTCGGTAAGACTTTCCTTTGGCCTACGATGCTGGGAGTCGTTGGCGAACGATTCCCTCGTGGTGGCGCCATCGTGATGGGAACAATCGGTGGTATTGGTATGCTGTCCGCAGGCGAAATCGGCTCCCCAGGCATTGGGTATAAACAAGATTATTTTGCTTCTCAACAACTAAAGCAGTCATCACCGGATACATTCCAACGATACAAAGCTGAAAAAGAAAACCACTTTCTCTTCTTCCCGCCAATTACTGGCTTGGACGGAGAAAAGGTGGCGGCGTTGGGTGACGGGGGTGCGAAACTTGAACGCGCCGTAGACTTAGTCAACAAGGATAACCGTCAGGGAGACGTTGCTGATACAACTCGGGCTTTAGGTAAGTGGTGGGATACGGCCAAGGTAGACGCCAACGCAGATAAAGAACAGGTCGAATCGGCAAAGATATTTGGCGGTCGTCAAGCGCTTCGGCTCACGGCCTACGTTCCCGCAGTGATGGCTGTGCTTTACTTTCTGCTCGTACTCTATTTCCGAGCAACAGGTGGTTACAAGCAGGTCGAGATTCACCATCAAGGTGAAGGTGCGATGAGCGAGCTGTAACGAAGTATACCCAAAGTAGGAATGGATTCCCCAGGCCGGCGACTTTGTCGCCGAAAAACCGGCAGCAGAGCCGCCGGCTTGGGGTGACCTCCTTGATTATTGTGCTTATGTCATTCGTTAATCAACCGCGGCGCGGCACGAAGTTGCGCAAGTACGTGTGACTCTGCCGCAGCGCGGCCTCGCGGTCGGCCAACGAGCCTTCGTAGGCCCGGTCCTCGACCTCGACACACACGCTGCCGCGATAACCAATGTCGGTCAACACCGAGAAGAACCGCCCCCAGTCGACGTCCCCCATCCCCGGCAGTTTCGGAGTATGGTACTCAATCGGATGCGCCAGGATGCCCACCTCGTTGAGCCGATGCTGGTCGACCCGCACATCCTTGGCATGCACGTGAAACAACCGCTCGCGGAACTCGCGTAGCGGTTGCAGGTAGTCCATCTGCTGCCAGATCATGTGCGACGGATCGTAGTTGAGCCCCAGATAGTCGCTGTCGACCTCCGTAAACATTCGCCGCCAGATCGTGGGGCTCGTCGCGAGATTCTTGCCGCCGGGCCATTCGTCGCGGGTGAACAACATCGGGCAGTTCTCGATGCCGATCCGCACACCATGTTCCTGGGCAAACCGGACCAGCGACGGCCACGTGGCGCGAAAACGGGGCCAATTGTCGTCGACACTCCGGGTCCAATCGCGGCCGATGAACGTATTCACCTGATTCACGCCCAACAATGCGGCCGCTTGAATCACTCGCTTCAAGTGCTCGACATAACGGTGCGCCTCGGCTTCGTCCGGAGCGAGTGGGTTCGGGTAATAGCCCAAGCCGCTGATCGCGACCCCAGCCGTCTCCATGATCGAACGCACGCGCTGCGCCGCCGCGGCGTTGAACTCGGTCACGTCGACGTGCGTCACGCCGGCATAACGCCGCTCGGCCTTGCTCGGCGGCCAGCACATGAGCTCCACGCAATCGTAGCCCAGCTCAGCCGCGCTGTGCGCCACCTGTTCGAGTGTCTGTTCTGGCAAAATCGCGCTGACAAATCCCAATTGCATCGTCTTTCTCCTGGTGAAGAAAGTGATGATACGCCATCAACCAATCGCGATAAATACCTGGTCTGCTCAGGGCAACGTCGCTTACCCAATCGTAAGACGTTATCGCGCCGCGTCGCTGCTCGGAGCTACGAGCATCCACTGGTCACGATAGTACGCCACGGCGTCGGTCGGGCTGAGATTAAAGATCACCTGCCCGTCGGTTTGCCATTGCCACTCGACATACCTGAACACGGCCGTGGCTGCCCGCAGGTTGCTCACCGCTTCGACATCTTCCATGGGGCCACCCGGAACCGCCTCGAAAGACACCGTACAGGCGACGAGCGCTTGCAGGTCGCCCCCCCGGATCGAACGGGCATAGGTCACCTCGCTCGCAAAATCGATCTCGGTCCAGATCAGGCCACGTGGCCGACCGGAGTTCGCCGCCAAATTAAAGAACCGAAGTTCGAGCCGCTCGCGACATGGATGAAAGGCTTGTTGAGCGATCGAGAGTTGATGCGCCCAACGTTTGTCGCGCGAAGGCCTACGGACTACGCCCCAGACGTTCTCCAGTGTGCGGCGCAAGCCCGCGACCAATTGTGACCAGTGTAACATGATCCGACTCACGACTGAGAATCGAGCTCGACTTCGCGCCCCGTGGCGATCGATCAGATCATTATAGGGCTTGGCGCTCGCGGACAACAACCGCTCAGCCGCCATGTCAGATTTTGCCCCCCCCTACTCTTTCAACGCCTGCTTGACCGCCTGCACCTGCTTGGCCTCGGGCAGCTGTTTGTAATACGGGTCGAGCGGATAGCAGCCACTCACGATACCGTGCCGCGGCGCGGTGGTGCAGTCACTGAATGTGCGGCAGACTTTTTTCCGCTGCCAAGCACCGTGACGCAGCACGTCATCGGGCAACTCGGGGTACGAGAGCACGACGCGGCCAAGCCCGACCGAGTCGACCCAACCGCGGCGCACCACCGCTTGAGCGACGTGCGGCAGGTAGTCTTGCAGGTACGAGTAGCCCGACCCCACGAGGGGCACATCCCCCAGCGCCGCTTTGCACTGCCGCGTGGCGTCGAGTTGCCGCGCCACCCCCACGAGCGGGTCTTCCGGCGGCTGGTAACCATCGCTGGGCGGAAAAATTGCCGGCCGCTGAATGTGTGGATCGTAGTACGGACTGCCGCACGAGATATTGAATGCCGCCACCCCCAATGACTGCAACTGACGCATCAGCTCGATCGGCTCGCGCAGGTCCATTTGCATCGGGTCATCGTGCGACGCGCCAAACGCATAACGATACGGCAGGTGATCCTGATAGCGCATCGGCCGACCGACTTCTCGACTCGTCTCATACGGCGGAAAATCGAACACACTCAACCGCACCAATACCATCAGATCCGGATACGCGCTCCTCACGCGCTCAACGATCGTCCGCAACACCCGGGTCCGCCCCGAAAAATCGCCGCCGAAACGGCCGCTCCGCACGTAGGCGCTGAGGAACTCATGGAGTAAATAGCCATGACAGGCCTTGATGTCGACGAACCGGTAGCCCACCGCTCGCGCCAGGCCCGCGGCGGTCACGTAGCGATCGATCAACTGTTCGATCTCGTCATCCGTCCACACCACGCTCGTGTCCTGGGGGTCGATGCCAAACTTGGCGTCGAGCAACGGGTGATGGTAGGCAATGCGCGGTTCGAGTTGCTTGGTGTTCGGCCGACAAAATCGCCCGCTGTGCGTCAACTGCAAACCGACCAGCAGGTCGTCGGTCGTCCCGTAGCGTTCCTGGTGCGCCGCGAGCAAGGCTTGTAAGAGCGCGGCGAGGCCGGCCTTGTTTTCGCTCGTGGCGAGCGTCTGGTTCGGGTTGGCGCGTCCGTCTGGCTGTACCGCCGCGGCTTCGCCCCCCCAGATCAACTTCGCGCCGCTGAGACCAAAGTTCCGCCAGCGACGCAGCGTGTGTTCGCTCGGCGACCCGTCGCGGTTCGCGTC
>CAYLYE010000198.1:0-11922 GCA_964387325.1 uncultured Planctomycetaceae bacterium
TTTACAATGAGTGACTATTATGGGCTGATTGGCATCTTGAGCAGCACTCGCTATCCATTCCCAGGCGCAGAGGTGGGCAAAGTTCCTCTCGACTTTGTGCCGCTCATGCCATCCCAAGAAATCGACGCGCTCCTCAAACCGCATCGCGCGAAACTTGCTGCCGTCGACGCGCAAATCAAACAACTCGAAGCCGAGGCGGTCGAACTTAAAAAACTGCCCGACGGAGACGAGAAGACCGCGAAACTAAAGGGGAATACCCAAGCGATCGCCGACGCCAAGAAAAGCCGCCTTCAGACGCTCGATGCCACACCCGTGATCAACGACGCCTACGCGGTCTCAGAAGGAAAAGCAGTCAACGCACGGATACAAATCCGCGGAGACCCCAAGCGGCTCGGCGACGAGGTCGCTCGGCACTTTCCTACGGTGCTCGGCGGTCAAGAACTCCCGCGCGACTTTGCCGCCAGCGGCCGCTTGCAACTCGCCGAGTGGTTGGTCGACCGGAACAATCCGCTCACCGCCCGAGTGATGGTCAATCGATTGTGGCAGAACCATTTTGGGTCGGGCCTCGTGCAAACGCCCAATGATTTCGGTCGTCAAGGTCGCGCTCCCACACACCCCGAGTTGCTCGATCATTTAGCCGCGCAGTTCATGCGCCACGACTGGTCGATCAAGGCCCTGCACAAGCAGATTCTGCTTTCGCACACCTGGCAGCAAGCGAGTGTCGATGCCACATTGAGCGCGCAGCGCGATCCACAAAACGAGCTGCTCGGGCGTTTCTCGCGCCGCCGCCTCGAAGCCGAGGCGATCCGCGACACGATGCTGTTCGTCAGCGGCGAACTCGACGAGTCGTCGACGGGCGGACATCCGTTCCCTGCTACCCATAGCTGGACCTTCTCTCAGCACAAGCCATTTGTCGCCGTGTACGAATCGAAACGGCGGAGTGTGTACCTGATGCAGCAACGTCAGCGGAAGAACCCTTATCTAGCGCTGTTCGATGGGGCCGACCCCAGCACGAGCACCGGCGCTCGCTTGTTGAGCACGACCCCGTTGCAAGCGTTGTTCTTAATGAACGATCCGCTCACTCATTCGGCGGCCCAGGTGTTTGCCTCGCGGATTTTGGCCAGTGCGTCGGATGAATCCGTACGGCTCAAGTCCGCTTACGAGAGCGCCTACAGCCGAACGCCGAGTGACGCCGAGCTGACCGAGTGCCGGGAGTTTTTACAGTCGTATCGTCAACAACTCGCGTCCCTCAAAACGCCCATCGATCAGCTTGAATCTCAAGCCTGGTCGGCGCTGGCCCGGGCGATCATGAGCAGCAACGAATTTATCTTTGTCGACTAATCAAGCGTCTCTGTTATGAATCATCACCACACAGTACTCGACCGCCGCTCGCTGATCCGTTCGCTCGTTGGTGGCTCGTTGCTGTTACCGGGCATCGTGTCGGAATTACTGGCCGAGGGTTCGCCCGCCACGGCGGTTGATGCGGATCCGCTCGCCCCGAAAACGACCCATTTTCGACCGCGAGCCAAGCAGGTCATCTTCATCAACTTAAGCGGAGGTGTCTCTCACGTCGACTCGTTCGACTACAAGCCGCGATTGATTGCCGAGCACAACCAGACGTACCATGTGCCGGCCAAAATGCTCGAGGCGTTCGCGCCCAATAATCGCGCCGTCGAAAAATTCTTCAAGCGGCCGCAATGGGAGTTCAAACAGCGTGGCCAATCGGGCTTGTGGGTCAGCGATTTGTTTCCACACATCGCCGCGTGTGCCGACGACCTGTGCCTCGTTCGTTCGATGCGCAACGATCATGCCGACCATTTTCAAGCGACACTGGGCATCCATACCGGTTCGGTCACGTTCTCGCGACCGAGTATTGGCTCTTGGGTGAGCTATGGCCTCGGCACGGTCAATCGTAATTTGCCTTCGTTCGTGGTCCTCGCTCCGTTTTTGCCTTATGCGGGAGGCCAAGTCTGGGGCTCCGATTTTCTCCCCGGCTGTCACCAAGGTACGCACGTCGCGCCCGGCCCCGAGCCAATGCCCAACATCAAACGACGTCAGTCGGCCATCGAACTTCAAGAGCTAGAACTGGGCTTGGCGCAGGCCTTCAATCGTCGACACCTCGCGCAGCGGGGCGGCGACACGAACTTGGCGGCTCGTATCAAATCGTTCGAGACGGCCTTCGGGATGCAGGCCGAAGCGCCGGAGGCATTTGATCTTCGCCGCGAGACCGACGCCACGCACGCACTATACGGCCTGCCTCGCGGCGGAACCGCCGGATTCGCTTGGCAATGTCTGGTCGCCCGACGGCTCATCGAGCGCGGCGTGCGATTCATCGAATTGATCGATACCGGCGCGTCTGGTAACTGGGACTCGCACGGCGACATGAACGATCATGGTCGACTGGCCAAGAACGTCGATCAGCCCATCGCCGGCTTGCTGCGGGACCTTAAGTCGCGCGGCATGCTCGACGAGACGCTGGTCGTGTGGACGACCGAGTTCGGCCGCACGCCGTTTAACTCGGCCAAAGATGCCAAGGGACGGGAACACCATAGCGAAGTGTTCACATCATGGTTGGCCGGTGGTGGTGTTCGCGGCGGCTTTTCCTACGGCGAGAGTGACGAGCACGGCTGCTCCGTGGCCAGCAACGAGGTTCACATCCACGACTTCCATGCCACGATTCTGCATTTGCTCGGCCTCGATCATGAACGGCTCACCTATCGCCATGCCGGCCGCGACTTCCGCCTGACCGATGTCGCAGGGCGCGTGGTTCGCAATATCATTGCCTGATCGTCACGCCCTAGCGCGACGTTCGATGGGCGATGATCCGCACTGTTCATGGGTTACTTGGCTCGGGGTCTTGCTGTCGACCTCGCAATGCATCAATATCTGGGTAGGTCGATATTCTATTGGGAGGCTGCCCGATCATGCGGCGTTTGTATCTCGCGCTCAGTTTGTGGTTGTTGTTCGGAGCGCTTGCCCTGGCGGCCGAAAAGAGGCCGAACATCGTTGCGATCGTGACCGACGATCAAGGCCGATGGGCGGTTGGCGCCTACGGCAATCGTGACGTGCATACGCCCCATATGGACTCGTTGGCTCGCGACGGCGCGCTGTTCAGCAATGCGTTCACGGTCACGCCCGTTTGTTCGCCGAGTCGCGCCGCCTACATGAGTGGCCGCTGGCCGACCCAAACCGGCATCAACGATTGGATCGCGCCTCAAGAGGGAGAGGCCGGCAAAGGACTCGATGCGCTCACCTGGCCGCAGGTCTTGCAGCGCAACGGCTATAAGACCGCGCTCGTGGGTAAATGGCACCTCGGAACGCAGCCCCAGTTTCATCCGACCCGGCGCGGCTTTGATCACTTTTATGGCTTTGTTGGTGGTGGCGCGGCTCCGATGGATCCCACGTTGGAAGTCAACGGCAAGCCCCAATCGGTGTCGGGGCCTGTGCCGGACTTGATCACCACCAGCGCTATCGATTTTATTCGTGCCCATCGCGACGAGCCGTTCGCGGTGTGCGTGCATTTTCGTGAACCGCATCGCCCCTATGCACCGGTGCCCGCCGAAGACTCGGCCCATTACAAGTCGGTTGACCCCTCGGTGCCTCAGGTGCGCGGCCTCGATATCCCCGCATTGAAAAAGACGACGCTGGCCTATTACGCCAGCGTCTCGGCCGTCGATCGCAATCTAGGGCGCCTCCTGGCGGCACTCGACGAGTTAAAACTGAGCGAGCAGACCTTGGTCATGTTCACCAGCGATCATGGGTACAACGAAGGTCGTCACGGCATCGACACCAAAGGGAACGGGCGATGGATCGCTGGTGGAGTCACGGGCCCGGCTCGTCCCAACATGTGGGACACATCGATTCGCATACCATTGATGGTGCGTTGGCCGCAGGTCGTCAAGCCGCGCACGGTTATTGAGGATGACGTGACGAATCTCGATACGTTCCGCACCGTGCTTGGCGCGGTCGGGGTGACTCCACCGAGCGAATGCACCGCGCAAGGGCGCGACACCTCGCCGCTCCTGCGAGGTCAGAAGCTCGATAAGCCCGAAGCCATCTTTGGTCAATACGACCTACGTAACGGTGGGCTGGCCTACCTGCGCATGATCCGCACCCCACAGTACAAGTTCGTCAAACACTATCGGGCGAACTATATGGACGAGCTTTACGACTTGCAGGCCGACCCCGACGAACTACGCAATTTGCTCGGTGGCCAAGGTCAATCCGCATCGGCCAAGGTTCGCTCCGACCTGGAGCGCCGCTTGATCGAGTGGCAACGCTCGATCGATGATCCGGTGTTGACCGACCCGTATTAACTTTTCTCGGCGGAATGGGCCAGACATGACGTTTCAGCTCAACGATATCAATCGCACGGATGTGCAGCCTCACGAAGTCACGCTATTTCGTGCCTTACAGCAGTTACAGAGCAACCCCGAAACTGGGGTCGACCATCTGTTGCAACTCGCTGGGCCACGTTCCTCTGAAGGGCCGTGGTGGTTACAAGTCGCCCGTCGAGCGCGTGATTGGTCACTCTCGCTAGCGGCACTTGCTTGTTTGCAACGCGCGGCTCAATACTCGCCCGACGATCCCAATATTTGGGCCGAAAGCGGGCAACTCCAACTCAGCTTACGCCAGTTCGACGAGGCCCGGCGGAGCTTCGACCGCTTGCGGCAAATCCCCGCTCAAGCTGCGGGAGGATGGCTCGGCTTTGCTCAGGTCTCGATGATGCAAGGAGATCGCGGGGCGGCACAAGCCCTGGCCTTGCTCGCCTTGGACGCCCGCAGCGACTATGCCCCGGCCATGCGGATGATCGGCGTGTTGGTCAACGGCGAGAGCATTGCGGCCAAGGAGAGTTGGTTCAACTGGCTTGCCAAACGGGCCACACCCACCACCGACGGGCTCGTACACGTCCTGGTCGTCTGGCTCACGCCAACACCGCGCGACGGCGGTGTCGTCAATCTGGCCTTGCAAGCCTTTCCACAAATTCTCGAACGCGCCACGCTCAGCGATGATGCGCGGATTAAAGCCCATTCGACCTATGCATTGTTGCTCAATAGCCAAGGTCGTTATGCCGAGGCCGAAGCCCATGCGACCATCGCGGGCAAGTCGCTGCAGGACGCCAACTATCATCTGGCCGAGGCCTGTTTCGGCCAGAACAAACAAGACGCAAGTGGGTTTTATGATTTCACCCCTTTGTGGTCGGGCCAGCAAACAACGCCCGATCTGAAGAATTCGCCGTTAGGGGATTTAAGTGCGCAGCGCGAACGTCGTGGGCCGTTGTTGTTTCTGAGCCTCGACGGTGTCTATCTGCGTCGCTTTGGCGTGGCCGAGATTCTCAGCTTGCATGAGACGTCGCCGGGCATCGACGTGCATTTGCACTGCGTGAACCCGACGGAGGACACGGCCGGTTGGGTCGCTCGACTGCAACAGGCATGCACGACGCGGCGGATCACGCTGTCGACCGAACATCGCAAGTTAGACGATGCATTTTCGCGCGGCGTATATTTCTGCAACATGCGATTTGTCCGCGCGATGGAATTGCATGGCGCAACCGGGCGCGAAGTGGTCATCACCGACGCGGATATCCTTATTCGTCACGACCTGAACAAACTCTTAGAACAAGCGGCGCAGCACGATGTGGCGCTCGTCGAGTACCTGGAACAACCGTTCTGTAATCGATACGGCGCCGCGCTCGTGGTTTTGAAACCGACGCCTCTCGCCGCGGAATTCGCTCGTCGACTGGCGTTCTTTGTGCAACATAACATGCAACGCAAGCCGACATGGTTCATGGATCAGGTGGGGCTCTACACGCTGGCGCGCACGATGCAACGCGAGCACCCTGATGGTTTACGGTTGCTCGTGTGGCCCGAACGCACGGTCTCGACCGACTGGCGCGCCGATGACCCGATCTGGAATGCCGCGGCGGATCGCAAATACACGAACAATCCCTATACCATCGCCAAGCATGAACTCTTGGCCCGATACTCACTCACGGGTGTCGACCGATGACATCCTTGCATGGATGAAGCGCAACAACAATCAGGCCGAGCGGCTTGTGTGAACCGCTCGGCCTGACGGCTTGCCGCAGTGCCCCCGCCTATCTGCCGAAAGTCATGTCGCATTGACCTTGATGGCTTTCGGAAGCGCCTTGGTGGCTTTGGGCACAATCACCCGCAACACACCCTCGGCAAACTTCGCTTCAACCTTCTCTTCCTCGACGGCCACCGGCAGGTTGAACACCCGTCGGAACTCGCCGTAGCGGCGTTCCATTGTGTGGAACGCTTTGCCCTTTTCTTCTTTCTCTTCCTTCTTTTCACCGGCGACCCAGAGACGACCGTCTTTCAACTCGACGGTCACCTCTTCCGGTTTCATTCCGGGCAGTTCGACGGTGATCTCGAAGGCGGTTTCCGTCTCGGCCACATTGGTGTGCGGCATGAACTCAATCTTGCCGGTCCACCAACCTTCTTCCGGCGTGAAGAACCGCTCCATGAGCCGTTCCATTTCCTCTTCAAACCGGACTAGCGGCCGGGGGAGCCGCTCTCTGTTTGGAAGCATGGTGCGTAACATGGTACACCTCCTGTCGAGATGACTGTTTAAAGAGGGCTCTCCGGGCGGACATTCCTCACGAGCGCCCGGAGAGCCGCATGCCCAACCACCACTCACCGCTTGTGTTACCCGTGTGGTGTCTTGAGCCGCTTTCCACTTGTTCTACGAGCGAGCGTGCCGAGCGGTTGCGAAATATTTCACAAGAAAATCTGGCTGTCACTCTGGGAGCTTGTGAAGGCCAAATCGGGTGTAAAATCAGGCCGAAAACGATGGAGATTTTCGCCAAAACAGCTACAATCCCCCAATTCGTTGTGTTTCGACGAGCGTGGTGGCTGAGCTGCCTGTTGGCCACCCTTGAAAATTGTTTTGCGTAAAAATATGCCGGGAAGGCTGCACATGTTGAGGCTCCACGCCCCTGCGAATCGCGTGTTTCGACTGGCTATGCTGGCTGTGTTCGGTGTGTGTTCGCTCCGCATCCTGAGTGCCGCCGAGATTGCGCCGATTTCCCGCAAGCTCCCCCCGCCGGGTATTGAGTTGACCGAGGTTCAGGCCAAACCCATCAGCGACCGGCTCGAAGCGGTGCGAAAGTTGGCCGTCAAAGCCGATCAGAACTTACCCGAAACGGGTGACTCGCTCACCTTACTCAAAGCGGTCGATTATGCGCTTACCAACGGCGAGTTCTATGACGTCAAGGAATTGAAACTTGCTGACGATCTGCTGGGTGAAGCCGAGCGACGACTCCGTGGCGAGAAGATTACTGCGCCCGCAACAGGAACACGCACCGATATTCATGGTTTCCGGTCCTACATCGATCAATCATGGCAACCGTATGGCGTGGTGATCCCCGAAGGACTTTCTACCGAAGGAACCGCGAAGATCTATGTATGGTTGCATGGGCGGGGTGATAAACAGACTGATATTCAATTTTTGAATCAGCGACGTGGCAAACCCGGTGAGTTCGTACCGACGGACGGTATCGTCGTGCATCCGTTCGGTCGACACTGCAATGCGTTCAAATATGCCGGCGAGACCGACGTGTTTGAGTGTATCGATGCAGCATACACGCGATACGGCGACACACTCAAACTCGACCGTAACAACATCGTGCTCTGCGGTTTTTCGATGGGTGGAGCTGGCGCTTGGCACTTGGGAGCACACTATCCGGGGAGTTGGACGGCCGTGAGCCCCGGTGCTGGCTTCGCCGAAACGGCCCGATATCAAAATCTCTCGCCTGACAAGTTTCCGCCGTGGTATGAGCAGACCCTCTGGGGCTTATACGATGTTCCGGGATATGTGCGCAATTTGTTCAACATGCCCGTCATCGCTTATAGCGGCGAACTTGACAAGCAAATCCAAGCTGCCCGGGTCATGGAAGAAGCGTATCAAAAAGAAGGCAAGGCACTGCCGCACCTGATCGGGCCCGGTATGGGACACAAGTATCACCCTGACACACTCGCGACGCTCAAACAACAACTCGCACAGCAATCGCTCCGTCTAGCCACGCAGCCCCGACAGAAAATCACGCTACAAACACGTACATTACGCTACCATACGTTTTTAGGCTTGGTCACATTAACTGGATTGCAAGAGCACTGGGTTCCGGCGTCTTTAACAATCGACGCCCGCCCCGAGACAAAGCTCCTGACCACAGATTCATTTGCTTTGCTTGATCTCAACAACATTCAGCGGATTCAAACAGCCAATGTTTCACGGTTTAATCTCGTCGCTCGGTCGCCTGTCAATTCCGTGTTGAACGTTGATGGTCAGTCGATCCCGATCAATTCATTGACACACAATGGTTCCGTCTGGAACGTCTCATTGATGCGAACGGATTCGCAGTGGCACCTCGTTGATAAGAACAAGATCGTCAACGACGTGCGTAAGCGTCATGGGCTGCAAGGGCCCATTGACGATGTGTTTTATGAGCCGTTTCTGATCGTGTTGCCGTCGGGCAAATCGTCGCGCCCGCAGGTCCAACGTTGGGTCGATTTCGAGTCGAAGCATATGCTCGACCGCTGGCGGCGACTGTTCCGCGGCGATGCGCAAGTGAAACGGGATACCGAGGTCACGGAGGATGATTTAAAAACCAAACACATGGTCGTCTGGGGCGAACCCGAAACCAACGTGCTGCTCAAGCGGTTGCAGGACAAGCTGCCCGTCCGATGGTCCGACCAGCAAGTGACCGTTGACGGTCAGGCCTACGATCGCGCCAGCCACATGCCGGTGCTCATCTACCCGAACCCACTCGCCGACAATACTCGTTACATCGTGCTCAACAGCGGGCCGACGTTTCGTGAGGGACACGACTCGAGCAACTCGCTACAAACGCCCAAGCTGCCCGATTGGGCCGTGATCGACCTGTCACAAGATCCCGACGCGAATGCTCCCGGCCGGATTGCCGATGCCGGGTTCTTTGATGAACAATGGAAGTTCAAACCCCGCAGGAAGCCATGATTCGTTCGACCGCGAAGACGCTCGTCACCGGCGCTACGGGCTTGGTGGGCAACAATGTCGTGCGCGCCTTGCTCGATCAGGGGCGCGCCGTGCGCGTGCTCCAGCGTGAAACGAGCGACCCACGACCGACCAACGGACTCGATGTGGAGTTTGCTTACGGCGACGTGCGCGATCCGAGCGCCGTGCAGCGCGCGGTCGTGGGGTGCGAACTGGTCGTTCATGCCGCCGCGCATGTCCATATCGGCTGGTCTGGCCTGGAGCAGCATCGTCTCATCAACGTCGAGGGGACTCGCGCCGTGGCGCAGGCGGCCCGAGCACATGGAGCACGCATGATCCATGTCTCAAGTGTCGACGCGCTCGGCATCGGCACGCGAAGCAAGCCGGCCGACGAAGAGTCGCAGCAACCGAGTTCGATGCGCATCCCCTACCCGCTGACCAAGCGCGAAGCCGAGCAGGTCGTGTTGCAATTGGTCGATGAAGGGCTCGACGCGGTCATTGTGAATCCGGTGTTCATGTTTGGCCCCTGGGATTGGAAGCCATCGAGTGGCCGGATGATCCTCGAGGTGGCGCGGGGCAAGGGGCTCTTCGCACCGCGCGGCGGCAACGATATCTGCGATGTCCGCGACGTCGCGGCAGGCATTCTCGCCGCAGCCGAGAAAGGGCGTACCGGACGGCGCTACATCCTCGGCGGTCAGAGTATGCGGTACATCGACGCTTGGCGACTCATCGCACACGAGACCGGTGGCCGCCGCGCGATCTGCCACGTCGGCCCGATCGTCATTCGCGTGGCCGGTTTGTGCGGCGACCTTTGGGGACGCGTCACGGGACACGAGCCCGACGTGAACTCGGCGACGGTCTCCATTTCGAGTCAGCCGCACCATTATTCCTACGAACGGGCCAAGACCGAGTTGGGCTACTCCCCCCGCCCCGCCAGCGAAGCTATCGCTGCGGCATGGAGCTGGTTTATCGAGCATGGCTACGCGCACGAGCATAATCGCGCCGAGGCGAATGATTGAAGCATGCACAGCTAAAGAGCAGGGAAATTCCGCTCCTTCCGATGGTCGCCCTGGTTCATCGACCACGCAGTCGTCGTTAAAATCGGAATTTTCTCTCCAGTTTGACACGCCACCGGGCGATTCTTCTTTCCGAGTCGCCACCGTATCGGTTGAGGCTGGAGATGCGTCGTTCGATAGCACTGCTGCTGTGCTTTGTCGCGGAGCTACTGGCTTTGTCCGGTTGCTGCATGCCGCGCCGTGGCTACATTGTCAGCCGATACGAACCCACCGCATCGCCGAGCGCGTCATTGGCACAGCTTGCATCGACCGCGCGGCAACCCTGGCAGAGCGACATCCAGGTACCGCTGCACGATTTGGACGACGAACGCGACTATCATGCCCTCGATGCCCAGCGCTGTCGCTGTCGAGCAGTCGAGGCATCGCAGATCGGCAACCTGCTCGACGAACAGCGACGGCATCTCGACTGGATGCTGCGCGGCGAGTGTCCTGAAGACCGCGCTATCCTCGATCTGTTAGGCGATGCGGCGCGTGAAGCCCGCAACCGCTCAGCCGCCTCGGCGCTGACCCTGTATTACACGATCGCTGAGCTCGAAGCACGACGCGATTTGTCAGAGCACGCAGCGACTATTCTCGACGAGGCCTTGGCCGACGCAGCAAATGTGCGTGGACGTGGTCTCCCATTCGCGGCCGACGACAGCCAATGGGAACGGGACCGGCTTGAGTTGCGCAACAAACAGTTGGAACTCGACATCGCCCTGATCCGCGCCAATCAAGAGCTTAAGTCGTTACTCGATTATGCGGAAGTTTCGATCACCGAGCGAATTTGGCCCGACACGGATCTCAAGCTCGTCGAGTCGCAAATCGATACCGAAGCGGCTGTGCAAACCGGCCTGCGTAATCGCAACGACTTACGCGCAGTTCAGCGTCTTTCGCGCTGTGCCGACCCGCGCAGGCTCGACGTGGCACGGCAAGCGGTTGCGCCGGTACATGCCTTGCTAGCCGCCAGCGCCGTCACAGGACGTTGCTGCTTGAGCACGATTATTGCCTTGCTGCATCACGACAAGTTCGAGGCCAAGCACAGACAGCATCAGTTGCTCGAACTCGAATCACAACGGCGGCTCACCGCCGAGAGCGAGATTCGCACTCATGTCGCTGTCATCGCGCGGCGCGAACAGCAGGTGGCGGTTGAACACTCCGTGGCGGCGCAATGGGACAAGCGGATCGACGAACTGGTCGCAGCTCAAAAAGTCGGCAAGAGCAACCTGGCCGAGATCGCACAGGCCCGGCTCAAACGCCTCGAAGCTCGCGACCAAGTGTTGCGCAGCATCGTCGCAGCCAAAATTGCTTACGTGCAGTTGCTTGAGTCGCAAGGCCTGCTCGTGCGTTGCGACGTGGCCTGCGAGCCAACGGAGCAAGCGATCGTCTCGAAGGATTGAATCTACGGGGACGACGTTTATGAGATTCAGATAATGAACTTAACAGGACGACCAGCGGGAGTCCGGAAATACCGGCCTCGCGTTAATCGGCCTTGTTTAGCTATTCAGCGGAGGGTGAATTGCCGACGTCGAACAAACGTTTCTGGTAAGTCTCGCCTAGCCGCATCGCGTTAAATCCCGCCTCACACAAGCGATCGACGAACGACTCGGGGCCGTGGGTACAGTAGATGCGCGAGGCGCCGACCCGTTCGACGGCGCAAAACAGGTCGTCGTAATCGGCGTGATCCGAAAGGGGCACGGCGTGATCGACCCCGAGCCGAAATCGCGTGCGCGGATCGATGGCCCAGCCGGTGACGGCGATTGATACGTAGTTTTTGAGCCCCGAGACACGTCGATAGTTGTGCGTGTTGGGGGGCATAATGACCGCATGCCCCGCCAGCGGCCGGTTCAAGTATCGAGCAAACTGCCCT
>CAYLYE010000199.1:0-11885 GCA_964387325.1 uncultured Planctomycetaceae bacterium
CGGCTAGCACGTTATGGCGAGCGATATAATCGACGATGAGGCCGAGGTCATCTTCGGCTTCGGAGGTAAATGCCGCTCTGAGCATTCGAGATTACTGCGGGGGATTCGAGGAGGCGACGCGGTGAGCGCGTTGTCGAAGCTTCTCCCAATCCGCGTCGCTCAACTCACGTACTCGACCGGCCTCGACCGACGCTAGGCCTTGCTCAATCAACTCGATGTGCTCGGCCGGAACGAACGGGAGCGGTTGTGTTTTTGCGCGCAAGGCTTCAACGGCCGCTTCGAGGGCCGCTTCCTTGGACGGAAACAACCCACCGGCAACCATACTGGCGAGGTACTGCTCTGTTTGTGGGGATAGCTCTGAAGCCATATTTACACCGTACCACGGTCGCCCATATCGGACAAGATTTATTAGCCTCAGTGCCCAGGCAGAGGAAATAAGACCGCAACTCGATTTTGTAATCAAGCGAGCTTTTTTATTGCCGGCGGTCACTTGACCAAGTGAAGTGGACCCCGTTTTTCGGACCACGGTGTCCACTTCTGGTTACCTCGATCTTTGACGCACACTCCGCTTATGGACGACATGCATTAGCCTTGGCGACCGCCGTTGGGCAGCGATTCGTTGTACTGCTGGTTCGTGTAATCCGGGGCGCGTCCGTAGCTGTCGACGACGCCGATCAACGAGCCGCGCTCGCCGGTGTCGAACAACTGAAACACCGCGACATACCGCCCGTAGTACTTGCCATCGCAGCCCGGATAAACCGGGCAGTTGATAATCGTCTTCGAGATGGCCGAGTTGTTCGGACCGATGCCCAGGGCCACCAATCGACTGCCGGTCGGCAGAATACCGCTGGTGCCGGGCATCAGCTTGAGCGCGACCGGCGAGCCGCTGGTGATCTCGGCCACGCTGAACGTACTCGAACTCGACGTGGGGACGCTGCGGAGGTTGGCGACCGTCGCGGAGTTATTCGAGTTTGTCACCGTACGATCGTGATCGTACACCCAGTCAAAGCCAAGCCGCGAAAACGAGCGGAGATAATTGCCAGTGAGGCTTCCCACCGTCAAATCCGCATACAGCGAAGGTCCCGAGATGGGTAAGCCCGTGGCTTGGTTCGATTCGAGTGTCGCGGCCGTCGTGCCATCGGCCTGCATGGGCGAGTAGATAGCCGCGCCGCCGCTCGTGATCAGCGAGTCCATCCCTTGTGGGAATCGCTTTTGCAGCACAAAGAACATCTGCAAATTGTTGGCGAGGTCGGCTTGCGTCTTGGCCGTGGCGGCCATGTCCGAGGTTCGCCCCAAGCTGGCGACTTGCGGCAACACAAAGCCGGCGATCGTGGCAATGATCATCAGCACGACCACGAGTTCGAGCAACGTAAAACCACACCGGCGAGGACCCCGCGGCAGCGATTGCCCTGGCCTAGCTTGACGAACGAGTTTCATAACGCAGTCCTTTCGTAGGTGTATCACGTCCGCAGGGGCACCTGTGGCTTGCGGCATTCGCCCTACCCAAAGCACATTTCATACCAACCGATTCAATTTCGCTAGAAACGCGAAAAACCCCCACGACTCGCGGGACACCGACCCGAGCCAACACACAGCTGGCAGCGCGTGGTGGCGAATTTTTCGCCACTGCTGTCGAAATAGTGACGCGCCAACGGACGGGATTAGCGAACGCACGGCGATGTCGAATCCATCGCGACCAATTTTCGCCGCGCGGTCACTTGAGCAAGCTTGCGAATTTCGGTTCCTGCTGCTTGAGTTCGTCGGCGATGATCCTCGCGAACACCTCGGCGCCGCGCTGCGAGAGATGCGTGCGGTCGGTTTTGCCCGGCTCCTTCGATGGCGGATCGAATTCGGCGGACTTGTCGTGACCGAGCTTGGTCACCAAGGCGGCGCTGAGCTTGTTGAGGTCGACGAGCGGTACGCGATGTTCAATCGCGACTTTGCGGACCGCGTCGGCCCAGGGGGCAAGTTCCATGCGCAACGTGCCGTCGGTTTTGAAAATCCGCCGCACGAGGGGAGTCACGAGGATCGGAGTCGCCCCCGCCGCGCGGGCTTCGGCAACATAGCGAATCAGATTCTCCGGATAAGTGCTGCTGGGGTCGGTCTCGCGGGCTGGACCTTTGCCGGGCATGTCGTTGTGACCGAACTGGATCAACACGTACTGCGGCTTCGAGTCGAGCAGCGTTTGCCAGCGTTTTTGATCATAAAAGCTTTTCGAGCTTTGCCCGCCCCCGGCGAAGTTTCGGCACTCGGCCGAGGGGCCCAACAGTTGGGCGAACGCCGCACCCCAACCAGCCTGATCAGTCACGGTCGAGTCGCCAGCGAGAGCAACGCGAACTTTTGATTCACCTGTCGCAGCGGGCTCATGCGCTCGCAGCGAGAGTGCGAACAGCCTCAGGGACACGATCGTCAGCGCGATAACCAAGGACCTACGATTCATCGCTGTTCTCCAACGCATGGTGTTCACGCAGGGGGCGGTTGCTGCACGAGCTTGCTGAGGGCTTTGAACTGCGGCGTGCCGGCGACTTGGCACCACTCGAAGAGCGCGGCCTCGGTCGTGGTCAACGTCGCACCGCCACTCTCCATACGGCGTAGCGCGGTCTCGCGATCGATTTCGTAGCGCGAGCCGGTCGCATCGACGGCGAGATAAACCCGCCAGCCGTCGGCGAGCAGATCGAAGACCGTCTGCTGAATACAAACATGCGTTTCGATGCCGACGACCAGCACGCGAGAAATGCCCGCCGCACGCCACTCGTCGAACAACGTCGAGCACGAACCGCAGCTGAATGTGAGCTTCTCGACGGCCGCGGGGAGGCGCTGGGCCAATTCACTGACGGTCGGCCCGAGCCCCTTGGGATACTGCTCGGTCAGCCCTTGCTTGACCCCCAGCAGGTTCGCGCCATCGATGAGTCGACCGATATTCCAGATGATCCGCTCATGCCCCGGCACCAACGTAATGAGCTTGCCTTGCACATCGACGACGAGCAACGCGGTGTCGTCGGCGTTCATAAGATCAGGGCTGCGTACGAGCGGCGGCACAGTCGACATACGGATTTTTCTCGTCGGAACGGCTTGTCGATCGAGTCTCGGGACTCGATCATGATGCCTCACCGTACTGCTTTCGCGACAGAAGTTCAACTCAGGAATCGAGCGACATGACCACTCCTAGCACGAGCCGGCACGTGTTCATCAGCGGCGGCACGAGCGGCATTGGCGAAGCGACTGCCCGGGCGTTTCTCTCCGCAGGCGAAACCGTCACCGTCACTGGATTGAATCCGGCCGAGGTCGACGCCGCGCGTGGCCGGGTGTCGAGCGAGCATTTACCACGTTGGGCCGGCGTGACACTCGATGTCAGCGACGCCAACGCAATCGACGCGCTGGCCCGTTCGTTCGAGAGGCTCGATGTGCTGGTCAATTGCGCGGGGATGCTACTGCGTCAGGGGGGCGAATTCGATCTCGCGAGTTTCGCCCATGTCGTGGATGTGAATTTGAACGGCACGATGCGCCTCTGCACCGCCTTTCGATCGCACTTATCTGAGCGGCGAGGATGCATTGTCAATACGGCGTCGATGCTCAGTACCTTTGGCAGCGGTTTTGTACCAGCTTACAGCGCGAGCAAAGGGGGCGTCGTGCAATTGACCAAGTCGCTCGCCATCGCCTGGGCAGCCCAGCACATCCGGGTCAATGCCGTCGCGCCAGGCTGGATCGTCACGCCGCTCACGCAGCCGCTCGTCGACCAGAGCGAGCGCAGTCAAGCGATCGTCGAACGCACACCGCTCGGACGCTGGGGGGCGCCGGAGGAAGTGGCCAGCGCGGTGTTGTTTCTCTGTTCGCCGGCTGCGTCGTTTATCACCGGCGCGGTGCTCAATGTGGATGGCGGCTATTCGATCGCATGAGCGGTGGGTGCCCATAGCCGGTCCGAGAGGAACCGGCTATGAGCGGCTCTGCCGTTGTCGCCAAGCTTCGTAAAAGACGACGGCAGCGGTCGCGGCAACGTTCAGACTGTCGGCCAAGCCGAGCATCGGGAGCTTGATGGGCGTAATATCCGGGGCGTGCCAATGCTTGGTCAGGCCCGCGGCTTCGCTCCCCAATACGATTGCCGTGGGGCCGCGTAGATCCGCATCGCAGTACAGGTCGACCGCCTCGACCCGCGCGGCAAAGATACGGAAGCCGTGCTCGCGGAGCCAAGCAAGTGTATCGGTCGCCGTGGCGCTGGCGACGCGCTGCGTGAAGATCGTCCCGAGACTGGCGCGAATCGTGTTGGGATTAAAGAGATCCGTCCCCGCGCCGGTCACGATCAATCCGCTGACCCCGGCCGCGTCGGCACTCCGTAGAATCGCGCCGATGTTGCCCGGCTTTTCGATGCTCTCAAGCACCACGACGAGCGGCTGAGGCGGAAGCTGCCACGAAGCCAACTCGGTGGCCGGAGTTTTGATCACGGCCAAAAATCCCTCGGCCCGATCGCCAAACGCGAGCTTCTCGAACACGGGCTTGGTAACGTGACAAACGACGTCGCCCAATTCGTCTAGTTCGTCGAACAGCAGTTGCCCCTCGACCGTATGACACAACTCGGGGCAGACAAAGAGCGTTTCTAATTCGATTTCGGCGCGCAATGCCAAACGAATTTCGCGAGCGCCATCGACAACCGAGCGGCCCGACTCGTCTCGCTGCCGACGATCGCGGAGCTTGACGGCATCTTTGACTCGGGGATTTTGCAGACTGGAGATGATGAGCAAGAGAGGGGTGTGGGGTGAAGGGTGAGGGTTGAGAGAGGAACGCTAGAGCCCTTTGTAGTCGTTCTCTGCTTTGCGTACCAGGGCTTGACGTTGCTCGCAATGCTCCTGCTGGGCGACGATCACCAGCAGGCAGAGCAGAATTTCACACAACGCCACGACGAGCGGATGCAACTGCGGGTCGTATGTCCAACGATTGAGAATCGGCTCGTCGGCGCGAATCGTATTGTAGCACCCAACCCCACCGAGCCAGCCGAGCAAGAAGCACCCACACCATTGCCAACGAAGCGAACGTGACACGAGCGAGCACCTCGCAAAAGATCGGAAGACTTGGTGATGAATCGTGGGTGCCACTTGAAGCAACTGCCGCGCCAAGCCCAGCCGATGTGCAGAGATTCGAGCAGAGGCTGGAAATAGAGGCCTTATCTCAGCCTATTAAAACAGAGAGCGCGGAGTCCGCGCGTGCTCTTTTTTCAACAGCCGCTCAACGATGTTGCCGAAAGGCAACGTGCTGCGACGGGTACGAACTTCGTTTTTCTCCGTTTGCCGCGGCCGGTTTGCTGCCCGGTCGGATGTGGGCTAGGTTTGAGCATCTCATCTCAAGCAAGCGCTGCCGTTATCTCGTCATCAGCTCACGGCGCTGAGCGACTCGCAAGGAATCGTTTTTATGCCGCTGGAGCCGACAAGCGAACTGAGCCCCCTGATCGCTCAACTGGTCAAGAATGGACAACTTCCCGCGTTGCCGCAGAGTGCGATTCGGTTGCTGGAATTGTCGCGCGACGAACGCAACGGCCCGAGCGAGTATGCCTTGTCGCTCGAGGCGGACCCGGGCCTCGCCTCACAAGTGCTGAAGTTCGTGAACTCGTCGTACTTTGGTTTTGGGCAAGAGATCCGATCGATACGTCAGGCGCTCGTGTTGGTCGGCGTGCGCACGATCAAAAACTTCGTGCTGTGGAATGCCGTTTTCAGCCTGATGCCCAACCCGAAATGTGGCACGTTCGAGTACCGGTGCTGTGGTTCGACAGCCTGCGGCGCGCCGTGTTGGCCCGTTCGCTCGGCAAGCGGTTCAAGCTGCGCGAGGCCGAGGACCTGTTCTCGGCCGCCCTGTTGCAAGACATGGCCATTCCCATTTTGGCCAAAGAATTTCCGCAGGAATATGCCGAGCTGTTCGATCAGCGTTCCGGAGGCGCCGAGCGATTGTCGAACCTCGAAACGAGTCGCTTTGGCTGGAATCATGCCGAGGTGGCGGGGATGCTGGCAGCGCACTGGAAGCTCCCCCGCCTTTTGGTGGATATGATCGCCTCTCACACGACCACCAACGCATCGACGCAGGGTGCTGAGAGCGTGTCAGCAAGCGCCTCGCGGGTACTAGAACTGTCGACGCACCTCCCCTCGGCGGCCGACGATGACTGGCACGAAATGTCGCAGTTTGAGCTGCTGTGGCAATCGGTGTCCGCAGGGCAGGGGGAGCCGGTTCTCGCTTTATTGGAACAGATCGATCGGGAGTGCGAGGAGTTTGCCCCGGTCCTTAAGCTGGCACAAAAAGGTCCTTCGCTGGCCGGACATTACCGTCAAAGTCTTGCCAGTTGCGCGGGCTAAAAACTGGCCTGCGGAAATATGAGTTGAGCGCAAGCGGCGTAGCGACCGAAGGTTGTGAATAGCGCGTCGGATATGCCATTGGGAATCGCCCGAGTCGAGCGTAGAATATCCATAGAGTGAAAGGCGAAAGGCCTTTCACGCTTGCGTCGCCACGCCAGAGGTTGCGGTACGAAAAGTAACTGCTGGCATAGAAGGTTCAGCGCCGTGAACACGACGAATCGAATCCGACATCAACGGTTGTTGCGCGAGGCCGAGGGGTATTTAGAACTCTCGCTGCCGCGACTTGCGCTCGGTGCTCTCGAACGGATTCAAGATCCCGGGTCGTTCAAAGGGCACAAACTGTGGTTGCTGGGGGAGGCTCTGCGGGAATTAGCCCGATACGACGAAGGGGCTGCGGCGCTCGAAGAGGCCGCCGATCTACAGCCGAGCAACGTTCCCATCTACTTGGCCCTGGGTTGGTGCTACAAGCGGCTCAACCGTTTGGACGATGCGATCGTCGCGCTGCAACGTGCCCGAGATGTGGCCAGCGATCAGGCGATCGTGCATTACAACTTGGCCTGTTATTACAGCTTGGCGCACAACAAATCGGCTTCGCTCGAGTCGCTGACCAAGGCCATCGCGATCGATCCCGATTATCGCGACAAGGTCAACGACGAGCCAGACTTTGATCCGCTCCGCGGCGACGCCGATTTTCAGGCTTTGACGAGCATCATCGTTTAAGCGAGACGCGGCTACCTCACTCCAGTTAGCCGCGACGCGGAGCGCGTGACGAAGGCGAACCGGTTTACTAGCGCGATGGTTACGCGCTCCGCTCCGCGTCGCGGCTAACGTAGGACTGATCGCTATTTGGCCGCGCCGCCGTGACTTTGCTGATAGATCGCTTGCAAGAGCGTTTGCACATCGGAGTATTTCTTCTTAACACTCAGCGCCGCGTCGATCAGTCGGCGAGCGTCGCTCTCGCTGTGCCCCAACGAGCGCAGCACCTCGAACGTCTCGTCGACCACGTCGCGCGCCACGTCGGCGTTCGTCGGCTCCTCTCGGGCCACCATCAACGCGAACTTCGGCACCTTGCGTCGCAATTTGGCAATGATCCGCTCGGCCAAGGCTGGCCCAACGCCGGGTAGACTCGACAGAAACTTCGCGTCCTGCTCTTCGATCGCCGCGGCGACTTCACGTACCGGTCGCACCATCGCACGCAGGGCTTTTTTCACCCCAACGCCGTCGACTTCGCAGAACAAGTCGAAGAACTCGCGCTCGACCTGACTCAAAAATCCGATCAACCGCGGCGTCACGCGCCCCTGCATGGGGTTCCCTTCGAGATACTCGATCGTGAACAAGCTCACGTCCTTGCCGACCTGCGGAGGGAGTTGCCGACGCGTGTACTCGGGGACCCGCACCTCGTACTCAAAGGCCTGAATGCCCAGCGTGATCTCGTCGTCACCAATACTCAACAGTCGACCGGTAATTTTGGTAATCACAGACGGGTGTACTCGATGAAGAAATAAAAAGTCGAACGGTTCAACTCGCGGGACGGGACGCTTTGCTTGCGACCGAGCGACGAGCCAGAGCGACCCAATCGGGCTGCGTGTAATAATGACACAAGGCAATGGCCAGCGCGTCGGCCACGTCGTGCGGCTCAGGGAGCTTCGTCAGCTTGAGCTCACGCTGTACAGCCTGCTGCATCTGCGTTTTGTTCGCGCGACCGTTGCCCGTCAAGGCCTTCTTCACCTTGGTCGAGGCATACGAGATCACCGGCACGCCGGCCTGCGTGGCCGCCAAACAAATGACACCCCGGGCGTGACCCATCAGGATCGCCGTCCGCGGTCGATCGTAATGCGAATAGAGCTGTTCCAGAGCGACCGCCACCGGCTTGAGCGACGCGATCACCTCGGCAATGCCATCGAATATCTCGGCGAGCCGACCGGTCAGCGAGCCGCGCTGAGTGCCTCGCACCACGCCGGCTTCGCGCACGCGCGGACCACCGATCGCCACCTGCAACACGCCGTAGCCGGTGGTGTTCAAACCCGGGTCGATTCCCAAGACGAGTGTTTCCATCGGCGGTTCAACTCGACAAAGGGCTCACGGTTTCATCGACCACGAGGTGCCGTCGGCACGATCTTCAAGCACCACACCGGCAGCGGTCAGAGCGTTGCGAATTTTGTCGGCCGTGGCAAAGTTCTTTGTCTTCCGCGCCTCGGCCCGCAGATCAATGATCAGTTCCATCAACTTGCCTGCCAGGCTGTCGTCGGCCGCCGCGGCTGGGGCGATCTTTTTGCGAAACAAGCCCAACGTACTGGCCACTTCACGCAGCACCTTTGAACCTTGCACCAGACTGGCAACCACGGTCGGAGTACGCCGCGCGGGCTCGTCGAGTTTCTGCGCATCGCAGTAACGATTGAGCGCTCGGACGATCTCGAACAACTCGGCGATGCCGCCGCCGCTGTTGAAGTCGTCGTCCATGAACTCCAGATACTTCTCGCGATGTGAATACACTTCGTTGAGCAGTTCGTCGTTCGTGGTCGGCGCCGCCGAGCGGGTCTGGGCGTGCTCGAGTGCGTAGAAGTCTTGTTGCGAGATCCGTTCAAAACGCTGAAAGAAACGGTAGAACGTTTGCAGGCCGTTTTGTACTTCCAGAATGCGTTCATCGCTGAAGTCGATCGGCCGCCGATAGTGGGTCGAGAGCAGGAAAAAGCGGATCGTCTCGCCAGCGAATTTCTGCAACAGATCGCGGAAGGCGCTGGCCCCTTTCGATTTGCCCATCTTGCCGGCCTCTTGCGCGGCCTGATTGCCTTCAAGCACGCCCTTATCGGCATCGCGGGTGTTGCGTCCGCCCAGCTTGCCGACCTCGCTGCTCGCTTGCATCAGGCCATTGTGCATCCAGTACTTGGCCAGCGGCTTGCCGTGGCGACACTCACTCTGCGCGACTTCGTTCTCGTGATGCGGAAAGACCAGATCGAGGCCACCACCATGAATATCGAATGTCTCGCCTAACAGTGAGCGGCTCATCACCGAGCACTCGATATGCCAGCCGGGCCGGCCTTGGCCCCAGGGACTGTCCCACGACGGCTCGCCGGGCTTGGCCTTCTTCCAAAGCGCAAAATCGCCCGCGCTCCGTTTGCGATCGACCGTCGAGCCCCCCTCGCCGAGCAGTTCGTCCGGCTTGCGATGGCTCAACTTGCCGTACTCGCGATCCTTGGTCACATCGAAGTACACATCACCGTCCGAGGCGTAAGCAAACCCCTGCTCGATAAGCCCCTGCGAAAACTTGATAATGTCGGCCATATGCTCCGTGGCCTTGGGAAAATGATCGATCGTGTCGATCCCCATCGCCTCGAGATTGCGCATGTAGTCGGCCGTCATCTCCTCGGCCACCGACTGCATCGCGATCCCCCGCTTGTTCGACTCGACGATCAACTTGTCATCGACATCCGTGATGTTGATCACCAGCTTGACGCGGTAACCGCTATAGGCGAGGTAACGCTTGACGGCGTCGAAAATCGTGGGGCCAACCATGTGACCAATGTGACTCGGCTTGTAGACCGTGGGACCACAGA
The DNA here is from genome assembly GCA_964387325.1 of uncultured Planctomycetaceae bacterium. Taxonomy (GTDB): domain Bacteria; phylum Planctomycetota; class Planctomycetia; order Pirellulales; family PNKZ01; genus CAZZBK01. The sequence continues at coordinate 9,887 of CAYLYE010000199.1, forward strand.
GGTAAATCCCCACCTTGCCGGGCTCGATGGTTTCAAAAAGCTCTTTGGTCTTCGACAAGGTGTTGTAAACGCGGATTGGCATGGCAGAGGTGGGAGGAGTGAGGGGTTTCGATCAGGTTAAAGACACGACAGGAGCACACGCTTCAATCAGGGCGACCGCCTCGGCAGCGATCGCTTCTTCGCGGCCAACGGGCCCGACCCGCTCGCCGGTCTTGGCTTTGACACCAACTTGCGACGGCGAGACGTTCAATATCGACGCAATCCGTTGCCGAATGGCATCTTTATAGGCCGAAATTTTGGGGCGCTGCGCGAACACGATCGTATCGAGATTGACCAGCCGCCAGCCCGATTGTTGAACGCGACCGTAGGCCTGCGCAAGCATGTCGGCCGAGTCGCGACCCCGATGGGCGGCATCGGTGTCGGGAAACAACTCGCCGATGTCCCCCAGCGACGCGGCCCCCAGCAGAGCATCGGTCACGGCGTGCAACAGCGCGTCGGCATCGCTATGACCAACCGCCGCGTGGTCGTGCGGAATGTCGATCCCACCGAGCCTTAAAGGTCCGCCAGGGGTCAGTCGATGGGTATCGTGACCGATCCCCACGCGAAAGCCGATCGTCGTTGCTCCTAAACTCACCGTATGCAGCCGTTTCCGTGGCCAGGTTGATTCGCGAAAGCCGCGATTCTACGCAGTTCTCCCCATTTCGACAACGCGAGCCTGTACCAGAACACTCGTTGACGATCCATCGTTCCGAGCCGGGGGCGTGAGCCCCCGGATAACGTCGCCCCGACAACAAAACTCGTTGCGTTCGCCACGTTATCCGGAGAACTCACGTCCAGGGCTCGAAAATCAGGACGAGTTAAGAACTTCTTCTCGCACTGCTCTCCTTTCCCCGCCGAGGTCGCACTCCTATAATCCGCTCGCATGAGCGCAATTAATATCGCCGGACTGACCAAGTCTTACCGCGTTTACCAAAAGCCCGAAGGCTTGCGAGCCTCGCTGGTCGGCCTGTTCCACCGTGACTACCGTACCGTCGAGGCCGTCCGGGGCATCGATCTGCAAGTCGAGCAGGGGGAGTTCGTTGCCTTTCTCGGCCCAAATGGAGCTGGCAAGACCACCACCCTCAAGCTGCTTAGCGGCGTCATCACGCCCACTGGCGGCGCGGCCACCGTCCTCGGCCATGTCCCCTGGCTACGCGAGAACGCCTATCGCCGCCGCTTCGCCCTCGTGATGGGACAAAAGAACCAACTCTGGTGGGACCTGCCCGCTCAAGAATCGTTCCGACTCCACCAGCAAATCTATCGCATCGAGCCCGCCGCCTTCGACCGCACGCGCGACGAGTTGGTCGACCTGCTCGGCGTGCAAAAGCTCTTGCAACAACCGGTACGAGAGTTGTCGCTCGGCGAACGAATGAAGATGGAACTCATCGCCGCGCTGCTCCACTCGCCCGAGGTGCTGTTTCTCGACGAACCCACGATCGGCCTCGATGTCGTCGCTCAGCATGCGATCCAAGGCTTTTTGCGCCATTATCAACAAGAACGACGCACGACGATCCTGCTCACCAGCCACTACATGAAAGATGTCGTGGCGCTGTGCCGCCGCGTAGTGATCATCGCCCAAGGGCAGATCATGTACGACGGCTCCCTCTCAGGCATTATCGATCGCTTTAGCTCGTACAAGGTCGTCACACTGCAACTGGCCGACGACGGCCAGAGCGACGCCGAGCGGTCAGTCAACTTTGCCCGCTATGGCGAGGTGCTCGAAACACGTTCTCCGAAGCTCAAGCTGCGCGTCGAACGTCGCGACGTGGCCAATGTGCTGGGGCAGATACTTTCTGCGCACACGATCGACGACGTCAGCGTCGAAGACCCGCCGCTGGAAGAAGTGATCGCGGCGATGTTCGCCAGCGCTCCGAACCATTCTTAACTCCCTCAACACGCCATGCCCACTAATTTCTCTCCTGCCGAATTGCTCGACACCCCGCATGAGCCCGCGCTGCTC
>CAYLYE010000200.1:0-11883 GCA_964387325.1 uncultured Planctomycetaceae bacterium
GCCCCGACGTGCCGATTCACTTCACGGCCTTTCATCCCGACTTCCGCATGCGTGACCGTGGAGCGACACCGCCCGAGACGCTGCTCGCATGTTACGAGATGGCCCGGTCGCGTGGGCTGAATTATGTCTACGTCGGCAATGTGCATGACGTGCGACATCAAAGCACGTATTGTCCGCAGTGCCGCGCCCTGCTGATCGAGCGGGATTGGTATGTGCTCGGTCAGTATCAGCTCGATGGATCACGCTGCCGCGCGTGCGGACACGAGGTCGCGGGGCGATTTGATCGCCAGCCGGGCGACTGGGGCGCGAAGCGCCAGCCCGTGCGGATTGCCGATTTCGCCCCCGCGCCTCACTTAGTTACCCTGGGAGCCACGCCGATGTCATCGCCGACCGCCTCATCACCTGCCTCGGCCCCAACGCCCCTGGGGCGAACTTTATCGCCCGCCGAGGAGCAGGCGATCTTGCAGATGGCCGGCGCGCAACTGATCTCGGCCCTCGTCGGGAGACCGTGGACGGGGAGCGATCCGCAGTTGGCGGGGCTTGCGGAAGGGAAGGTACCGGGCCTGTTCGTGAGTCTGAAACGACGGGGGCATTTACGCGGCTGTTGTGGATTTGTCGGGCAACTGGTCCCCTTGCCGCAGGCCATCGCTCATGCGGCAGCACGCACGGCGACCGACGATCGGCGCTTTCCGCCGGTCTCGATCAGCGAACTACCCTACCTTGATCTGGAAGTGTGGCTGCTCGGGCCCGGTGAGCCGATGTCGGCACAAGGGGCCGATCGTCTTCTGGTCGTCCAGGTCGGCCGGCACGGCTTGCAGATCGCACGCGGCGAGCAAAGTGGCCTGCTCTTGCCAAGCGTGCCGATCGAGCAAGGCTGGAACGCCGAAACGTTCTTGCAGCAGGTGTGTATCAAGGCGGGGTTACCGCCCACGGCGTGGCAGGACCCTGACACGCGATTAGCAACCTTCGAAGGTCTCGTGCTCAAGCGTGCCATGACCGAACTGGAGCTGCCCCTGCCCACGACCGACTCGCCGCTGCCCATCACACACGAAGAACTGATGGCCCTGGCGCGTCATGCGGGCCAATCGCTCGTCCAACATCTACAAGGGGGCGCCGCTAGTCCGTATGCACCTGAGCTGCGCGATGCACAGGTGTGCGGGATCGCCATGCATGCCGAGTCGGTACAGACCAAGCAACGACTCGACATCTCGAAACTTGGCTTCCGCCCAGAGCTTCCTTTACAAGGCTCGATCTTCGAGTGTAGTCGGGCCCTCGCTCAAGTCATCCAACAACAGCCGAACGTCGAAGCGTTTCAGCAACTGCGAATCGGATTGACGATCGTTAGTGATGTGGCGCTGCATGGCACGCTGACCGACGTCGACCTGCGCGGCATCGATCCTGCCCGCCGCGCCGTGTTGGTGTTAGATTCCAATCGTTTCGCCTGGGTGTTCGATCCCAGCAAGAGCCCCGAGCAATTGGTGAGCGATGCAACGCAGAGTGCCGAGATCCGCTCGCAAAATCACGCCAATGTTCAAAGCATGGCGATTCTTTCGACCGAGCGTCGGGTCGTGATCGCACAACGGCCGCAACCCGCCGCGGGTACACTGCTGCGGAGCGCTGCGCAAGCCGGCCGCTTCTATCCAGAAGACCCGGTCAAGATGAACGCTCAACTCGATCGATTCTTTGCGCGGCCGTGTCCGCCCCCTGTTGCGACTCCGGCGGTCATGGTCCCACACGCGGGCTGGGACTTCTCCGGTGCATTGGCCGCCGATGTCTTGCGGCGCGTGATCGTGCCCCCCACGGTGATCGTCATCAGTCCGAAACACACCGCGCAGGGAGTCGATTGGGCTATCGCGCCCCATGAGTACTGGGCATATCCCGGTGGGACCGTGGCCAACGATCTGGATCTGGCACGCAAGCTGGCCGCGGCCATACCCGGTTGGCAGCTCGATGCCGCCGCACACGCCCAGGAGCATGGCATCGAAGTCGAGTTGCCGATGATCGCCCGACTGGCGCCGCAAGCTCGGGTCGTGGGCATCACGATCGGCGGCGGCGACTTGCAGTGCTGCCGCGAGTTTGCCGCAGGATTGGCGCGCGTGCTCGACAGCCTGCCGCAACAACCGTTGCTCGTGATCAGTAGTGACATGCATCATTTTGCCACCGAGGTCGAGAATCGCCGGCTCGACAAGCTCGCGCTCGAGGCCCTCGATCGCCTTGACCCCGCGCACCTATACGACGTGGTGACACGCAATCAGATCAGCATGTGTGGCGTGCTGCCGGCCGTGATCGTCTTGGAGACACTGCGCCTGCGCGGCGGCTTAAAGCACGTCGAACATATTGGCTATACGACGAGCGCCCAGGCGTCGGGCGACACGAGCCGCGTCGTCGGCTACGCGGGCGTCATGCTCCGTTAAGCCCACGATCAAGGAAGGCATATTTCGAGTATGGAACTCACGCTGATTTTACTCGCCGCGATGTGCCTAGTGGTGTTGGTGCTGGTCGGCTGGGTGCTGACACTACTGAGCTTGCCTGGCAACTGGCTGATCGTCGCCTCGACGGCATTGTATGCCTTGCTGATCCCCAACACGTCCACGTGGGATATCAGCTGGACGTTGGTCACGGTGCTGGCCGTCCTCGCCGGACTCGGAGAGATCATTGAACTGATCGCGGCGGCGGCGGGGGTTCAACGTCTCGGCGGCAGTCGGCGTAGCGCGCTGCTCTCCGGTGTCGGCTCGATCATCGGAGCGTTGCTGGGAACCGCCTGGATTCCTGTGCCCATCGTTGGCACGCTCTTGGGAGCTTGTCTGGGCGCACTCGGCGGCGCGATGCTCGGCGAGTCATGGAAAGGGCGCGCGAGCGGTCACAATTGGCAGGTCGGCTTGGCCGCCTTCTGGGGGCGACTGCTCGGGTCGATGGCCAAAATTCTGATCGCCAGCGTGCTGGTCACCGTCACACTCGCCGGGCTGCTGATACACTAACGCGAGCTACGCTACGGCATCGGCTGTGGCTCGGCGACCGGAACGTTGGGCGGATCGGAAAAAATGATGCGGCCGCCGTCTTGCATCGCGCGTGGGGCTGTGTGATCAAGCAGTTCGCAACCGAACAGCGTGAGTACGCCGAGCGATTCGCTCCGCACCTGGACCGTGCCATTGTCGCCGATGAGCGCGGCATTCACCCGGAGCTTCGAGTTGCCCGCCACAGTGATGCCGCTGCGCGCGTTACCCCGCGCAACAACATCGACAAGCAGGCAGCTGTGCGTGCCGTCATGGGCGTTGATACCGTCGAGCTGAAAGCCCTGCACGATCAGATTCGAGATCACGATATCATGCACGTGATAGAGCGTGATGCCGACGCTCAACGCGGCGTAGCTCAGGTCGTAATCGCGCGGCGTCTTGGTGGGTTCAACCCGAAAGTAGATCAACCCTTCGAACACACACCATTGCCGTGGTTCGAGTTGCGGAAGACGTAATTGCCCCACCGGTAGATGCACTCGAGGGGCAGGTCGACCGTCGATGAAGAGCTGCTGATAGCCCAGCCGTTGAGGACGAAAACGAAACACCCCCTGGCCGATGTTTTCCCAACGCGCGACAGGAACCTTCTGCGAGCCGTCGAGGATGGCGCCATTCCCTTCGATCACCAGTGGAGCGCCGGGCGAGCCGCAATGCTGGGCGGCCGAGAGACTCATTGTCTCGTGGTACGGGACTCCCGTGTTGGCCAGTAGTACGCGATCGCCGGGGCGAGCGAGATGCAAGCCGCGATCGATCGAGCGGACCGGCCCCTCACCGCCAGCCGAGGCTTGCAGCATGCCGGTATTACGGTCGTTGCCGCCGACATTGTTGACGTGGATATCGCGCGCGGCGGCCTCGCCCCCTGCGGTCCAGAGCAGGGCGCTGACAAGCAGCAAGCTAGCAAGTTGGCGATAGAGCATGGGCGCGTACCGTCGGCCTAACGACGCAGTAAGTATCGGCATTAGGACCGTTAGAATCGTTACTAACTACCCAAATGTCAAATTTTAAGCCGCAGATGAGCTGTTCAGGGGACGGTTTCGCCGGACGTAGTGAGCCCGACGTCTCTGAGAGCTGTGGCAATCTTGGCGAGATTAGCCGAAATAGCGGACGAGGAAAAATATGTGGGCACCCGACCGTTCTTAGCTCGATATCAAGACATGCTAGCACGCGGCTGTGTGCTGGCATTTTTTCACCCTTGATTGAAGGACAATGCCAGCATGGCTAAAGATGTCTTCCGAATCGTGACTCGCGGCGCCGATGGCAAAATTCGCATCAAGGACTACGCCAAGCACGACGCGATTGGCAAGATGCACGTGCAAGTCGGAATCGACGACTGCAGCACCGACTTAGAGTTGCGCGGCATGCCGGTCTTTCAGGGGCTCATTGGCCCGATCCCCGAAGGGAAGAACATCGTCCGTTACGAGTCCCCCGAGGTGTTCGAGACACTCACAAAAGAGTGGAGCACGGCCAAGTCTCCGCGCCGTACGCGTCGCAAACCGTTCGAGATTCCGGCCAACCACTCGTTGAATCAAGCTCCGCCCGTGGCCCCCGCGCCGATGACTCCAGCGGTTGAACCCGAACTGAGCTAACGTGTGCCGCGCCAGTCGTTCGAGGCCGCGCTGCGCGAGGACGCTTGCGATATCTGTGCGGCATTGCCTGCGGCCCCCGCGGAGGGTTGCGCGTAGTACACGCTCGGGAAGCTTGTCCGATTGCTACCGACGAGCGCAGTCGTGGTTGATGCCGTGAGCGGACTGCCGACAACCGACATAGGCGCTCCGTAACGAGCCGCGGCTGCGTAACTCACGTAGCCACCGCTGGAAGCTGCGATGATCGGTGGAGAGCCTGCCCGAGCCACGGCCGGATCCGAGGCTTGACCTCGCACCCAGGCCAAGTGCCAGCCAGAACCCGGCCACCAGCGTGGTCGGTTCGCACCGGTGCGTGACCAAGCGGTGGTCCTGTTCCACGCCGAAGCCGTAGGAAAGTTCGCAGCAGGCTGATAAGTCGGCATCGCTTGATACGTCGAGACTGCTGTATTAGCTGGCGCCGCAGAACGAAACCAGTTCGCCGGCCAGAGCCGAGGGAAGAGCGGCCGACGCTGCGGGACGCTCGTAACAATCTCTTGCGAGACAAATCGTGTTTGGGTGATGGGAACCTGTACGGTGCGCGTTTCGGGGACGAGTTCGCTGCGAGTGACGGGAACCTTGATCGCCACACTTTGTGGACGGTAGCTCACTTGCTGGCCGTAGCCCGCCGGCTGTGGCACCCATTGGACTTGATTGACCTCTTGCTGATCGGTCACAACTCGTTGGCGATAAAACGTCTGCTGTTGCGTGACGAGCCGCGTCTCGGTCACCGGCGTCACGATGCGGCGCGGCGTGTTACGCAGAACGTTTCCGTAAGCGTCCACGGTATAGAACGTTTCGCCACGAACGGAGCCCACCGCCGAGAGCAGCACCGCGAGGCTCAAGATGCCTAACGCACAAGGTTTCATGGCGTCGGTCTACGATTTAGTCGACATCCGCGCGCGGTCGATAGCGCGCAGCAAGCCCCTGGTCGTTTATCGTCGCATGCCGTATAAAAACTGCATTCGATTTAATCGGAACGCTCATGTTTTTGGGAGTTGATTGCCGTGTCGACGATTCGAGACGACCTGCTAGCCATGCTGCGCTGCCCTGAACAGCGACTACCGCTTTCGTTTGCCGACACCGCGTTAGTCGAAACCCTGAACGACGCCATTCGGTCCGGGCAACTCTTCAATCGCGGCGGGCAAAAACTCTCGGCGCCGATCGACGGCGCACTGGTACGTAGCGATGGCGCGGTCGCCTATCCGGTGGTCGATGGTATCCCGGTGCTGTTGGGCGACGAAGGAATCGCGCTCGATCAGGTGTCCAATGAACGAAAGGAGTGAGCCCGCGCCATGCCGACCATTTTTGAACGCATCATTGCCCGCGAGATTCCAGCTCAGATCGTCTACGAAGACGACCAATCGTTGGCGTTTCGCGACATTCATCCGCAAGCACCGACGCACGTACTCATCATTCCCAAGCGGCCCTTGGTGTCGCTCGCTGCGATGAAAAGCGGTGACGCGCCCCTGTTAGGACATCTGTGTTGGGTCGCGCATGAGCTGGCCCAGCAACTTGGCCTGGCCGATGGCTATCGCGTCGTGATCAACACGGGCCGCGATGGCGGTCAGACGGTCGATCATTTGCATTTGCATCTGCTGGGTGGCCGGGCGCTGCAATGGCCACCGGGCTAGATCGTTTGATCGTGATTACTTAGCTCGCGCCCGCCGAATGATCAATTCTTTTGCGGGTATACCTAGGTTTGTTAAGATGATCGAAACACTGCCATGCGGCAGTCATGTCGCTTATTGAGCGAAACGATGCCAGACCTTCCCGAGGACGCCAAATCGACGCAGCCGTCGCCGCTCCCTGCGGCTACGATCGAGGTATCGCGCGACAGCAAATCGATTGGCCCCGAGTTTTGGTCCGGCTCGGTCAACAACACGCCCGGCCGCTACCAACTTGGGGGCGAGCCGGTCCCTGGCTACCGCTTGACCCAGTTCCTGGGTAAGGGGGGCTTCGGCGAGGTGTGGAAGGCGGTCGCTCCCGGCGGGACGGAAGCGGCCTTTAAGATCATTAATCTCAGCGGCAAGCAAGGCCTCAAGGAGTTTCGCGCCCTGCGGTTGGTGAAGCGCGTCCGGCATCCCAACTTGATCCCGATCGTCGCCTTCTGGTTGAAAGACGAGCGCGGGTATCTGCTCGCCGATGCAGAAGCGATGTTCGCCGAGATGGACAAGCATTCGGGCCTCATGTTGGCCGACGATGGGCCGCGTCCCGCCGAATTGCTCATCGCGATGGGGCTCGGCGAGCGTGATCTCGGAGCCCGGCTCGAAGAGTGCAAACATGAAGGACTGAGTGGCATTCCACCTCACGAGTTGCTCCGCTATATGGAAGACGTGGCGCGAGCGCTCGACTATCTCAACAGCCCTCGACATGGTGAAGGGCCCGAACTCGTCGCGATTCAGCACTGCGACATCAAGCCCTTTAATATCATGATCGTGGGTGGCGCGGCACAGGTGTGCGACTTCGGCTTAGCACGCATGCTCGGGGATATTCGCAAGACCGCGACGACGATGGGCACCATGGCCTATGTCGCGCCCGAGTGTTTATCGCAACACGAGCCCAGCGCCACGTCCGATCAATATTCGTTGGCGATCACCTATTTCGAGCTCCGCACGTCGCGACTGCCGTATCGCAGCGAGTTGTTTGCCGAAGTGATCGACGCCGTGCTGAAAGGGAACCTCGATCTCTCGGCACTGCCGCAAGCCGAGGCGGCGGTGATCCGCCGCGCGACGGCACTTGATCCGAAAAAGCGTTTTGCCTCGAACACCGAACTGGTGCAGGCCTTGTATCAGGCCGTCAACGGTCCCGGCGATTCGGGGCGCGGTGTTGTTGCCAAGCGAAGCTCGTCCACCGTGCTCGCCGTGGCGGCCGCTGCACTCATCACCGTCGCTACACTCGTCGCCTGGCAGCCCTGGCGCGCGGCGACCTCCGGTTCGGCGATCGACCAAGCCACGGTCGCTTTACTCACACAGGCCGACAAAGAATTCAAAGCGCAGAATTTTGCGCAGGCCATTAAAACGCTCAGTGATGCCATCGACCACTCTCCGCATCCACCCGCCCAAGCTTATCTGCTGCGGGGAACTTGCTACCTTGAGCAGCAAGCTTACGAACCGGCCAATGAGGATTTCTCGAACGCGATTCGACTCGCCCCCAACGACGCCCGGGCCTTCAGTCGCCGGGCGACGTGCCGACTGCGCGAAGGGGATGCGCCGGGCGCCGTTGACGACTTCTCGTCTGCGATTCGCATCCAGGCAGACGTGCGTGATCTGGTCGGTCGCGGCGTGGCGTACTGGAACCTGGCGCAGCTCGTTGAGGCTGATGAAGACTTGTCGCTCGCGATCAAACGCGAACCGAACGCCTCGGATGTGTACGACACCTATTTCAAACGAGCCTTGGTGCGCGTCGATCGTAAGCGATTCAAAGAGGCCGCGAGCGATTTTGCCGCCGCGATCGAGCGAGCGCCCGCCGGTGACGTCGAGATTGCGGCTCGCTATGCATGGTTGCTGGCGACGGCCCCCGATCCCGAACTACGCAATGGCAGTCGGGCGGTTGAGTTGGCCCAGCGTGCGCGCGATCAGGCCAACTCCGCGGAACATCTTGATATTCTTGCCGCCGCCTACGCCGAGGCCGGACAATTTTCCAACGCGGTCATCACCGCCAAGCAGGCCGTCAAACAGGCTGACGATGAGCTGCTCAAAGACGAATTTGCCACGCGGCTCAAACTCTACGAACAGCAGCGCCCGTACCGCGAATTGCCGTAACGGCTACTGGAACATCGGCGCAACCCACGAGCTGACAAACGTGTTGAAGAGGATTTGCAGCTCGTAGTTGTAAGGGTGAGGTTGCGCCACAGGGGCACAGACGCCCAACGACAGGGTCGAGCGATTGTTAAGCACGCACGTGATGCCGCTGGTGATGTTCACCTGATCGAAGTAATACGCCGAACCGGTCAGCAAGTTGTAGCCCGTGGCGGCGATCAATGCGGGGGTAGCTCGCGCGGTGTGCGTACGATTATTGAGTGGGTTAGCCACGTGAACTTCCATCGTCGGAACGATCGCGGTGAGCCAATCCCCTTGCGTGCGATGGATGTAGCCGATGCCCCAATCGTTGAACAAGTAGGTGGCGTCGGTCGTCGTGAACGGCGTGTCGATGGCCAAGAACCCCTGCACGAACCAGCCGGAGTTTGTGCCGTTGATCGATTTATAGCCTGCGAGAAACGGCTGGATCGAGCCGGTGTGTTGCACGCCATCGAGCGTGAAGGCGGGCGTGACGCCGCCGATGGTGGCAGGCCCGGTGGGGGTGACCAACGCGGTCCCCCAAGTAAACACGTTACCCCCGGACGGATCGTAGATCAGGGCCTGCTTGTAAACCGTGGTCAAGTCGCCGAGGCTGGTGCGTCCGGCTGTCCCGACACCGAACGTGCCAATCTGTCCGCCCACAAATGCCGCGTTGTTTTGCACCCCAGGCGCGACCGTGTAGAGAGGCAATCGTACGCTGATCGACGCACTGCCGTCGCCCAGTTGTTGCTCGAAGCCGAACATCTCACGGGTAATCCCGGTCTTGCCGCCAACCTGATCAAAATAGTTTGAGCTGACAAACAATCGAGTGCGCGGCCAAGGACTTTCGTTGTCGGCAATTTTGAATGAGTGACCTGAGAACGTCGCCGGAGCGGGCTGACCGTTCACTCCAAGCGGCACTTGAAATAAACCTGTTGATGGTGTGACGGTCGGATTCGAGAGGGTGATGTTCGAACCACTCAGGGCTCCACCGACCAAAAAGTCTCCGAGCATGTTGACTCCAACCGACTCCGGTCCTCGGGCTGCCCCCAGCGAACTGCTCAGCATATTGAAGTCAGGAGCCGCCTCGGCCTGAAACAAGTCGCGCGTCTGCGTATCGTTCGGTGGCGCGGCGGGAGCGGTCGCCGGCGCGGGCGTTGTTGTGGATGGAGCCGACCCGGACAGGCATTGCGGGCAACGGCAACGCGCCGACCAACGAGCTGGACCGCCCGAGAGGTAATTCACCTGCTGAATCAAACTCGTGCCCGTCGCTGGCGCTCCATGAGCCGCCGCAGCGCACGCATCGCAACTCCAGGCCGTCGCCTGCAGGCCACTTACCCAATGCATGATGGTAATCGCTAGCAGACGACAGATGCGATGCATCGCGAGACTCCTCGAACCGTCGAATAGCGAACGCGCAGGCATGAGCGGCTCGAAGCGACACGGTCAGCCCTGTAGTCGGCAAATCGAATGCGTCGAGTTCAACTTTTCCTGGATATTACAATCAGGAAAACAGGGCGAATCGCGACACTCGAAGCCAGCGCAGCTAGCGTGACGATTAGCGACCGTTCGCTGCGGTATGATCCGGCAAAGCGGGCTGAATGTTGGCCTGCTTTTTGTTCCGTGTCAGTCCCAGTGAGACGAAGGGAAGCACCTCATCTGGCGCGGCGGTCGGGTTCTGACGCCCCTCGGTCAACTCAGGCACGTCTCGCTGTACGTAGCGGACAACTTCATTGAGCGATACGATTCCGTCCCCGGAGACATCGGCATCGCCCGAAAGCGCTGCGAGCAAACTTTTCGTAAAGGCACCGTGTTGCCAGGTGGTCTTCTCCTCCGAGCGTTCGCTTCCCGCGGCGGCGGTCACGGTGAAAACGACATCTTCCTGAAACGCCCTGACGGCCGACTTCAGATCACGTCCGCGCAGGGGTTGAATCGCGCCGCTATGACAGGTGTCGAGCAAGGCCAGCTTGCGGCAAGGAATGTCACCGAGCAGCTCGAAATCGCTCCAGGAGATCGAGTTGGAAAATTGCCCCTTCAAGAACGACTCGATACTGATGTCGTGGCCAGCATAGTAGTAACGTTGGGTCTTCGCGTCGACGAAACCGTGCCCCGCCATAAAAATCACCAGCAGGTCGTCGGCCCGTGCGTCGGCGCGCAGTTGTTCGCGCAACTTGGCAAACGACTCGGTCCATCGAGTTCGGGTCACCTGTTCGTTGACGAGCAGTGTGGGCGTTTCGAGCGTGTAGAGCCCGGCGGTCCGTTCCTTGAGCAACTGCACGATCGCCTGCGCGTCGGCGACCGAGTAGCCGAGCGGCTGCACGTCACGATCTTGATACTCGTTGATGCCCATCGCCAGCACATACAGCTTGGGCAATCGCTGGGCTGGCTGCTGCGCGGTGTCATTTTCGACCAGCACGTGACCAAATCCCACGGTCTCAACGTCGGTGTTCACCAACACCTGAATCAGAGCTTGCTGTTCGGCAGGGAGTGTCGCGTTCCACTCATAAATCATTTCGCGGCCATCGGGTACGGCGCGATCGTCGACCAAGCGCTGATTGGCTGCCACGACGCCGTTGGCGAACACTTTGGCTCGGGCGAGCTTGCTCGTGCCAGGGATCTTGATCCGAGCCCGCACGGTCGCCGCACCACGTCCGATCGTCTCGCCCGCCAAGGGAGACAAAATACTGACGCGCGGTGTGACGGCAATCTGCTGTTCAACCGCCTGATCGGGTCGCTTGGGAGGCTCGATGGCCGCCTGACGAAAAGCGCGATCCAAGCTCCCCTGTGGTAGTAAATGCTCGAGCACATCAGGGCGTTCGAGCTTTTTGCGGAACTGATCGGCGCGAAAAAACTCAGGAGCGGTCTCGACTCCTCGATTCACCTGCCAACCGAAGTGCGTGTGACCATTGGCCGACGCGTCATAATATCCCTCGGGGGTCCAAAGAGCCCATTCGCGTTGCGCGCTGACGAACAAATTGGCCAGCGGTTGCCAGGCTGGCAGCAACTGAAACGCTTTCTGCGTGACTGCATTGCGGCTCGTCTCGAAGACAACCTGGGTGTCCCACGGCAGCTCGCGTAGTTGCTGGAGCATTTTTGCCGCATCGACTTCTTGAGTAACCTCACCGGTCGCTGGCCAACGAAGGTTGGTTAGCTGATCGCCGCTGCGAACCCCTTTGAAGAACAACGGTCCTGCGGGGTCGACCTGCTTCGCCACGAGCCGATTTTGTTCGACCTGCCATTCCGCTCCCCATCGGCCGAGCGGTTCGCCCGCTTGGTCGAGATGCACGAGCGACCAAATCCTCACGGTGCCATCGGCCGAACCCGACACGAGATAGCGCCGATCCCCAGACACGCCGAGCGAAGTGACGTAATCGTTGTGGCCACGAAAATGTCGCAAGAGAGGACACACCCCCTGCTGGGCCAGCGAACAGACGAAGATGCTGTTCTGCACGTCGGTCCCCACGGCGATCGCGG
>CAYLYE010000201.1:0-11855 GCA_964387325.1 uncultured Planctomycetaceae bacterium
AGTTGGCCACGACCGGAGCACTGACCGTCGGCGCGACATACGCCGGCGAGCAGGCTTGCTGTCGCTTCCACCATCCAAAGCAGCCGAAGCTCGGCACACTCGTACCCAGCAACATGCCGGTGCTCGTGAGTCCAACCGCGACGATTCGCAATGTTCGATTCATGATTCTCATTCCCGTAAGTCAGGCGTGCTAACGCGCGTCGCCTCATCTCACTTATACGCCGTTAACACCCCGTCGCGTCAACGGCCCTTGAGTCAAAGTTTCTATTTGGTGGCGATTTCTGCCTAGGTAAACTTTACCGGCAGCGGCTCCCTGCTGGCACGATCTTGTCGATCACGAACAACAGGCCAATCACGCCAGCTAGCTTGGCCTCTGACGAAACTTAGGTCACAAATAAGTGACGTTCGCCGAAATGGCCCCACGGCCCGACGACATATTTGCGACCCGCATCTTTGTTATACGTGGCATAATCGCTAAGGTTTGCCAATGATTGACGACTGCGCGGTTAATGAACCCGAGCGACCAGCGGAAGCTCGGAATATTCAGGCTTCGCGTTGCTCGCCTAGGCCCAGCTGCTGTGCGTACTTCAATAACCGTGGCAAGGAGAATGAGCCCCCGGTGAGATACGCGACGTCGAGCAACTCCACTTCAGCCGTTCGTCGTCCTAGACGTTGACGACCTCGATCGTCGCGCCTCGTGTGTTGGGCGTGGCAAGGACCACATCGAGCGTGGAGTTTGCGAGCGTTGTCGGCAAACAGCTGGCAAACTGCTGGGCGCTCTCGACGGTCGGAAAGAGCGCCGCGACCGTGGGCCCCCAGGAACTCTGCGCGACGCCATCGACACCGGCGGACCGCACGAGGTCGACGAGTTGACGAACCTCTTCACCGGCGTATTCACCCCCTTGCTCCGATGAAAAACACGCGCCAGCCAAACGATTAAACAAGGTAAAGTCGCGTGAGAAAGTTTCAAAGTCGCCATCAATGGCCGCGGGGATCAGGCTCATAAACGCCAACTGACAAAGGGTTGCGGTGGTGCTGAGCGACACGGCGGGAAGTCGCGCGAAGGCACTGCGTTCGGCTTCGCCCGAGAGTCCGATGGCATCGCGTGGCGACAACAGCACGAGCCGCCACGCGGCAGGAATCTCGGCACGTGCGATCAGTGGCGAATGCTGTTGAGCGCGTAATTTGCCTGCCTCGGCCAACAAGCCGCCGCGCGTAAAGCCATACATGCCGACGCTCGAACGGCTGCCGCGCCCCGACGCGAGTGCGAGTTGCTCGCCAGCGGGGACCGAGCCATGTAGCAACTGACCGATCCCGGCCGCGATCGACATGCTGAGCTGCGTGCCACTGCCGAGACCGATATGAGGCCGAGGTGCCGTCAGGATATCGATCTTGAAGTGCGGAGGTGTTTGAAAATGCTCGGCAACATGGCGAGCAAATTTTTCGGCGCTCTCGGCAAGTGGCCCGGTGATTTGCAATTCGCTCGCCACCTGAACCGATAAGCTCAAGCCCGGTTGATCGACCATTAGCCCCAGGCCGCCGAACTGCCGTGCATCGGTTCGACCGAACGAAAACATGCCGAAATGCAGTCGGCTCGGCGCTGTGACCACGACTCGGCGATGCGACATGCTCAGACCTCGGTCTCGCAGTGTGAAATGCCCCCCTTGAGCTACGCGGTCATATCGACCAGATCAGGGGTACGTAGTGTATTGTCTATGGGTTCTGCCTTACAAGAGTGGCGACGATTAAGGCGTCCCAATGATCTATTGAAGTACTCGTAGTTCAAGCGAGCCGGGAAATACCAAGCTTCCGCTGGTCGCCCTGTTGCATTAACCACGCAGTCGTCAATAACACCAGTTGTTAAGCCGTTTACCTGAGGGTCAATAACTCACACAGTTCGAGCGGCCGGGGCTCATGCCTGCTCGGCTTCCAGGTGCTTCCGCGCCTCGATGATCTGCTGCTGTTTTTCTTTTGTGACCTCGGGGTATTTCAGGTCGAGCGATGAGATCGTCTTGGCCAAGATGCTGGCCACCATGGCACGGCTCACCCATTTGTTGTCCGCCGGGATCACGTACCACGGAGCGTTTTTCGTGCTCGTGGCGTTAATCATCTGCTCGTAGGCCTTCTGATAATCGTCCCAGTAGCCGCGCTCGGCCAGATCGGACGATGAAAACTTCCAATGCTTGGCGGGGTTCTTGAGCCGTTCGAGAAATCGCCGCCGCTGCTCTTCTTTCGAAACATTCAAGAAGAACTTGAGCACCACCGTGCCGTTGCGAGTTAGGTGCCGCTCGAAGGCATTCATGCTCTCGTAGCGTGCTTCCCAGAAGTCCTTATTTGGCTTCGCATCAGGAATACGCTGCGCTCGGACCAACTCTTGATGTACTTTAACGATCAGCACCTCCTCATAATACGAGCGGTTGAAAATGCCGATCCGGCCACGCTCCGGCAAGCACTTCACGCTCCGCCAGAGAAAGTCGTGATCGAGTTCCTCGGCCGAGGGATGCTTAAAGCTGTATACCTGACAGCCTTGCGGATTAACCCCCGACATCACATGAGCGATCGTGCCGTCCTTGCCGGCGGCATCCATGGCCTGAAAGATCATTAGCACCGAGTAGGTGTCGGCCGCGTAGAGTAGTTCTTGCGCCTGGGCCAACTCCTCGACCGTGTTTTTAAGCAAGTCGACCGCAAACTGCTTGCGCTCGGATTTTGATCGTTTGGGGTCACCGGCCCAGGCGGGGTCGAAATGCTTGAGTTTGATCGGCTTCTTCCCCTTCACTCGGCACGCATCGATAAAATCGTCGATCAGAGACATGCTGGTCGGTCCTCGGCACAGGGAGCGTTCAATGCGACGCTCTATTGTAGTTCGAGCCGAGCCGGCATGTGTGAGGAAAGGAAGCATCGAAATCGGCAATCGCCTTGACAATCGCCCCAAGGTTGGCAAGCTGTTGGTACCTACCGCACGACCCACCCCCCCGAGAGTCAGGAATCACACGATGCGATTGTGCCGCTTCACTCATCAAAAGCAAACGGCCGTTGGTATTTATGACGAGCAACAGATCGTCCCGCTCGTCGGTGCCGCAGCCGCCTACACCCAGGCCACGCATGAGAAGGTGTCGATCCCGACGACCGATAACTTGCTTGAGTTTTTGCCGCACGGCAGCTCGTTTAGTGCCGCGCAGAAGGTGGCCGCCTGGGTGTCACAGAACCGAGCTGCCTTGCCAAGCGGGCTGGCAGTTGCCACCTCGGCCGTGCAGTTGAACGTGCCGGTGGCGCGACCCAATAAATTGTTCCTGTTGGCCGGCAACTACGCTGACCACATCAAGGAGGGGGGCGGCATCGCCGCCGAGCGGGCCGAGACCTTCCCTTATGTGTTCATGAAGCCGCCGACCACCACGCTGACCGATCCGGGCATCGCCATTCGCATTCCCAAAATCTCGCCCGACGCGATCGACTGGGAACTCGAACTGGCCGTAATCATTGGCCAGCGCTGTAAAGCGGTGGCCGAGAAAGACGCCCTGAGCGTGGTCGCGGGCTACACCGTGATCAACGACATCTCGAATCGCAAGTTCCGCCCGAACCCCAATCGCAAGAAGCGTGACAAGGACTCGTTCTTCGATTGGCTGCATGGCAAATGGCACGACAGCTTTTGCCCGTGCGGACCGTGTGTCGCATCGGCTGACGCGATTACCGATCCGCAAAAGTTGGCGATGAATTTGAAGCTCAACGGCGAGACACGACAGAACTCGACGACCGGAGCGATGATTTTCCCCGTGGCCGCGCTGATCGAGTTTATCTCGAACATGGTCACGCTCGAGCCGGGCGACATCATCTCGACCGGAACGCCGGCCGGCGTGGGCTCGACGACCGGCACCTTTGTCAAGCCGGGAGACAAGCTCGAGGCTTCGATTGACCAGATTGGCGTGCTCGTCTCGCCCGTCGCAGCCGAGTGAGCCGTCGCACGTTGATTGCCGATATGAAGCGGAGTCCGAACGAACAAGGGGCGGTGCGCGGCCTCGTCGCCCACCGCCGCCCCCTGCGCCTGCCGCTGCTCATCACGGGCATCGCAGGCGTGCCGGGGTTCAACGCACTCCCCTATTTTCTGTCACGCTATCCTGGGCAGGTCGTCGGCCTGCGACAGGGAGACAACGAACGGCTCGCGGGCCCCGACATCATCGCCTGCAATGCCGAGGACCGTGACGGTCTGGCACGCGTGTTCGACACGTTTCAGTTCGGCAGCGTGCTCAACTGCGCGGGGGCCTGCGCTCTGCGCGCTTGTGAGCTTGCCCCGGAACTCGCTTGGCGGATCAATGTCGACGGGGTGAAGAACCTGCTCGACGTGATTGGCAACGAGGATGTTCGCTTGGTTCATCTCTCGGTCGATATGGTGTACCCAGGACGCGAGGGGGGGCAGTACGTCGAGACCGACGAGGTCGCCCCGATCCATGTGTATGGAAAGACGATGGCCGCGGCCGAGCAGTTGCTCCTGTCCCAATCGCCGCATGCCGCCCTGCTGCGGATCGCGCTGCCGATGGGCATTAGCTCGAACGGCCACGCCGGCGCGATCGACTGGATACAGTCACGCTTCAAGAAACATCGACCGGCGACACTGTACTACGACGAGGTCCGCTCGCCGAGCTACACCGACTGCTTGAACGCGACCTGCGAGGCGGTGCTGGAAACCGACTTGGCCGGAGTGTTTCATGCCGGTGGCGCGCGGTCGCTGAGTCTTTACAACATCGGACAGATCATCAATCGCATCGGCGGTTACGATCCGCGATTGCTGATGGGTTGTCCGCGCGTCGAGGCGGGACCGATTCCGCCGCGTGTCAGCGATGTCTCGATGAATTCCAACAAGCTGGCCGAGGCCTTGGGCTTCCAGCCGCTCGGCTCCTGGCCGTATGATGAGCGCCTGATGCCGACCCATGACCGCTGGCACCATGAGCGCGAGCCAGGCGAGCGCGGCAGCCTCGAATACTTGGCCGAGGTGCTGTATCGCAATCCGCTACGGTTACAGCAGTAGTCGGCCTGAATTAAACTTTGAGCACCGCATGCCAACAACCGCAGCGCGACCCAGTTTTGTCGAGGCGTTCGAGGTTTGGCTGTATATCGCGTTGATGAGTTTTGGTGGCCCGGCTGGGCAGATCGCGGTCATGCACCGTGTGCTGGTCGACGATAAACGCTGGGTGAGCGAGTCGCGGTTTCTGCACGCGCTGAACTACTGCTCGCTATTGCCTGGCCCCGAGGCACAACAGCTCATCACCTACATGGGATGGCTGCATCACGGCACGCTCGGTGGCATCATTGCCGGCTCGCTGTTCGTGTTGCCGGGGTTTCTCTCGATTCTGCTGCTCAGCATGATCTATGCCGCCTTCCATGACACGACCGTGCTCGACGCTCTATTCTTTGGCATTAAACCGGCGGTGTTCGCTATCGTGATCGAGGCCGTGATTCGCATCGGGCGACGGTCACTGAAAAACCGCATGATGTGGTGCGTCGCAGCCGCGGCGTTCATCGCCATCTTTTTCCTCAAGGTGCCGTTTCCGGTCATCGTGCTTGGCGCGGGACTGTTCGGTTTCTTGGGAGGCCGCTATCGACCAACGTGGTTCCCACAAGGTAAATCGTCGGCCGCTCAAGAGGCCGATGCGGCGTCACCGGCCGACTCGCGGTCAGGTTTCGGTCACACACTCCGCGTCGCGACGACATGGTTGCTGCTCTGGCTAGCGCCAGTGGGATTGCTCTCGTGGTTCTTGGGAGCAGATCATGTACTGGCTGAGCAGTCGCGTTTCTTCAGCAAAGCGGCAGCAGTCACTTTTGGCGGCGCGTATGCCGTGTTGCCGTATGTCTCGCAGCAGGCGGTCGAACGCTACCATTGGGTCAACCAATTAGAAATGCTCGATGGCCTGGGAATGGCCGAGACCACGCCGGGGCCGTTGATCCAGATCGTGCAGTTTGTCGCCTACATGGGCGCTTATCGCGATCCGCATGAAATGTCCCCCTGGGTCGCCGGCGTGCTGGCCTCGATCATCACGACCTGGGTGACCTTTGTCCCCTCGTTTCTCTGGATATTTAGTGGCGCGCCGTATGTCGAGCGACTCGGGCAACATCGGGCCCTGCGGACAGCCTTGTCGACGATTACGGCCGCAGTGGTCGGCGTGGTCTTGAATCTGGCCGTGTGGTTCGCGTTGCAGGTGCTCTTCATCTATCCCGAGGGACAATCGGCTCGGCTCACGTTGCCCGTCGGAGTCCACTGGCCCGCGGTGGTTATTGCCGCACTGGCCGCGTTACTCGTGTTCCGCCTGCACGCCAACATGATGATCACGATCGGCTCGTGTGCCCTGCTGGGCTTTGTAATGCGGTGGCTAATGTAGAGCGAATAAAGGGCAATCCTAATGAATGAACAAACAGACATGCCATGCGGTTTGTTAGAACTGCGAGTTAAAGCGGCGAACGAAACCGCTGTTGGGCAAGATTATGTTGACTGGGCCGTGAGAATGATGGTAGAGGGCCACGAATCGCCAGCTTTGATCGATTTGGCTGGGTTAGATCTCGACGGTCGACCCGTTGAAAGATTCGATGCGGTGAGATTGTTTGACAAAGCGATCATCGAGTTAGGTATCTCCTCAAAAAATGAGGAAGAACTCTTCAGACTTTGGCTTGTTTACCGAGCATCACAAATTATTAAAGGAGTGATTACTCCAACAGAGGGTGTGGAATTAATTCATGACGAGGTTATTTCACCCCTTATGCATCCCAAGGACCTTATGCCGTGGTGTTATGCCAGAGATGGCATCTTCTTCGACGCCAATGATCGTTACATGAAACTCTCCGATGACGAGCAAATCTACGCGATCATGGCTTTGGCTGAAAAATACGCACAATTAAGGTGACTGAAGGAGTTGCGTGACGCGGGTCGCACGACCGGTCCGAGATGGACCGGCCTGATGAGCGCGAGGGGCCTTACTTCGGCGGCGTGTCGAGCAGCCAGTCTTCTAAAATCAGATGGTGTACAAAGGGAGCACGCAGCAACGCGACCCGATTGCTCACGATCCGATTCAGCCAAGGTCGCCGGGTCACGGTGCGCATCGCCTGCATGCCCAGCGTCCCCAGTCGGCTCGACTCGATCTGATGCGTCACGTTGTCGCTCAGGCGTTTGAACGTCGCGGGAATCAAGTTGGGTTCCGGCCCAATGTGAATCAGCATCCGGATCCCTTGCGCGAGCAACTCATAGACCACGTCCCAAAGTCGCTGCGGCTTGTCGAGCCAGTCGGCAATGAGCTCGCGGCTGTTGACGCTCGTGTAGCTCATCTTGCCCGTGACGAGCGAGAGGACGTTGGGCTTGGGAGTCGTGAAGCCGCGTTGCATCGTGTGCATCAAGACACTGGCGCGGTTGGGGATCGCGCGTTGCCACATGAGCGGCGTGTGTAACGGTGGCCAGCGGTCCCCTTGTTTGCGGAGGTTGACGCGCTCGCCCAGTGTGTCTTTCATCCGTTCGCGAAAACGATCGACCGTGGTCCCTTGCCCTAGCACGAGAACCGTATTGGGTGAGAGAATCGACGACATGGCGATCACCCCTTGGCCGTCGAGATTGATTTCCAGGCAGAGCTTTTCGACCGCTTCGATCGATAGCGCCGGGCCGCGCGAGAAAACCACGCCCATCGTCGTGTCATTGGCCAACTCGGCGCACTCGTCGGCCAATTTGACCAACGGTACGAGCACATCCGGAAGTTGATACATGTCGCCGGCGACAAGCGCCGTGATCTCGCCCAGACTGTAACCGACCGACAGTGTCGCCTGGCGATAGTCGACCCCGTGAAAGAGCTGGAGCAGTTCGAGCTGCGCGAGTTCCATGGACATTATGAGGCCGATATCGCCGCCGAATGTGTCGAGCGAACTCTCCTGCCGGGAGCGAACCCGTTCGACGAGGTCGACCCCGCGGCCACAGGCGGCGGTACACATTTCCGAGGCTTCGCGCAGGTGCCGCTCGACCGTGGGGCCATACACCGGATGAACCAGCAACTCGTGGCTGCGACCCAAGTTCGTGGTGTTATAGCCACGAAAAGAAAGCGCACTGGAAACCAGATGCCCGGGAAAGGAACTATCCACGGCGGTCCTCGTCGCTTTCAATGCTGGCGCCCTGCGGCCAAACGGCATAGCGCCTATACTATTAGCTTAGCGTGCGATATGGTTTCTCGAACGGAAATAGCGCGCCACAGGCGGCTCGCGGCGCTTGATCGTCGTTCGATCGAGCACCGCGTAGCAAGGGAACCGACTGCGACGCTACGGTATACATCGACCAACGTTTGACTGATCCTCCAGCATGACGAACCCTTCACGCGAATTATTGGGCCTCACGGCCATTGTGACCGGCGCATCACGCGGCATCGGCCGCTCAATGGCCTGGGAGCTGGCCGATGCCGGAGCGAACGTTTTGGTCCATGCACGTAGCAATCGAGCCGGGGCGGACGAAACGGCCGCGGGGGTCGTCGAGCGTGGCGGCGACGCGACCGTGTTGCTTGCTGATCTGGCCGAGAGCGACAGCTGGCCACGGCTTGTTGAACAGGCTTGGCAATGGCGCGGCGGGGTCGACATTTGGATCAACAATGCTGGCGTCGACGTGCTCACCGGAGCGGCCGCGAATTGGCCCTTCGAGCAAAAGCTCGCCGCGCTCTGGTCGGTCGACGTGGTTGCCACGATGCAGCTCGCACGACGCGTCGGAGAACGCATGCAGCAGCGGGGGAGCGGCGTGATTCTGAACATCGGTTGGGATCAGGTCGAGCACGGCATGGCAGGCGACAGCGGAGAATTGTTCGCGGCGACCAAGGGGGCCGTGATGGCGTTTAGCAAGAGCCTCGCTTGCTCGCTCGCGCCCGAGGTGCGGGTCAACTGCATTGCTCCCGGCTGGATCCGAACCGCCTGGGGACACGGCGCTTCAGAGGCATGGCAGCAACGCGCACAAAACGAGTCGCTGCTGCGCCGCTGGGGGGAGCCAGAAGATGTAGCTCGCCTCGCCCGCTTCTTGGCCTCACCCTCAGCGAGCTTCTTAACTGGTCAGACCTTCAATGTAAACGGCGGCTTTCGCCCGAGTTTATAGTCGCCGAGTCGGTACAGATCACGCGGGCGTTATAGGTCGACCCTCGCGCGAGATTATTTTTTGCCGCAGGAAAATTTTCCGCGCAATTTCATTGACGCCCCCAGCGCGGCTCGGGTATTCATCAAGTCGTGGCCACACGAGTTGATTGAAGCACGTTAGTTGTCAACCTGTTCAACCCCAGGAGGGCATGCTGATGCAAGATCCACCGGGCTCTATGCGGTGAGGTAGAGCGGCGTTCGCGCTGCCTCACGCTAGAGCAAAATCAAACGCACAACCTTTTTGACCCTTGGTCCGTCGTGGACCAAGGGTTCTTTTTTTGATCGACGTGTTTGAGTTGCGAGTGGATATGATCGAGGTCTGCGCGGCTATTGAGCCAGGGCGATCACCGGAAGCCCGGTGTTTCCCGGCCTCGAGTTGCTCGCCGGGGCTCATTCACTGCGCAGGGGTCTATAGCAGGCTTAATCGCGGTGCGAGCGATTGCCGCCACGGCCACGGTCCCCTCGACCGCGAGGTCGCCCTTCGCCGCGTGGGTTCTTGGCCCGCGATTCCATGTTCACGGCCACGATGAGCCCAATCGCTTCGTCCCAGGTGGGAATGCCGCGATGGCCAATCTTGATGTCTTCGCCGTCCTCCTCGTCGTCGCCATGCATGTGAGGTACGTCGAGATCATGATCGTCCAGCTCGTCGTGATCGTCCTGATCCGCCTGCTCGACACGTGGTTCTTTTCGGACTCGTTCAGGCTCCTTGCGGTCGTCATCGTCCCGTTCGTGACCGGATTCACTCGCTGGCGCGTCACCGCTTGCCGACTCGCTACGACTACGGCCACGACCACCACGACGACGGCGACGACGGCGACGACGCGGCTCTCCCTCATCGTCTCCGCCTCGATCACGCGGCGCATCGGACGCTTCGCCCGCAGGTTCCGAATCAAGATCACGTCCTTCCGATCGAGTCAACTCGACCTCGTCGGAGAGTGGCTCGTCGCGCTCATCACGATCTTCGCGAACGTCGGCAACCGAGCTTTTGGTGTCAGGTCCGCGATCATCACGTCCGCCTCGTCCTCGACCTCGGCCACGGCCGCGACGACGGCGGCGACGACGTGAGCCGTCAGCGTCACCTTCATGGCGATCGCCGCTCGGGGCTCCATCGACCACGCCATCGGCTGCGCTCCGTTCGACGACCTCGTCGCGATCGTATGCTTCGCCGACGGCTTCGCTGCGCGGCTCATCTTCGCGAGGCCCTTCGTCACGGCGCTGCTCTTCGCGCGGCGGCTCATCGCGGCGTGCGGCTTGTTGCTCATCACGCGGTCGATCATCACGCTGATGACGGCCGCGTCCACCGCGACCACCCCGCTCATCACGACGACCGCGATCGTTTCGATCTCCCCGATCTCGGCGCCCCCCCTGCTCCTGGCGACGACCTCGCACTTGCTCACGGTCATCACTGCGCGGAGCGTCTTCAGTCGGGGAAGGTGGCTCGGCGGCCCGAACAGACTCCGATGCTACATTCTCCACCCGCGCTACGGGCTCACTTCGCTGCACAGGCTCTCTACGCTGTACAGGCTCGCTACGCGGGGCGACCGGCTCTGCCACGGCGGGTTTCGCCGGCTTCGGGGGTGGTTGCAAACCTAAGCTCGCAGCCAAGTCACCCCAGTCGGCGCGACGCTTGGGAGGCGTCGAACTCGCCGCCTCCGACGCGGGGGCAACACTGCGAGCTGGTGGGGGAGCCGCAACGGGTGGCTCAGTCGGCGCGGGGGCCGGTGTCGGAGCAGCAGGCGCGGCCGACTCCAAGCCAAACATCTTCTTCAATTCACTCCAGCGACTGGCGGGCTTGTCTGCACTCATGCTTGATATCGACCGGGTCGGTCCAATGGATGGGCGCTCGCCGGTAGGGTTCCAACGCAGGAACTGCTCACGCCGTCGAGACAGAACGAGTCAGTATACAAAATCGACCCATGATTGAAAAGCCTTGCCGCAACATGAGTTACAACCCAAACAAAAATCTTGTTTTGGCCCATTTTCAGGCCATGACGTACAATTGTCCAGCGAAACAATCTGAGGAAGTCGCGCCTCACGGACAGGCTGGAGGGACCCCCATGCACCGCTCACCCGACGCTGGTACGCCGTCGACCACGGTCTTTAGCGAACAAGTTGAAGTTCGCGGTCATATTATCGACAGCCTCATCCTGCCGAAAATTCTCGATCTGATTACGGCCAGTGGCGGTTCGTTTCGCATCGCCGATATCGTGATCGGTCAGGCCCGCAGCGACCCCAGTTTCGCGCTGATCGAGATTCAGGCGCACAGCGAATCGCTGCTGCACGATATCCTGAACCAGATTCACGATCACGGCGCGGTGCCAACTTCGACGCGCGATTGCGAACTCGTGGCGGCCGACATGGACGGAGCATTTCCCGAAGGCTTTTATAGCTCGACCAATCAGCGAACCGAGGTGCGGCTGGCTGGCCAATGGCACGCCGTCGCGGATCAGGAAATGGACTGCGGCGTGGTCATCGATCCAGCGCAATGCAGTGCTCGCTGCGTCGCCGTAACCGACGTGCGTCGCGGCCAGATGCTGGTCGTCGGCCACGCTGGAGTCCGGGTGCTGCCCGAACAACGGGCCAACGAACGGCACATGTTCGAGTTTATGGGTTCGAGCGTGTCGACCGAAAAGCCCAAGGGGGTCGCCATCCGCGAGATCGCCCGGCAGTTGGTGCGTAATCGTCGCGAAGGTGGTCGCACGCTGGTCGTCGGTGGACCAGCCATT
>CAYLYE010000202.1:0-1374 GCA_964387325.1 uncultured Planctomycetaceae bacterium
TGAAGAAAGCATTCGGCGATTGCTGATTAGCCCCGGTGGTGCGAGAACCGCATCGGGAATGACTGGCGGAGCGATGGGTAGCGCCCCAACGACGTCGATGCAAACGGACTCGTCGCCCGCCGACACTTCGAGCCGAGCCAGCCATTCGGCGAATCCAGCGCACTCGGCCAAAGGAACCTCACCCATTCCCTTGAGCGCCGTGGCGGACGTGCGGGTTGTCGAAGGTCCGGCCATGATTAAGAGCGAAAACGGCCGTTTGCTGAACTACGTCACGCTCAACGTTCGTGGCCGAGACATTGTGGGTTTTGTCGATGAAGCGCAGCGTGTTGTCGCCCAAAAAGTGAAACTGCCGGAAGGTGTCCATATCCAGTGGAGTGGCGAGTTTGAGCATCAGGTGCGGGCCGCCCGCACACTTCGCTACGTCTTTCCAGCCGTCATCGTCTTGATATTTGTGATTCTGTATCTGACCTACAACGACCTAGCCGATGCTGCTTTGATGATGCTGGCGGTTCCAGAGGCACTCGCGGGCGGAGCCTTCTTCATGTTCTTGTTTCCCAAGATTATGCAAGGTTGGGATGCCCCGCCAATGGATTTTAGCGTCGCTGTGTGGGTTGGCTTCATCGCCTGTTTCGGCATGGCGACCGAGACTGGCATTATCATGCTCGTCTACCTACGCGAAGCTATCGAAAAACGCGGCGGCTTGGAAAACATTGCCTCGCTAGAAGAGCTGCGACAGGCTGTGATCGAAGGGGCCGTGCATCGCTTACGTCCCAAGTTATTAACCGAAGGAGTGGCCATCATCGCCATTTTTCCAATGGTCTTCGCCAAAGGAGTTGGTGGTGAGATTCTTGCCCCAATGGCACTGCCCGTACTAGGAGGGCTTCTCATATCCGACGAGGTCGTCGATCTCTTCCTGCCCGTGCGATTTTATTGGGTCCGTCGCGCCCGCTGGCTCAAACTGCACAGTAGACGGCAATCGCAACAGTCAGACGTGCAGCAAACGGAGCCGCCCCTCGAATTAGCTGCAATATAGTTGTCGTCGTTTTTATCGACGATCCCAACGAGTTAAAACCCCGTCCGTTTATTGAAGTGTGCAAATCTCAAGGAGACGATGCCCTTCTCCATCTTGCCCCCGAGAACCCAATGGCCGCGTTTCCTCTCACAAAAATCGATTCACGTAGTCCCTTTTTTCTTTCCGACGTGAGTTGAAGGATGCTTGCAAACTCGACAAACGCCACTGCTGTCACCGGGTTCGATGGTTGAACCTCGCGTGATTGGGATCACGTGCTTAGCTCCGGTGACAATCTCCTCAACCTGCTTGCAAAACTGCTGTCGGGAAACAGCATACATTCCTCCGCGAGCACATTCGAACTG
>CAYLYE010000202.1:1384-11849 GCA_964387325.1 uncultured Planctomycetaceae bacterium
ATTCCAGGCGGCAAGCGCTTGTCCATATTTGATGGCCTCATCGACTTGTTTTTCAGATGCACCTGAGAAGCCAGCGATTCCTTTGTCTCCGAGCTTTGACAACAGTCCAGCAGTACACCAGTCGCCCGATCCAGCGGTATCTTGGATGTCGACGACCGCCACTGCCTTTGACTCGATCCAGGTGGAGCGTCTCTTTCCGGGTCGGTTCAATCGATATCTAAGCCCAGCGTCCCCCAGGGTTTCAATGATGAGAAGCGGATTCCTCTCCGCGTCTAGGTCTGGAAAGTCGCTCAGCCGTTCGTGCGAATACTTCACAATGTGCGCAACTTCCCAAGCTTGGCGAAACTGAATTGGGTTACCAATGCCGGACGGCTCAAATACGACAAGTGCTCCGCTCTGAGCAGCAGCCTTGGCCAATAGCAATGATGCGGCAGAAACGCGATCGAAGAAGAACACTGCCATGTTCTTGAGCTTGGGTACAATTGCTTCTGCAACAGTCGCTAGTTCTGGCTTGTACCCCGGATAGCGCGCTCCGCAGGAAGTACAGCGCCACGAAAACGAATGTCGAACGTGCCCGTGGGCATCTCTTGAGATTCTTTGGACGATGATTGGCGTACTGCCGTCTTCCTCTTTGCGGATGAACCGTTCGGAAACTCGCCATCGGCGAAGGTCACCAAGCAGCAACTCTGTTGCAGTATCAGTTGCCAGTCTGGCAACGGGCTGTGCTTTCCAGCCAAGGTAGCTCAACGCAATCAGCACGTTGCCGCAGGTTCCGCCAGCCCAATAACGCACTGGAATCGAACTGTCGGCGCTAGTAACGGCATCGAGCGCAATCAAACCTGTTCCGACGACGAACGGGCGAAGAGGAACGGACGTTTTCAAGTGTTTTCGGGACATTTCTATTCGGCCTCCTTGCCAACAGGGGTTCCATAAGCGTCGCCGTACAGCCAGATATGCACTAACTCGGCGGTGCAGGTTACCGCGTCGGCTCGCGATGCATCAAGAGTATATCCGATTGCTTCCACATAGAGAATCGTAAAATCACGTTCCAAGGCAGCCATCAACGCCCCGAGTGAGAGTGCCTTACTCCCGATGGGTGACAAGATGATCTGGGAGCCGCCAACACTTTCGAAAACGCGTCGACGAGCATCATCAATGCGGAGTATGGTCCGATAGAGATCGAGAGGGCTTTTCTCATCCGCATACACGAGATCGCGAACGTCCACAGACCAGGATGTTTGCAATTCCTCAGCAAACTCCTCGATGAGTTCATCGGGAAGACGAGGTCTGGAGGACGGGAATGGAAGAATCGGACATACTACGGTATCCTTTTGCACATTTCGCAGCATTTGGAAAATTCGGTTAAGCACCGGTCGTTTTCCACGACCAAGCTGCGGCATCCATAGCATCGCCGCCACGGACTTCTCATCCAGACCCAATCCACCTCGGAATCCATGAATCGGCCCGACGGTGTCGGATGGATTGGATGACACAGCTTCATCAATTGGTGGATGATGGTAAGCAACGACATGGAGGTTCACGGCAGCTTGTGGTTCCGTGCGTAACCGCTCGATGAAGTGCTTGATTATCGGAAACGCAACACCGATAGAAAGCGCGCTCATGTCGATGATAATATCGGTTACGCCATTAAGCGATTGGCCATTCATCAGTCGCACCCCTTCTCGACCTCCGATGATTGCATTATCACGAGCGAATACTGGTACAATTCGTTCTTGAGCGTTGGGGAAGGCCGCCATCAGTGTATCGCGATGTCGCTCCGCACGCTGGACAAGCTCCGGCGCTGGATTTGGGCGGTCCTCCCTTATCAGTATTGCTTGCGCGCTCGTACGAACAGCTTCTGGTACCAGCGAAGCAAGTCGAATCGACCGGGGATCAAAACCTGCTCCTGCAACAAGCAATACGGAGCGGCCAGCTTCGACAAGGTATTCCCGCAGGAACGCCTCTGCATGTTCTGCCCGATGATAGATACAAGGTTCCCACAATCTCTGAAGTCGTGACATCACTTGGACTCCTGAAGAAGCGAGGCCAATTCCGTCGTGGAACCTTCAAGAAATCCACCACGCTTCAGGGAAAGCCCGTTGGCGAGGCACACTGGCCCCCCCATCTCCAGCAGACACCATTCTTTTTTACCCTGCTGATACTGGGGAACAATGAGAATTGCATTGTAAGCGACAGCGAACTGCAGCACGGTCGCAAGCTCGGAATTCGAACCTGCCAGACTTTCAAAGTCGGATTGCAGAACTCCATAGGCATTGGGGGTTAGCCACCCGTTTGGCTGTTTCGTCGTTTCGACGCATTGATTGGCAATTCTGGCAACTAGCTTGCGCACTTTCTCGCAATACGGAAAGCTCCATGCATCTATGATTTTCCGGGCTCGCTCGCGCAATAGTCGATGTTGTGTTGATACGTTGAGTACTGGCGATTTGGAGCGAATGACCTGGGTTGCAATAGTATCAACGAGAATGGCGCTTAGTTGGAGAAAGAGTTCCGCATTCTCAGAACTCGAATCACAAAGGTCATCTGCGCCGTAGTAAAACGGTCTATCAAAGCGATGTAACAGGTGCAGGCGTGCGGCTTCATGCACTCCTGGATTGACCATCAGTGGCCTTGATGGCTCTGGGTTTTCATCGCCAAATAGCGACGACTGACCTTTCGTGCGATTGGCATAGCGATGCATTAAAATGGAGAGCATGGCTAGCTGCATGTCATCTCCTTGGTTCGTCCCCTTCCGGAACTCTTGGATGAGCGATTCCAGTTCCGCGCGACGAGAGTCGGAGATTCGCAGACGACTTTGGGTTGCCGCCACACTTCTCTCATACTCGGCAAGTTTTGACTGCGATATCTGCTCTGACTCCTCACTCAATAGACTTCCTATTTCCACGAGACGTCGAGGCCCGAGAAGCGAGTGCTTTTCGAGATATCGCCCGGCCATGTCACGAGCCATCTTGCGGAAAGCATTCCGTTGATCTTTCCGTGGTCCCCAGCTTTGCAAGAGAATTGTCAGTTCATCGCGGGTTGCTGAAAGCCCGGGGTAGTTTGGACGTTCAGTGTCATCGTCTGCAACGATTGACAAAGCTTCGCTTGGCTGAAGAATGTCGAAGCGAGTAAGCACCCAACGTGCGATTCTCAGTTCTCGCCGTGCCAGCCAGTGCCTGATAGCCTCGAATTGTGCCGGATGAAGGCAATGAGCATCATCGAGCATTACCAATGGGGTGAGATAAACTGCCGCTCCTTCATTCAGGGAAGAACTGACAACTGCAACATGGTCGATTGCATCGAAGGGGCGATAGGTGCCTGTCACCGACGCACGTAGGGCAGATTCTTGGGGTGCAACAAGTGCCCCGACGATCTCGTACACCGCTCGCTCGACCTCGCGTGCCCTTTGAATTATCCCCGACGTAGTGGGCCCGCCAATTGCTTCAAGCCCTAAGGACGATCCTACCCGAGCAACGACGGTAACTTCAGTTTCTGATACGCCAGTTGCATGAAGTTGACGGAACCATGTCAGAACCGCACGGGCCTGGATGAACGAGAAAAGCATGCCGGACTTCAAACTGTCCGGATACGGGAACTCCCAGAAATCGCGGTAGTCCGTCTCCATCGGAAGTCGACATCCCAACAGGACTGGAAGGTTATTATGGATCGCACCGCATTCCTGTAACGCTCCGGCAACTGCCTCATGATCGGTCGAGGCAGTACTACGAAGAACCGCTCTCAAAGCAGAAAACTCGAACAGGCGGGCCAAAGTTGTCTTTCCTGTTCCCGGTGCTCCTCGGAGCAGGACAAGCCGGTCAAACAGTGTACCCTGCTCGGCTGGCCGTTTGAGCAGATATGTCAGGGGCTGAGGGCTGACGATTGACAAGAATGCCTCATCGTCCCGTAACTGTTCTGTCGCTCGGCGGTAGAAGGGGTTCTCCACGTCGGTGTCTCCATCACGTATGTCGTTGCCGTCGCCTGAACAGCGGCCGCATTGCATGTTGACCGTTCGCTCCGTCACTGTCGGCCCAAAGCAAAGCTACGGAATTGTTGGGAGTGTTGTGTTCCAAAACCAACGGAAGCGCACATTTACCGAATCCGAGCTTTGCATCAGTCCCGGCGACCTTCGTGTGGCGATTCTCAATTGACGAGTCATAGTACCGATCTGTAATCGCAAGGAATTCTGCGTGTGCCTCAATAGTCAAGGGGAGGTTCGCTGGCAGTTCTGCACCGAACGAAAACTGCACCTTGGCAAACCACTCACCCGCCGCGTGTTCCGAAGCTATCTGACTGTGCCGTTGCTCAACGGACTGACGGGCTCGCTCCGTGGCAAGGTAGTGATGAACGCACAGAGACCAGTCATCCTCAAAATAGGTCTTGAAACGATCCTTGTTGTCTTCCCAAAAACGAAACAGCTTCCCTGTCCAGCGACCGTCCTCCTTCTTGCGAAGTAAAGTTGTGCCGGTGCCAACAAAGTCATCGATCAAGAAAACAAATGCAAAACGCACGTTTGCATCGCCAAGGTCTTTGCGCAGATCATCCAGCAATTCGTCCAGTTTTTCGTCATTGAGGCGTGGTGCCGTCACCGTTTGTTCATTGCTGATCAGACCAGCATTGGCTCGTCGAAATACGTCGATGCGGGCACCGTCACTCAACTCGATGAACAGCGACTGCCGTCTCAAACGATTAAAGAGTTTGTGCGATTCAGCATTTGCCCAAACGCGCCAAGCAGGAATTTTGAGTTGTTTCGCTACTTCCTGTTGTAACCTCCACACCACGGTTTCGGGGTAGAATAGCTCTACAAGGTGGTTCATCTCGGCAGCACTCACGTACACCAGAGTTCGCCGGACAAACTCGTAAGCGATTGTTCTGTCATCCGGCGTGAACTGCTGCAACCAGTCCGCCAGTGACTCGACAAAGCGAGCACCAGCCAGGAAATCTTGATAACCGTCATACTTCATCTGGGACATCAGCCGCAGCCATGCAAATTCACTCCTGGCCTGGTCGTTATCCCAAGACATGATTACAGCCAGCTTTCGGAGAATGAAATCTTGATTCACGTCACTCTCCTTCTTTCGCTGACAGTCCAAAACGGATACCCCGCTTCGCCGACTTCATGTGGCGAAGGTACCAGAGTGTGGCCTGCCAGCCACGAAATCCAGGAGGTGCAAGATTCCAGCAAGTCATGGAATCGGACGAGACTTCGTGAACGCTGAGCCCATAAGGACTGGCCAGAAGCTGCGCGTCGTTTCCAGGCCATCGTCCGCGATCTCCAATCCGAAGCACTGCACCGGAGTTATTGATGCCAACCGTCTTCGAGAGATAATCTACGACTGATAGTTTTGATACGGCATCTGGAACAATATCTACAGAATGCCCGGATCGCATTACTCGAAGTTTGTGTGGAGAGATGCGATTAATCAAGGCTTCTGCGTGTTCACAGAGCGCATTGAGTGAGACGCCAGGAGGGGCATTCAGAGTGACCTGACGTGGCCGAAGCGTAATTGCGCCTTGAGTGAGCAAGGGGTCAGATTTTACAGCAGCGGCGAGTGGCCGAAGGTCCTCTATCATCTTCTCCGAGCCGTCGGGCAACTCACTCGAGTTCAGTGGAAGAAGGTGGCCCCCGTTGTAATATCCGACGATGACTTGGGACCAGTATTGCTTTGGAATTGCCTCGTGCAGTCGTTCTCGTACTGATTTCCCGCGTCCCGTGGCGACGCCTAGTTGTGCCCCCGATTTTAATAAATCCACAAGCGAGGCCGTAATCTCCTTCGGAAGTGGGTCGAAGCGGTCATCCTCGCTGCAAAGCGTGCCATCATAATCGACAACAATGCCGCAGAATCGAGTTAAGGCTAGACTATCCAAAACTGCATCTAGCGCTTTCGTCCAAAATGAAAGACGATTATCCGAAGTCATTTGTTCCAGGCTCACCCCCGCTTTTCGCTCGATGGCTCGTATCTTCCAGGCAGGTAGCGCCGACGATTTACGTCGTAATCGGAACGCATTGGCATGGTATAGCTTCCGACCAAACGCTGGTACGCCTGGGCGGCCAGGGTCGATGCCTTGTTGAACACCCGCCACACGAGCGAGATAGAAGCCTTCGCAAATTGCCGCTAAATCGGCAGTCCAGTCGCGTTGGAAGATGCTGATGCGTGCGGTGGGGAGACCCTTGGGGATCAACTCCAAGGTTTGTGTTGCTATTGCCTCCTCGTCAGGCGATTCGAGCGTGAGAATCGAGGTATCTTTATCTCGTTTCGCCAACCAGTGGTGGCGACCGTGCGCAAATTGACGAAAATCGCATATCTGAACATGGCCGAGCGCAGCCTCAGTAAACTTGGACTCGATGTCAACTGCGGCGGCTGTAGTGGCGGGGCCATGAAGCACAAGCAGGGTACGTCGAGAGAGTATTTCGGAGTAGCGGCGTTGTGCGATGTTCCAATTGGAAGCGAGTCGTCGATCTGAGAGGAGGCCACGATAATCTTTGGGCAGCTCAAGACGCTGACCTGAGACTTGTGCGAAAGCGCGAGCAAGCAAGACGCAGAATGCGAGAAGTGAATTGGTTGCAAGGAATCCATCCTTACCAGTTGGTAGTTCGTATGCGATGAAATCAACCATCTGGTAGCGCGCGGCCTGAGCGGCAACACGCGAGTGCGCATTCCCGCAGAGAATCAGTACACTCTGGGGTTCTTGCTCCGAAAGAAGACGGACCGCAGCAACAACATCTGGATTATTCCCGCCAGCAGTAGGTAACAAGACGCTCATTGTCGAGACGGGTGTGCGTCGATCAACCGCCTGAAGCGGAGTCATGGGCAGGGCTGTTTGTCCGGCCAACACGCCGTGTAGATGTGCTGCGAAGTGGCAGACGCTGAATGAACCGCCCGAGCCGACGGCAAGCATCGGATGCGCGCAAAGCCGCTCGACAGCCCGACACAACTTAGTCATCGGCTGAGCCATCGCCCATGCGTAAGTGGACGGTAGCGCATCAAGTTCAAGGTCGAACGGCTTTCCCAATGTTATCTCCGACGCGGCATTTGTGGCCAATCAGCCAGACCAGTCGATTGCAAAATGCGTACTTACATGACAACCCGTACACGGTAAATGCAAGCTGGGCAATTGCAATTCGCGACATTACCCTCAGTCCTCGTGGCACCCTGGCAGTTGGTTGGTGCTTGCAGCGATTCTTCGAGTCGGGCAGGATTTGATTTAGGTGCAACTCGCACATCACACGTGGTATCGAGCGATATTTTAGGAGTTTCGCGTGGTGCTTGCGAGTGGAAGAAAAGGTCAGCCTCAAAGGCTATATTGGGGGTGTACGCCCCCAGGCCCTACGATCTTCGGACCTGATTATCGTGTAGGACAAGGTGATTCTCAAGGCCCTGGCACAGTTGCAAAGTGTCTTTTTGGCAGGGCTGTCGAACGCAATCAGTTGGGCATCGTGACGGGCTCACCCTGTGGCATGACAATAGATCGACTCGGAGCCGTGACAACCAAGATTGACCGGATGAAATCACATGCTTTTTTGCTGGAAAAGATTGTTCCGAACCTTGAGGCGATGGTCTACGTAATTGATGATAATCGGCTTTCCCCCTTTTCTGCACGTGTTGCCCCTGTGCGACATGTTGCGTTTAGGCAACGGACTCGAAAGCCTACGGTGTTCGGCGGCGACAAACCGTGCGAGCAGCAACGCATCTCAGGTCGGTCGACTGGGCTAGCAACAAAATTCGCTCACGCATTGTTTGACCTCAAAGGCATTTCGACCTAGGTTTTCTGTTGCCGACACTTCACGCGGCGTTCGCCGCCTGTAGATTGGTCGCTCGACCAGATTGACCCGAACTCAATTGGCTCGTTGCGGCGCACTGACCCTGCGCTGGTGCGACGAGTGGAGCCTTGTTGCTGCATGTTGCGCCGCACCTTAGATCGCCTGTGCCGACCGCTTGCCATCGAGCCACTCGAACAGCGGCATATGCTCACCACGGGTCTGGGCATGATCCTCGACGGCTCAACGCTTAAGATCTCGGGCACCAGTGGCAACGACCAAATCTTTTTGATACAGAACAACGGCCGCATCGGCCTAATGGGTGGCAATCAGACTTTTGCCGCTTCGCAAGTCTCGCAAATCATTATCGATGGTGGAACCGGCGACGATCAAATCCAGGTCAATAGCCAACTTTTTGGTTATCAGCCCATTTTCACTCCCACCATCATCTACGGTGGAGCAGGCAACGACTTCATCGCGGGGGGGCAAGGGGTCGACATCATCTTCGGCGGTGAAGGTAACGACATCATCTACGGTGGCTCTAGCAGCGACTATCTCGACGGAGGAGTTGGTAACGATGTGATCTACGGTGGCGCCGGCGACGACACGATCGACGGCGACTCGGGCAATGACACGTTACTGGGTGAAGACGGCAACGACACGCTCATCGGTGGCGACGATCGCGACGTGCTCTATGGAGGCACGGGAAGCAACTGGCTCGATGGTGGTCGCGCTTACGATTGGCTCTTCGGCACGCAAGGGGCCAACACCCTTTTCGACGATCAAGCCTCGGCGACCGACAACTATTTCGCCTCAGGCGGTACAAATACACGAGTCAACGGTCACTTTGCCTGGTTCGATATGAACCTGCAGAATGACAATCTACGCAGTGTGGCTCGATACTTGTACCGCGACGGTGTGTTTGATCGAACCGACGTGATGGCCCTGTTCTCGCAGGTGGCCGCGACGGGCGTCGTGGATTCGACGGAACTGAGCGATCTGCGGTTAATCGTGTCGAACGCCTCGATGTTCAATATGCCCGATTATGTAAGCAATCTGGCCAATAAGGTCGTCAACGGCAACACAGCGAATGCCACTTATCAAGGAGCCGCGCTCGGCAACTTAACCGTGGGTAGCAGTGGCCAGCAACTCACACAACTCACGAACAAGTGGTTCCTGGGTTTAGATCGGCCAGTCGCGACAATTGGTGGGACAACGTATAGCTATCAATACGCACAGGGGAGTCTGTTTGTCGGCGGGCCAAGCTATACGGATATTCGCCAAGGATATGTTGGTACGTGCTATCTCCTAGCCGGGCTCGCGGAGACTGCGTATCGCACGCCATCCGTGATTCAGAATATGTTCATTGATAACGGTGACGGAACGTACACGGTACGGTATTACAATAATGGGCGAGCAGAGTACACCACCGTCGATCGATACCTACCTGTAAATCAATATGGCCAACTCGTGTTTGCGAGCATGGGCGAGCGTGCTAACAACGCCGGTAACGAACTCTGGGTAGCGTTGGCTGAGAAAGCCTATGCTCAATTGAATGCATCGGGCTGGATCCGTAGTCAAAGCCAAAACTCGTATAGCGCACTTGCGGCAGGATATGTGGGTGATGCCTTTAAGCAAATCACCGGTCGCGCTTCCAGTATCGGTAACACTTTAAGCGTATCCGGCATCATCGCGGCGTATGATTCGGGCTCGTTGATCGCTTTGGCCACGAAGTTCGGTGGGCAATTGGCCCCAGGAGTTGCCTCTGGTCACGCATACGCTCTTGTTGGATTTGACCCAACTTCGCAAAAATTCACGCTTTTCAACACGTGGGGCATTAACAACGGGACCATTCCAGGAACACTGACCCTTTCAGCAGCTGAAATTCAGCAGAGTTTTCTTTACTGGGATCGCACCCTCGCCTAGCCACCAACCTTTTTCAGAAGAGACGTTACACTGACATTTACAAACGCTCCGACCGGTCCGTTTGGGCCACCCCAGCACGATCCATAAGAGGCTGACAAAAAACTGGCTGGGCAACCTAGAAAAGCCGGGGTGTCGGATAGGTATTTTGTCAGCTTCTAAGCGTTTTACCTCAACCGAATTGGGCAGCTTATTAGAGCCAGTCCAGTTCTTACTGCAACTTGCCAATCTGCTGGTACGCGCGCTGCGAGCGCGGTGTACAGAGCGTTGATCGGCGAAGCGGCGGTGTTCAAGGCCTCACGCAAGGCCTGCCGTTCGTCAGCACTCAACGCTTGTGGCGAAAGCGCACGAGTGCGCGGCACCACGCTAGGCGACGTGAGCGCAGCTTGACGTCGATAGCAGCTGGCGCGTAGCAATCCGAGTGTCGAACAGAGCGGCGCGATGGGAATGTCACTCGCCAGTTGTTGAACTGTGACACGTTAGAACGATTTGTGGCTGGAATGTGGGGATGTGAAGCCGATCTGCGGCAGTAGGTGCATGACAGTATTTCGAATCCAGGTTGATAGTAGCGATTCAGCATCAGGTCAATTCCTCACCCGTACTACGCAACCGTGTGGACGCTAATTTATTCCCTCTCCCCAAAAAACGCGGCGACTGATCCTCCTACCTACATCTTAGGCTACAGCCGTGGGAACGAGTCGCTGGAACATAGTGACCTTCAGGGCGTCATTCACGATGAGGCAAGAAACCAGCGCATAACCGAAGACGGCGAGCATCTGCCACCACGGC
>CAYLYE010000203.1:0-11707 GCA_964387325.1 uncultured Planctomycetaceae bacterium
CGAGTGAGCATTACGGCGAACGCTGGGCGCGGCACTGGTTGGATGTGGCCCGATATGCTGAGAGCGGCGGCTATGAGTTCGACGGCTTTCGACCGGGCGCCTACCATTATCGCGATTGGGTGATCCGCGCGCTGAACCAGGACATGCCTTACGACCAATTCGTGCGGATGCAACTGGCTGGCGACAAATTGCTGCCCAACGACTACGAAGGAGCCGCGGCGGTCGGGTTTCTTGTCGCCGGACCGTATCCGGGCCAGATCACGGCCAAAACGGTCGAGCGGATTCGCTACGATCAACTCGACGACATGATTATGACCGTCGGCGGCTCGATGCTCGGGCTCACCTTGGGTTGCGTCCGCTGTCACGAACACAAGTATGATCCGATACCGCAGCAAGACTATTATGGCATCGCCGCCTCGCTGGCCAAAACGGTCCACGGTGCTCGTGCCTACGACCGTGACCCCGAGGCGACGCGGCTGGCGCAAGAAAAGCACGCTAGCGAGCACGCAACGTTCGTCACGGCCGTTAAGCAGTTCGCAGCCAACGAGTTCCCCAAGCGATTTGCTCTGTGGCAGAAAAACGAGTTGCCCAAGCAACCCGACGCGCCGCGGTGGCAAACGCTCGACGCGGTCGAGGCCGACGGCGAGCGTTCGTACCTGAAGGTCCACCCCTCGGGGCTGATCGCTCACGACGGGTCACTCACGCCCGGCGCCGTGGATCGTCGTCGCCAGCGTGGACAGCGGACGGGAAACGCGGACGAGTACCGGCTGCAATTCCACACGCATCAAAAGAACATCGCGTCGTTGCGTCTCGATGCGCTCACGGACAAGGCGTTGCCGCAACGAGGGCCGGGGCTCAATGGCGACGGCAGCTTCCAACTCGCCGAGTTGATCGTCACTGCCGCGCCACTCGATCCCACGGCGAAAGACAAGCCCGTCACGCTCAAGCTCAAAGCGGTCTTTGCCGGTTCGGAGGATAAAGATCAACCGCTGGCCAACGCGGTCGACGGCAAACCGAACACCGCCTGGGTTGTGAAGACGAACGCCAAGAAAGACAACGCGGCGATTTTCGAGATCGAGGGTAGTTTGCCGGGGTTCGACGCGGGCACGTTGCTCAACTGCGAGTTGAAGTTTCTCGATCAGGGGCTGGGCCGCTTTCGCCTGAGCGTGAGTGTCGAGCCCAACCCGGCGACCTGGGCCGGCGAGGCGACGCCGCAGCACTTGGGTGAGCTTCGGGCCATTCTCGCCGCGAACAAGAATGTCGTTCCCGCCAACTTGCAAGAGTCGGCCGTCCACTGGTTCAGCGCCTTCGACAGCGAGGCGGGCAAGGTCTATCGCGTGATGCGTGAGCACGCCGAGAAAATGCCCCGCGGCAATTTCACCGAGGTCTACACGACCATCGCCGGAGGCCAAGATGTGTTCCTCCTGCGTCGTGGCGAGGTCGACAACAAAGCAGGCAAGGCCGAGCCGAGTTTCATTCAGGTGCTGCAACGCGCCTCGGCTGCGAAAAGCGAGTCCAGTTCAGTCCAGCCCGACGAGCCGCGCGTGGCGCTCGCTCTGTGGATGACCGACGTCGAGCACGGAGCCGGTCCGCTCTTAGCGCGCGTGCTCGTCAATCGCCTCTGGCAGCATCACTTTGGCGAGGGCATTGTCGGTACGCCCAACGATTTCGGCGCACAGGGCGAGGCGCCGTCGCATAGCGAGTTGCTCGAATGGCTCGCGAGTGAACTGATCCGCAAGGGGTGGCACCTCAAGCCACTGCATCGGCTCATCATGTTGAGTGCGGCCTACCAGCAGTCGGAGCACGTCGACCCCGCCAACCTCAAGCTCGACCCGAGCAACCGCTGGCTCTGGCACCACAAGCCGCGCCGGCTCGAGGCCGAGATGATCCGCGACGCGCTGCTGGCCGTGGGCGGCACGCTCGACCCGAAGATGTACGGAGCAAGTATCCTCGACAACACGCCGCGGCGCAGTATTTATCTCCGCGTCAAGCGAAGCGAGTTGATTCCGCTCATGACGATGTTCGATGCACCCGAGCCGACGCAGAGCATCGGCGAGCGGATCAGTACGACCGTGCCGACCCAGTCGCTGGTGCTGATGAACTCGCCGTTCGTGCGACAGCAGGCCGAGCAGCTCGTGAAACGAATTCGCCCTAAGGCCGATACGCCGCTCGCCGAGTCGGTTGATCGCGCTTATCAGATCGCGCTCGCGCGTCATCCGTCGGATAACGAACGTGATCGGATGCTCGCCTTTATCGCGCAACAGCAGTCGATCATGGGAGGCGATGCGGCGGCGAGCGCCGAGCGGGCGCTGGCCGAGTTTTGTCAGGTGTTGTTGTGCTTGAATGAGTTTATGTACGTCGACTAACCAACGTATTGCCCACGATTTATTGAGCGAAATTGCCAGAGAAAGCGATCATGTTTGATCATCCTGAGTTGGTGTTGCCCTCGCGTCGCAAGTTCTTGCAGCAGTCGGGGCTCGGTTTTGGCTCGTTGGCCTTGGCCTCGATGTTGAGCGACAACGCCTCGGCGGCCCCGAACCCGCTTGCGCCCAAGCCGCCCGAGTTTCCCTCGAAGGTGAAGTCGATCATTTGGTTGTTCATGACCGGCGCCCCGTCGCAAGTCGACACCTGGGACTACAAGCCCGAGTTGCAGAAGCGCGACGGACAGACGCTCGCTGGCGCCGACCCGAAGACCGGCTTCTTCACGACCAGCGGCAAGTGCCTGAAGTCGCCGTTCTCGTGGAAGCAGTACGGAGAGTCGGGCACCTGGGTCTCCGATCTCTTTCCGCACCTGTCGAAGCATGTCGACAAGATGTGCTTCCTGCACTCGATGTACCTGCGGCAGAACAATCACGCCCCGGCCTCGATTGAGCTGATGTGCGGCACGAATCGGCCGGGCTTGCCCAGCCTGGGCTCATGGGTCACCTACGGCCTGGGGACCGAGAACCAGGACCTGCCCGCGTTCGTCGTAATGCACGATACCCGGCCGCGTGGCGACGATCAGATTTGGTCGGCCGGCTTTTTGCCCAAGACCTATCAAGCGCTCACGCTCGACGCGCGTCGCAAAGAGGTGATCGATAACCTCGCGCGGGATGGCAAACATAACGACGCCCAGCAGCGGGCGCAGCTCGAGTTGATCCGTCAACTCAATCAAGAGCACGCCGCCGAGCGGCCGACGCAAAACGATCTGGCCGCGCGCATTAACTCGTATGAACTGGCGTATCGCATGCAAATGGCTGCTCCCGAGGCGCTCGATATCGCGAGTGAGACCGAAGCGACCCATAAGCTCTATGGCTTGGAAAAGGCCGAGTGCGGCACGTTCGGCCGGCAGTGCTTGATCGCCCGTCGGCTCGTCGAGCGTGGCGTGCGGTATGTGCAAATCTTCGCGGGCAAAGGGGTCGGCGGCGATGGCAGCGTGAACGACGTCCCCTGGGACTGTCACTCGAATGTCGAGACGAACCACCGTTCGTGTGGACTGCATGTCGATCAACCGGCCGCCGCGCTCTTGAGCGACCTCGCATCGCGCGGGCTGCTTGAATCGACGCTCGTGATTTGGGGAGGCGAATTCGGACGCACCTCCGACTCGCAAGGGGCCAAGGGACGCGACCATAACCCGAACGGCTTTACGATCTGGATGGCCGGTGCCGGGGTAAAGGCCGGTTTTCATTACGGAGCGACCGACGAGTTCGGCTACAAAGCCGTGACGAACAAGGTCCACGTGAACGATCTGCACGCCACGCTACTACATATGCTCGGCCTCAATCACCAGCGGCTCACCTATCGCTTCAACGGCCGCGACTTCCGTCTGACTGATGTCGCTGGCGAAGTGATTAAGGATATTCTGGCGTAATCGTTTGAAGAAGTTCTGAGCACGCCAGTCATGCAAACCACGCATCGTTCGCCTGTCGGTCTTGTGGGAGTAATACTGCTCTCCGCGGTCGCGTTCGTGTCACCATGCTCGGCCGAGCCTGCTAATCAAGTCGATCAAGTTTCGTCCCCCACCGGGGCGCAGATCGCGTTCTTCGAGCAGAAAATTCAGCCGATACTCACCGCGCATTGCAGCGAGTGTCACACCGGCGCCAAAGCCAAAGGAGGTTTGCGTCTCGAATCACGCTCTCTCTTGCGCAAGGGGGGTGACTCGGGACCGGTGATCGTGCCGGGGCATGTCGACGAAAGTCTGCTGCTCGCGGCCTTGCGGCATGAAGACCTGAAAATGCCGCCGAAAGGAAAATTGTCCGACACGGTCATTGCCGACTTTAAGAGCTGGATTCGCGACGGGGCAGTCGATCCCCGTCCGATCGATGCTCCTGCCGAAAAACATTGGTCGCTCCGCCCCCGTTCTCGTCCCGAGATACCTCGTGTTTCGCGCTCGAACGACCCAGGCTGGGTGCAAAACCCGATCGATGCTTTTATTCTTGATCGGCTACAGCGGAGCGGACTCGAGCCCGCGCCGGCGGCTGATCGCCGCACGCTGATTCGCCGCGTGAGCTACGATCTGATCGGTCTACCGCCGACGCCCGAGGAGATCGCGGCGTTCGCAAGCAACAACTCGCCCCGAGCGTATGAGCAACTGATCGACCGCCTGCTCGAGAGCCCGCACTACGGCGAGCGTTGGGGGCAGCACTGGCTCGATGTGGTCCGCTATGCCGAGACCGAGGGCTACGAGTACGACGGACACCGTAGCGGCGCGTGGCGCTATCGTGATTACGTCATTCGTTCGTTCAACGCGGACAAACCGTTCGATCAATTTGTCCGCGAACAACTGGCGGGTGACGAACTCGATCCCACGAATCACGAATATCGGGTCGCGGCTGGCTTTCATCGCTTGGGACCGGTTCGGCGCAATGCGGGTAACAAGAAGGTCGCGTTCAGTCGCAACGAAGTGCTCACCGAACGGACCGACGCCCTGGGCTCGGCCTTTCTGGGGCTGACGCTCGGCTGTGCCCGCTGCCACGATCATCGTTTCGACGATATCCCGCAGACGGACTATTACCGGCTGCAAGCGTTTCTGGCCGCGTCGCACGATCACGATTGGATATTGGCTGACGAGGCAGCCCAATCGCAATGGAAAACCGAGACCGAGAAGATCACGGCTCAGATCAAAGAGTTGCAGAAGCAGCGTGAGAATCGGAAAGGGACTGAGCGTGTCGCACTGGATCGTAAGATTGCCTCGCTGCGAGAGTCGCTCCCTACGGAGTTGCCGACCATTAGCACGGTGCAAAACCGCGCCGAGGAGCGCACGCCGATCCATGTGCTCCGCCGTGGCGACATGGAGCAGAAGAGCTCGCGGGTCGGTCCGCGCGTGCTCAGCGCGCTGGTCGACGAGCGCGTGCGTGAGATGTCGGCTG
Organism: uncultured Planctomycetaceae bacterium; assembly: GCA_964387325.1. Taxonomy (GTDB): domain Bacteria; phylum Planctomycetota; class Planctomycetia; order Pirellulales; family PNKZ01; genus CAZZBK01. The sequence continues at coordinate 5,349 of CAYLYE010000203.1, forward strand.
ACGTTTCGCAGCCGCGCAGTGAATTGGCCCGCTGGATCAACGATCCCGAGCATCCACTCACGGCGCGGGTGTATGTGAATCGTGTCTGGCAAGGGCATTTTGGTCGAGGCTTGGTCGCCACCCCCAACGACTTCGGCGTGAACGGTTCGCTCCCCAGCCACGTTGAACTGCTCGACTATTTGGCGAACGAGTTCATCGCCGAGGGGCGACGACTCAGGCCGCTGCATCGGTTGATCCTGACGAGCAGCACCTATCGACAGTCGGTCGCTTCGCCGCAGCTCGAGCGCGGACGGAAAATCGATCCCGAGAACCATCTGCTGTGGCATTTTCCGCGGCGGAGGCTATCGGCCGAGGAGGTCCGCGACTCGCTGCTGAGCATCGCAGGGCGGCTGAATTTCAAGTCGGGCGGACCGAGTGTGATCGTGCGAGCCGATCTGGATTTAGTCAATCTGCTGTACGATCCGTCTCAATGGACGGTCACGCCGGATGAGGCCGAGCATCGCCGCCGCTCGGTGTATCTGCTTGCCAAACGGAACCTGCGGTTGCCATTCGCTCAAGCATTCGATCAGCCCGATCTGCAGATCAGCTGTCCGCGACGTGAATCGAGCACGCACGCCTTGCAAGCCTTGGAGTTGCTCAACGGGTCCTTTTCAAACGAGATGGCGCGGTGGTTCTCCGAACGGTTGCAACGAGAGAGTGGCGAACAAGTCGAGGCGCAAATCGACCGCGCGTTTCGGTTAATTGCGTCCCGGCCACCGGTCGAGCAGGAACAGCGAGTGGCTCGCTCGTTCCTCGACGAGCACTCGTTGAAAGAGTTCGCGCTGGCGCTGTTTAATCTCAATGCCTTCATGTATATCGATTGACTCGATGGACCCGATGTTTGCCTATCAGCGACGCCATTTTCTCCGTCACAGCATGTGCGGCTTTGGCTCGCTTGCGCTGGCGTCGATCTTGCGCGACGAGCAACTTCGGGCCAATCCGCTCGCGGCCAAACCGGCTCATCGTCGCGATCCGAAAGCCAAATCGGTCATTTTTCTGTTCATGGCTGGTGGACCGAGCCACATCGAAACGTTCGATCCGAAACCGCTGCTTGGCAAGCTCAACGGCCAGCGACGGCCAGCGTCGTTTGGCGAAGCCAAGTATCAATTCATCAACCAAGAGTCGCTGTTGCTGGGCTCGCAACGCACGTTTCGCAAGCATGGCCAGAACGGCATCGAGATTTCAGATTTGTTCCCTCACCTGGCGCGTTGTGCCGACGATCTGGCGATCGTGCGCAGTTGTCATGGCGATATGGTCGTCCACTCGGCGGCGCAATATGAACTGTTCTCGGGTCGTGTGCTGCCGGGCTATCCTAGCATGGGGTCGTGGATCCTGTACGGTTTGGGGAGCGAGAGCCAGTCGTTGCCCGGCTACGTCGTGATGCCCGACCCCGACGGCGCGCTCGAGGCGGGTCAGCCGATGTATACCAACGGGTTTCTCCCGGCCGTGTATCAGCCTACGATGTTTCAAAGCAGTGCGCGACCGGTTCGCAATCTCGATCTTCCGGATCGGGTCACGCTCGACGAGCGGCGCGCGACCCTCGATCTGGTGCGGCAACTTAATCGAGCCAATCCCGCGCCCCGCGATGCGGAACTCGATGCGCGAATCGACTCCTACGATCTGGCCTTTCGCATGCAGACCGAGGCGCCCGAGGTCTTTGATCTACGCCGCGAATCGGCCGAAACGCTCGAACGCTACGGCATCGGCCGCGAACCGACCGACGAGTACGGAAGACGTTGTTTACTCGCGCGGCGCTTAATCGAGCAGGGGGTGCGATTCACGGTCGTTGTCTCGGGCGGTGGACCTGGCAACTTGCAGTGGGACGCGCACAGCGACATCGAAGAGAACCACCAGCGGATGGCGGCCCAGACGGACAAACCCATCGCCGGCTTGTTGCATGACCTCAAGCGGCGCGGCCTGCTCGACTCGACGCTGGTGCTCTGGGGCGGCGAGTTTGGCCGCTCACCCGAGGCCCAAGGGGGCAAAGGGCGCGATCACCATAATCTGGGCTTTACGATGTGGCTGGCCGGGGGTGGCATTCGTGGCGGGCAAGTGGTCGGCGCGACCGACGACATCGGATTACGCGCCGTCGATCAGCCCTATCACCTGCGCGACATTCACACCACGATCTTGCATCAACTCGGTCTCGACCAAGATGAGCTGAGCTTTTTGCATCAGGGTCGCAAAGAACGCTTGACGCTCGTGCATGGCAAGGTCATCGAGCCGATCGTGTGAGGCTGGTCGTCATGCCCGAAGGCGTTTTCTCAAGCGCGTCGTCGTCGCTCCTTGCGGGGGCTCAGGACTGTGCTGGGCTACAGTTGCTTGGCGAGATCGTGTCTCTAGCCCTGAAGGTCACGGTGTTTTGTGCAGCAATGTGCCGACAAGGTTGCCGTAGGGGAAATTGCCGATCGCGTAGGTGTTGCGGCCGTTGACGATCGAGATGCGATGCGTCGTCGGTCGGCCGAGCGGTTGATCGGAACTGCCCAGCGATTGCAGCGTAAGGTCGTGCTGGCCCTCGGGTAATTCGAGCCGCAGGACCTGGATCTTATCGGGCAATAAACCCCAGCAGCGTGTGTCGGCCGACTCGGTCGCTTCCCAGGCCACGCCTGCCAAATCGAGCGCGACATTCGCCGGCGAGTAGCGATCGACGGACATCGCTTGCTTGACGCCGTAGACCACCCCTTTCTTGACGACGCGGCGCACCACGGCCTCGGCCACGATGCGATCGAACACCGCCGTGTGTTGCTCGACGGCCATGGTGCCAATGTCGGTGATGGTCGCCGTGCGTCCTAAAGGGCGGCCTCGGACGGCCACGCCAATCGAGCCGACATCGTGCGGTGTCAAAATGACTCGCGGCACTTTAATCGGCGCGATCGTGGGAGGAATCGTCTGGCTACCGACGGTGCTGATAATCTGGTCGGCCATGAGCAACGCGACCGAAGTGGGGGCTTCGACCGTTTCGACTTTGCAGGGGCCGACACCGACGAGCGCGAAGACATACAGCACGCCGTTGCCAGGCTGGCTGTGATGGCCCGTCTTGGCGCGCTGCACATCGAGCGGACCGTAGGGAAACGAGGGTTGCCAGCTACAGACCGTGGCGTAACAGCGCAGTGCGTCGTCGTAGTTGGCGTGGGTCGCCTCGCGCAATGCGCCCTGCAGGTAAGGGCCAAACGCGACTTGCTTGTAAGTCGCCTTGAGATTGTTGCCGGCCGGGTCGATCGGGCAGCGCTGGACGATCTGTTGTTGCTTGTCGACGGCTTGAAGTGAGTACGCGCCGGCGTCTTGGCCGTCGGACACCAGATTGGCCAGCGAGAGCATCACGCGGACCAAAACCTTCTCGTAATCCTCGCCGTGATAAGCTTCGCTCTGGGCATCGGTGAGCATCGAGAGGGCTTTTTCACCCATCGCTTGTTGTTCGAGGTGATCGAATCGGTCGCGGACCTCGCGCATGATCTGCTCGGCCTCTTTGGGCTTTCCCTCGGCCAGCAGGAGCACGGCTCGATCGAGTTGCACGACGTCACGATCGCGACGATGGCGGGCTGCTTTTTCGAGTGCCACCTCGGTGCGGGGCAAATCGCCGGTGACAAACTCTCTCCGCACCATGTCGAGTCGATTGGCATAGGTGGCGCAACCCGCGAGCAACATCCCGAGCAGGCACAGCGCCCCACGCACTCGTTGCAATTGTCGCAGCACAGGAAGACCCTCGTTCGTGCTGAGCTTAACGTTTGAGTCCGGTGAAGCTCATCCACTTGGCGACCGGCGAATGGTAGTAGCCTTTGCTCACCTGGGCCGATTGCTTGTCGTACTGGCCTGTGCGGACCTCGACCATTTCGAGCGTCAGCAGATAATCACGCTGAAACTCTTTGTTGTCGCGCGTCGTGCCCGAGGTGAGCGTGGCGTAGAGCACGTAGTCGAACGGTTGTCCTTGCTGCTCGAGTACTTGGGCGAAATTCCGCATGTTTTGCGGGATAAACACCTGATCGGGTCGCATGCGCAATTGCGTGAGACCCGCGTCTACGAAGCGCTTGTTGACCGGTTGAAACACATGCGAATTGACAATCTGCTGATCGATCACTTGATAGATCTGGTCTTTGAAATCGCCGATCTCTTCGGCGCTCTTATTCTCGACGCCGATGAAGCAGATGCGTTTTTGGGGCGGAGGCAAGTTGTTGCCGACCATCTGGACCGGCGGAGCACAATGGCGCTGAAGTAGTTGGCCAACGGCTCCTTCAACGAGTGGTTTGAAGGTCTCGGCCCCGGCCGTGTGAGAGCCGACCATGTCGCTTTGGCCGGGCGTGCGAACGACGGCCGATTGTGGCCCGCGGCAACCACCGACGAACAAGCCCAGAAAGCAAGTTAACGCCCAAAATAAGCGGGTATTCATGAAGGAATCCTTTCCCGTCGACGCCCGGTCCGAGCGATGGTTTCGAGTCACCGACAAGCCGTCCTTGGCTCGTCTAGCGGTACCATCGGCAGAGCGTAAAGCGTGTCTCTAATCGAACGCCGCGTGGCACGCAAGGTCGACTACATCGCGGGTGCTTGTACGCAGAATTTGCTAGCGAAATGGAAGCCGCAAATAGAGTCAAATCGGGGCTGATTGAGCGGCTTGACAATCGGCCACTGTGCTGTAGAGTAATTCACAGCAATGACTTACAGCTTGAGTGCTGGCGGATATTGCGGGTTACGAAGAGTCGAGTGGACCGCCTGCTCGGGTGGCTTTACGAGCGAGCCAATCGCCCTAAGATAATTAATCAAGCGGCGTGTGGTGCGGGGCCGATCTAGGAAACCTTGCCTGTTAGCAATGTGTTCCTGAGAGGTTCAAAAAGGTTTTCAGAAAAATTCGAGCGAGACCATTGACGCCCCTATGATGACCCTGTAGATTCAACCCCTCGCTTCGCTGCTGGTCGTAACAGCACTGGTGCGGTGGTCAGAGGTTGTGCTCTCGGTGAGAGCGCATCCTCTGCCTACCTCGGCAGCGAAGCCAATTCCGTCTGCTTACGAGCAGGTTGAGTTGGCTTTGTCGTTATTTGACAATTCGGTTGTGTATGAAGTGGCATTTTGAAGTTAGGAGCTGCGCGTGGTGTTGCAACCATGCGTAGCAGACTAATTCTCACGGCACTTAGATTACGAAAATCGGAAAGGGTTGCTTGGTGTGAGGAGCGAAAGCTCGGTCACACTGGCAAACTTAAGGATCAAAGAAATCGTTGGCCAACTTGCTCTTGTAGGCGAGTTGGTTTAGCTAGTGGACAAAATTGACTCACGAGGTAAGTCGTTCGTCGAAAGGCGAAAGGCTTAAGCCGAGAGGGTTCGATTAATGTGGTCCAAGCTACTAAGGGCACATGGGGGATGTCTTGGCATCAAGAGGCTTTGAAGGGCGTGGAAAACTGCGAAAAGCTCGGGGGAACCGTTAAACAGGTGTTGAGCCCGAGATTCCCGAACTGGCATGTACTGAATCCATAGGTGCATGCAGCTAACGCGGCGAACTGAAACATCTCAGTAACCGTAGGAAAAGAAAGAAAAATCGATTTCCTCAGTAGCGGCGAGCGAACGGGAAATAGCCCAAACCTTGGAGGTTTTCCTCCGGGGGGTTGTAGGGCCCGGCAATGCGAACGTCAGTGGTCAGCTAAATTTTCTGGAAAGTTGAACCACAGAGGGTGACAGTCCCGTAAGCGAAAACTTACTGACTATAGCGCTGGGTACCTGAGTAGGTCGAGTCACGTGGAACCTCGACTGAATCTACGGGGACCATCCCGTAAGGCTAAATACTCCTTGATGACCGATAGCAAACTCAGTAGGGCGACTGAAAGATGGAAAGAACCCCGTTGAGGGGAGGTATTGAACCTGAAACCATGTGCCTACAAGCTGTCGGAGGGCTATTTTTATATGCCTGACGGCGTGCCTTTTGCATAATGATCCGGCGAGTTACCGTTGGCGGCTCGGTTAAGATCCTCAGGATCGAAGCCAAAGGGAAACCGAGTCTGAATAGGGCGAATTTGTCGCCGATGGTAGACGCGAAACTGCGTGAACTACCCATGAGCAGGTTGAATCGCGGGTCACACCGCGTGGAGGACCGAACCCGTCTGGGTTGAAAACCGGTGGGATGACTTGTGGGGAGGAGTGAAAGTCTAATCAAACGCAGAGATAGCTCGTTCTCTCCGAAATATTTTTAGGAATAGCCTTGAGCCACTACGCGTCGGGGGTAGAGAGACTGAATCGACTTGAGGGCCTTCCCAGGTTGCTCTGTTGAACCAAACTCCGAATACCGATGCGACTATCTCAGGAGTCAGACTGCGAGGGATAAGCTTCGTAGTCGAGAGGGA
>CAYLYE010000204.1:0-11702 GCA_964387325.1 uncultured Planctomycetaceae bacterium
CGAAGCCGCAACGGTCCTCACTCGCCGAGGCCATGAGCAAGGTCCGCCGGCTTTGGAACGGTTGGCCTATGATCTCGACCCCAAAGTGTCACGCAGCGCGGTCAGCGCGATCGGCACGCTCGGCGATCCGGTCTTTGTACCAACCTTGATCGGTGTCTTGCATCGCGGCGAAGGCGTGTCGCAGATGGCGCTCGAGTATTTGCCGAAATTGGTTCCCTCGGGCCCTCTGTCGAGCGACGATCGCCAGAAACTCAGCAGCGACGAACAAATTGCCCGTTGGCGAACATGGTGGGAGCGTCAAGCGGTTCGTGGTCAGTAGGCGAGCAAGCGCTTGGCATTAAAGCCAGCGAGTGATGGCGTCGCGCAAGGACTCACTCCCTGGCCACTCGATCTTCCTGGCCAGTGCGAACCAGTACGTTGCTTTGAGGACCGCAATGACGATCCCACCAAGCAGCAATAAGATCACGCAGCAAAATTCTCCCGGCGACAGGACAAGCTTGGGGTGGAACGACCGTCGCTGTCCGCTCCGAAAGCCGCGAATGGTCAGCGCGGTGGCCAGGTTCTCACTCCGTCGCAGGGCCAGTGACAACAGCGGCATGAGCATGCCGAGGGTGTCCAGCAGAGGTGTCCACCAACGCTCTGCGGTATGAGGTCGGCGAAGTCGTCGAGCCCGACGGATCGCGAGTGCCGCATCGAGCGCCTCGGGCAGGAAATTCAAGGCGGCGCTGGTCACGAACGAAATCGCGGCCGGAACTCGTAGCGAACTCAGCGCGGCGAGCAAGCGTTGCGGACTGGTCGAGAGACAGACGCCGAGTCCGGCCAACAAACCCGCCAAGAACCGGAGCGACTGCATCGCGCCATACAGCACCCCCTCGTAATACACGCTCAGAGATTGGTTCGTGAACGGAATTGCCAGGTCGATCAGTGCCGTACGAGGTTCGAGGGAGTAAAACACACCTTGCGAGAACATCGTCGACCAACTCACGAGCAGCACGCCGAGAGCGAGCGCACTGAGTCCGCGTCTCGTCCAGCGTAAAGCGATCAACGGCACCGCCGCGAGCCCGCACAAAACGCTGAGTGCCGTGAGTGAATCGACCACGACGCAAAGAAGCGAAATCACCGCGAGCCAGGCCAGCTTTGCGCGTGGGTCGCAACGTTCGAGCCAGGTTGGCTCGACGAAAGCGCTCTCCCTCGTGTCGCCGCGCGACTCGCTGGCCGTGGTGAGGCCGGCAGCTTTTCGGAGATCGTCTCGCGCCAGCAACTCTGAGGGGGTGACGAAGGCCAGTAGCCGACCGTAACCCAAGATCAGTACGCGATCGGCATATCGCTGTACGAGTCGCACGTCGTGCGTGGCAAACACGACGGCCGATGGTTCGTTCGCGGAGTCGTCAAGCGATTGGGTCACCATCACGAGGAGTCGCTCGACCTGCGCGGCATCTTGCCCCGTCGTAGGCTCGTCGAGCAACAGCAAGGCAGGGCTCGCGGTCCAGAGGGCGGCCAGCGCCACGCGCAGTCGTTGCCCCTGGCTGAGTGATTGCGGCGGCTCGTCGAGCACGTTGGCCACATCGAACGCTTGGGCGGCTCGTTGCACACGATGCTCAACCTCACTGGCCGGCAATTGCAGCCATCGTGGAGCATAAGCCAGTTCATGTTCGACACTCGACGAAAACAACATCAGATCAGGATTTTGTAGCATCAGCCCCGCGCCGAGCCGGTCGGAGGTGTCGTACTTCTGTCGTGCGACCTCGGCCAATGACGCGAGCAACGTGCTCTTGCCCGCCCCGTTCGTGCCAACGAGCGCCACGCACTCTCCTGATCGCAGTGATAATTGCACGTCTTGCCACACGAATGGGCCGTCGTGCTCGTGGCGGAACGACAAGGGACCGAATGATAAAAACTCGGCTCCCGGTGACTTGTCGGTTCGTAACCGCGTGTCGCTGAGCGGCCGTGTGCCAAAATCGTCGCGCTGCACGGGGCCCGATACGCGACCCGCCTCGATCGCGAGAACCTGATCGACGTACGGGAGCACTTCGTCGATGCGATGCTCGGCCAGCACGATCGTCAGACCTTGCTCGTGGAGCGTCGCCAGACGCATGAGCAATTCCGCGCCGCCACGCGCATCGAGCTGGCTGAGCGGCTCGTCGAGCAACAGCAACCGAGGTCGTAAGGCCAACAGCGAGGCCAAGAGTACGCGCTGCTTTTCTCCGCCTGAAAGGGTACGCAGTGTCCGATGTCGCAGCGGTTGCAGGTCGAATTGCGTGAGGGCCTCGTCGATCCGCCGAGCGATTTCTTGTTCGTCCAGGGCGAGGTTTTCCAGCCCCACGGCGATCTCGGCCTCGACAGTCGTGGCACAAAATTGATCGTCCACCCCTTGGAGCAAAAACGCCACGAGTCCTGCTGGCAACTCGGCGCGGGTGTCGTGAGCGACGATCCGAACCGAGCCGCGCATCGTGCCGCTGGCATGGAGCGGAATCATCCCGGCGAGGGCGCGCAACAAGGTGCTCTTGCCCGAGCCTGTCGGCCCGGTGACAAGGGTCCACGAACCGGCGGCGAGCGTGAACTGAATGTTGTTCAACGTTGGCTCGACGCGTCCGGCAAAGCGATAGCCGAACTGCTCGACGACGACGGGGTGTTTAGCGCTCATGCCGCGGTTCTCCGCAGCCGGTAACCCAAGCACGTGCCGAGCGCCGCGCCGCAACTACCGTAGATGAGCCCCGAGACGATCACGATGGCGAACACGTACCAGTCGGGCAAAAAGAGCCGGTACAGCAGTCGATAGGCAACAAATTGAATGCCCAGCGTGGCCGAGTTGGCTACGCCCAACGCCAAGGCCACGCGGACCATGCTTCCCAGGGGCGCTGTATTCTGGCCGCTCGGCAAGCCGGGAGAGACGGTTACGCCGGTCAGGGCTAACATCAATTCATGGAGCGCGATGCTGACGCTGATAAAGATCGCGGCGCTGAATCCAAACGTCCCGCTGGAGATGACCATGAGCAGAAAGACCGCGAGATTCGAGAGGGCGACGACCCCAACTCGCGGCCGCAGCACAACGAGCACGGCCGACAACAGACACGGAATGCCCTCGTCTCCGATGCCGGAGATAAAAACCGCGTAGGGGCCGAGTATCGCTTGCAGCACGACTCCTACGGTGCGCGACGTGGCCGCGACGACGAAGTGTAGGGCCGATATCGTACCGATCAGCGCCAAGCCGCGGGTCGTGATCCGCTCGGTGATGCCGTGGCCGTTGACAATCGCGCTAAGCCAGAAGAGTCCGCTCAGTGCGAATGCCACGAGCAGAATGGTCTGTGAGTGCCCCTCGGTGGCGCCGCTCAGATCTTGTGACCAGGAACGAGCGACCACGGCCGCCATAAAAGACAGAACGAGCAGCGCGACGAGCCCGGCGACCGCACCGCGCAGCAGCCATCGCGGCCACGCCACTCGGCTCGATGGTGAAACAGGATCGCTCACGGCTCGGGTTGTACCAGCTTGGTAATCGTGGTCATGCCAGCGGCTCGCCGCGAGTTCGACGAACCGCGGCTGACGAAATAGCCAAGTTCGTGTTATAACCAACGCACCCTAGGACAATCTACGCAGGAACATGCCATGAGTGCCGAGAGTGCCCTGACACTGTCGTTTCCCGAGCCCGATATCGCCGTGCTGACTTTTGATCTGCCCGGGAAAGGGGCCAACGTGCTCGCCCGTGCGGTGCTCGTCGAGTTCGAGGCTCACCTGAGCACGCTCGAGAAGCGTGGCGGCGTGGCGGGACTCGTCATCCGCTCGGGTAAGAGCGGCATGTTCATCGCGGGAGCCGACATCCGCGAGTTCGTCGCCTCTTTCGATGTTCCCAAGAGTGAGGTAATCGCGTTTGCCGAGCACGGACGGAAATTGTTCGCGCGGTTGACCGAGTTGCCATTCGTGTCGGTCGCGGCGATCGATGGTGTGTGCCTCGGCGGCGGCGCCGAGTGGGCGCTGTGGTGCGATCGTCGGCTGATGGGGTCGAACCCCAAGCTGCAATTCGGCCTGCCAGAAGTGAAACTCGGCTTGTATCCCGGCTGGGGCGGGACCGTCCGACTGCCGCGGATCGTTGGACTCGGCAACGCTGTCGAGATGATCACCTCGGGCGAGAGCATTGCGCAACGCGAGGCGGTCGCGATGGGGTTGGCCACGACGGTCGTCCCCTCCGAGATGCTTGATGCCGCCGCCATTCAACTCATTCGCGCCGAGCAACAGAGCCGCCAGTACCTCGCCGACCGCCAGCGTTGGTCACAGCCCATCGGTATGTCGGAAACCGAACTCATGTTTCTTGGCGCGACCGCATCGGCATACATCCAACAGCAAACCAAGGGACAGTATCCAGCACCAGTCGCCGCACTCGAACTGTTATTAGAGACGTCACAACTCGACGCCGTGGCGGCCGGTGATCGCGAAGCGGCTTCGTTCATTGATCTGTTCGCTTCGCCGATCAATCGCTCACTGATCAATGTCTTTTTTCTCGGCGACCGCAACAAGAAGGACCCGGGCATTGTGACGGAAGGGGTCTCGTCCCGAGCGATCCGTAGCGTCGGCGTGGTCGGCGCGGGGATCATGGGCGCAGGGATTGCCGCGGCCAGCGTACGACGCGAGCTAAGCGTGACGATCACGGATAGCGCTCCCGGCTCACTGGCGCTCGGTGTCCAGAAAATTCTCGACGAGGTCTCGTATAACAAGGCCACGAAGGGTCCTGATGTCAAGCGGATGAGCCAGTTCGCGCCACTCGTCCGCGCCACGACCGTCGACGCTGAGTTCGCGAGTGTCGACTTGGTGATCGAAGCGGTTGTCGAGAATGTCGACGTGAAAAAGGCCTTGTACGCCCGATTGGAACCGCAGTTGCGCAGCGATTGCCTGTTGGCCAGCAACACCTCGGCCATTTCGATCACCCGACTGGCCGAGGGCTTGAAGCACCCCGAGCGTTTCGTGGGGATTCACTTTTTTAATCCCGTGCGACAAATGCCGCTCGTCGAGGTGATTCGCGGGGCCAAGACGAGTGACGAAACGGTCGCCACGGCCGTCGCTTATGCGAAAGCCTTGGGCAAGTCGCCGATCGTGGTCGAAGACGGTCCCGGCTTTTTGGTCAACCGGCTGCTGCTGCCCTACATGAACGAGGCACTCGAGTTACTCGCCGAGGGGCAAACCATTGAACAGATTGAAAAGGCGTCCAAGCGTTTTGGCATGCCGATGGGCCCCATCACGTTGTTTGATGTGGTCGGCTTGGACACCGCCCTGTTTGCCGGTCGTGTGATGCACGAGGCTTTTCCGGAGCGGATCGTCGAGTCGCCGATCCTCTCGACGCTCGTACAAGCTGGTCGCAAGGGGCAAAAAACCGGTGCCGGGTTCTTCAAGTACGGCAGCGGCAAAAAGGACAAGCAGCGTGGCGCGAGCGATCCGGATTTATTGCCGCTGCTGCAACCGTATCTGCGCGGTGGCCCCAAGCTAAGCGAGCAACAAATCGTCGATCGACTTTTTCTGCCGATGCTGTGCGAGGCCACGCGCATCCTGGAGGAACGCAAGGTCCGCGACGCGCGCGACGTCGACCTCGGGCTGATCTATGGAATCGGCTTTCCGCCGTTCAAGGGAGGCCTGTTGTTCTGGGCCGACACGATCGGCGCAGCGAACCTGATCGAGCGCTTGCAGCCCTGGCGGTCGTTGGGTCCGCGATTCGAGCCCACGAACATGCTGCGCGACATGGCCAGCCGCGGCAACAAATTCTACGACTGAGCATTCACGTCTCGCCTAACGAGAAGACGCATCATGAAACGTGCCATCATTGTTGACGCCGTGCGGACCCCCGTCGGTCGCGCACATCCTGATCGAGGCTGGTTCCGTAACGTGCGGAGCGACGACCTGGCGACGATCGTCGTCCGGGCGTTGGTCGAGCGCACCGGGATCGACCCCGCCGAGATCGAAGACCTTGTGCTGGGCAACACTCAGCAGCAAGGCGAGCAAGGGTTCTGCGTCGCCCGCAACGTGGCTTTGATGGCCGGGTTGAACGTGTCGACCGGCGGTACGACTGTCAATCGGCTCTGTGGGAGCAGCTTGCAGGCGCTGAACCAAGCGGCTCACTCGATCATGGCCGGCTATGAGGACGTACAGATCGTCGGCGGCCTGGAGCACATGCAGCACATCGCGATGGACAAGGACATCGACCTCAACCCGAAGCTGTTCACCAGGACAAGCAAGGGCGCCTTGATGATGGGCATCACGGCCGAGTTCTTGGCCCAAACGCAGGGTATCTCGCGCGAGGATCAAGACGCCTTCGCGCTGCGAAGCCATCAGCGTGCGGCCGCGGCCCAGCAAGCGGGCGAGTTTCGCCGCGAGATCATCCCGGTGTGGGGGCACGACGAGTCGGGCAAGCCACTGCGGGTCGATTCCGATCAATGTGTCCGAACCGACAGCACGCTGGAATCGCTCGCGGCGTTGTCTCCAGCTTTTATGCCCGGCATGGGGACCGTGACCGCCGGAAACAGCTCTCCGCTCAACGACGGCGCGGCCGCGCTGCTCGTCATGTCCGAGGAAAAAGCTCAGGCGCTGGGACTCAAGCCGATCGCGCGCATTGTGTCGACCGCAGTCGTGGGGGTCGAACCGTGTGTGATGGGGACGGGACCGATCCCGGCGACGCAAAAAGCCCTGCGACGAGCCGGTTTGAAGCTCCAGGATATCGATCTCATCGAAATCAACGAGGCGTTCGCTTCGCAAGCCCTGGCTTGTGTCAGAGCGCTCGGCGTCGACGAGGCAAAGCTCAATGTGCGCGGCGGAGCCATCGCCATTGGACATCCACTCGGAGCGAGCGGAGCACGTATCATGACCACGCTACTGCATAACATGATCGACCGCGACGCGACCCTCGGCTTGGCGACCATGTGCATCGGCGTCGGGCAAGGGATCGCCACGATTGTTGAACGCATCTGACCTGTCTCACACCGCCGCGTGGCAAAGCTAGGAGAACGATCATGCCGACGGTTGTGCAACTACTACGCGATCGTGTGTTTGCCGACGCTCGACAGACGGCAGCCCACGTGCGCCGCGCGGGCGCGTTTGTGCCGCTCCCGTGGGCGCAAGTTGCCGAGGACGTGGGGCGCACGGCGGTCGCGTTGCAGCGATTGGGTGTTGAACGCGCCGACCGTGTCGTGTTGCTCTCGCCCAATCGATATGAATGGATCGCTTGCGATTTGGGCATTCAAGTGGCTGGCGGCGTGCATGTGCCCGTGCATGCTTCGCTCTCGGCGGCACAAATCGAGTACCAGATCCTCGACAGCGGCGCGAAGGTCGTCATTCTGAGCGGGCCCGAGCAGGCCGAGAAATTGGCCTCTTTGTCACGCGAGTGGCCGGCCGAATTGCGCATCTGGACCTTCGACGATTGTCCAGAACCTTGGGAGCGGCATGAGCTACGCCGCTGGCGCGACGCGATCAGCGCGGTCGACGTGCTCGAAGTCGACCCGATGTTGAACCGGGCCGCCGACTCGATCGGGCCTCATGAGTTGGCCACGATCCTGTACACCTCGGGCACCACGGGCGAGCCGAAGGGAGTGATGCTCAGTCAGCAGAATCTGGCGTGTAACGCGGTCTCGTCGCTGTGTGCGTTCGGGCAACAGGCACGCGATCTGCGGCTGAGTTGGTTACCTTGGAGCCATATTTTCGCCCGCACGTGCGATCTCTACACTTGGTTGGCCTGCGGCGGCGAGTTGGCCATTGCCGAGTCGCCGGAAACCGCCTTGGAGAACTGCCGCGAGATTCATCCGACGCTGCTCAATGGCGTGCCGTACTTCTTTGAGAAGGTGCAGCGAGGGTTGATGGAACGAGGCTTAAGCCATACCAGCGGCGCACTCGCCGCGGCTTTTGGTGGTCGGTTGCGCTCGGCGATCTCGGGCGGAGCACCGCTGAGTGAACATGTGGCGACCTTTTATCAGCAGCGCGGTATCCGATTGTTGCAAGGCTACGGCATGACCGAGAGTTCGCCGGTCATTACGACCGAAACGGGCGACGCACACCGCTTGGGGACCGTCGGTCGCGCGATCCCTGACGTCGAAATCCGCATTGCGCCCGATGGCGAGATTGTGACCCGCGGGCCACACGTCATGCTCGGCTATTGGAAGCAGCCGGCGGCCACGAGCGAAACGATCCGTGACGGCTGGCTGCACACGGGCGACGTGGGCGAGATTGACGGCGACGGCTTTTTGAAGATCACGGGACGCAAGAAGGAACTAATCGTCACAGCGGGGGGCAAGAATATCGCGCCGGCCTATCTGGAGTCGCTGCTCAAGAGCGATCCGCTGATTGCCCAGGCGGTGGTGGTGGGAGACCGGCGGAGTTTTTTGTCGGCGTTGATCGTGCCCGACTTCGCGTCTTTGGAGCAAACGCTGTTACAACAGTCCATTGTGCCACAAACGCACAATAAGCTCGCTGATCCGGCCGTGCGTAAGCTCTATGCCGATCGTATCGCCGCGGCGCTCAACGACGTGTCGCGATATGAGCAGGTTGGAAATTTCACACTGTTGCCGAGAGCATTGAGCGCTGCTGAAGGAGAGTTGACGTTGACATTGAAGCTGCGCCGGGGCGAAATCGCCCGGCGTTATGCGGCCGAAATCGAGGCCATGTACGCCACGAGTCGTGAGCCGGGCTGCACTTAGCACATGGCTTAACGGTCAATTCCACGAGCGACTCGATTTGCGCGGTATAATTTAGCAGGATCGGGCCGTGTGCCTGAGTGCCGCGCGGTTTTGATCGATTAGACACAAGCTGCAGGATGAAGCGATGATGTCGACACCAGCCCCCTCGCCGTCGGAAGAGAAACAATCCTTCGCTGAAACCGCGCTGCAACTCAGTGGCAAAAGTGCAGAAGAGGCGCGACGGACCGGCGCGATCGATCGGGCCGACGATCAGGTCGAGGCCCTGTTCGCGCCGCAGTACCAAACCACCGCCAGTCCCGCTCACCGCGCGGTCTGGGACGATCACGTCCCCATCGAATTGTTCACGAGCACCATGCCGCAGGTCAGTCCTGACGTGCAACGGGTCATGGACGAATCGCTCGCAGTCGTGCGACGGCATCGCGACGGCGGCACGCTCTACGACGGCCAAAAGAAACTTTCCAACGAATTACTTGGCGACCTGGGGACCGCCGGCTACTGGGGCTTGCTCGTCGATCGGCAGTACGGCGGATCGGGCGCGCCGTTCACCGCCTTCGCGTCGTTTCTCACTCGGGTTGCGACCGTCGATCCCACCACGGCCGGCATGGCGAGCGTACATGGTTGCATCGGCGCGGTCGACCCGGTGAAGACCTTTGGCACCGCCGAACAAAAGCAACGCTTTCTGCCCGAGTTGGCCAGCGGACGCTCGCTGAGCGCATTCGCCCTGACCGAGCCCAGCGCGGGGAGCGACCTTACGGCCCTGCGCACGACCGCCGTTCGCGACGGCGACGACTACATCGTGAATGGCGAGAAGCTGTTCATTACTAACGTCGTGCCGGGTCGAACCATCGGGCTCGTGTGCTTGATCGAGCGTAAGCCGGCCGTGCTGATCGTCGATTTGCCGTCGGCCGAGAACGATCAGTTTCAGTTGCGCAAGTACGGACTGCACGCATTGAAACACACGCATAACCAGGGAATCATCTTTCGCAACCTGCGCGTGCCGGCGGCGAATTTGTTGCAGCCCACGCGAGGCGATGGCCTGACGATCGCCTATCACGGCTTGAACTTGGGTCGCGTCGCGCTGTGTGCCACGGCGGCGGGTAATATGCGGCTCATGCTCTCGGGCATGTTGCCCTGGGCCCGTTTTCGTCGTACTTATGGACAGGCGATCGAGACGCGCGAGTTGGTCCGTCGCCGCGTAGGGCGCATGGCCAGCTTGATTGTCGCCAGCGACGCGATGGTTCAGTGGTGCTCGACCTTGCTCGATCAGGGATACCGCGGCGAGATGGAGTGCATCATCGCTAAAATCTTTGGCAGCGAGTCGCAGAAAGAAGCGGCCATCGAACTGATGATGAAGACCCACGGCGGTCGAGCGTTTCTGCATGGACATGTGTTTGGTGACAATGTCCACGAGTTTCTCGCCCCTTGCATTTACGAAGGGGAAGGCGAGATGCTCGGTATGGCGTTCTTCAAGTCGCTCGTCAAACAACATGGTATGCAGTTCTTTGAGCCGATCGGTCGCGCGCTCAGCAAGGCGGGCATTAAGCGGCCGAACCTCGCCAACCCCAGCCACCTCTGGGTGTTGCGCAAACCCTTGGCCGACTACAGCCGTTGGCTCGTGGGCCGGAAACTGCATCGCCCCACGCGACCAGACCTGTCGGCATTAGCTGAGCCGCTGCGTGCTCACGCACAGTTTGCGATCGACTGGCTGAGCAACTCGGGCCTGGAAATTAGTGGTGTGATGCGCAAGTATCAGCTTTCACTCGCTGATCGGCAGTGTCGGATGGCTGAGGTGTCGCAGCGTGTGCAAAACGCGATCACGATGCTCTGCACGGCCCTCTATGCCGCGCGGCACAACGACCCGATCATCCGCGCCGCCGGCGACGTCGCGTGTCAGGAGTTGGTCCAAAAGCTGAAGGGGGGGCGACCGAGCGATCGTTATTTCAAAACGGTCACCAAGCTCGGCGAGCAAATTGCCGACGGTGGTTGGAAGACCTTCTGCGATGCCGAGCAGACGGAAATTCTGATGTCGTACGAGCAGGACTAACTGTTACGCGTTTCTTTGCGTTGTCGTAACGCGCTCCGCTCCGCGTCGCGGCTAACTTGAGATTATGCCAAGATACCTTTGACGACCTGCCCGTGTACGTCGGTCAATCGGTAGTCGCGACCCTGAAAGCGATAGGTGAGCCGCTCGTGGTCGAAGCCGAGCAGGTGGAGCAGCGTGGCGTTGAGGTCATGTACATGCACGCCATCGCGAATGCTATTGAAGCCGAGTTCGTCGGTCTCGCCATGCACGTGTCCGGCTTTCACGCCACCGCCCGCGAGCCAGACTGAGTACGCGCGGTTGTGATGGTCTCGACCGTCGGCCGCTTTTCCCGGCTCGCCTTGCACCATCGGCGTGCGACCAAACTCGCCTCCCCAGACGACGAGCGTGTCGTCGAGCAGTCCACGTTGTTTTAAATCGATTACCAATGCGGCGCTGGCGCGATCGGTGTCGTCGGCGTTTTGCTTGACCATCTTCTTGAGGTTAGCGTGCTGGTCCCAGACTTCGTTGAAGAGTTGTACGAAGCGGACGCCGCGCTCGATGAGACGTCGCGCTAACAGGCAGTTGCGAGCGTAGCCTGGCTTGCTTACGTCCTTAATGCCATATAGGTCGAGTACGTGCTGCGGTTCCTGCGACAGATCCATGAGTTCTGGCGCGCTGCTCTGCAAGCGATAAGCCATTTCGTAGGCTTGAATGCGGGCGGCGATTTCTGGATCCCCCGCGTCGTTGAGCGCCAGACCGTTGAGTTGTTTGAGCAACGCGAGCGAATCGCGCTGCGCGGCGGCATCGACCCCTTTGGGGTTCGAGAGATACAGGACCGGGTCGCCTGTGCTGCGGAACGGGACACCGGAGTACATGGTGGGCAAAAAACCCGCCCCGTAGTTGCTCGCGCCGCCGCTGGTTCCTTTGGCGCTGGTGAGCACGACGAAGCCGGGCAGGTCGTCGTTCTCGCTTCCCAGTCCGTAGAGCGACCACGCGCCGAAGCTCGGTCGGCCGAA
>CAYLYE010000205.1:0-11373 GCA_964387325.1 uncultured Planctomycetaceae bacterium
GGGACACCTGCGTCGTTCCGGCGAGCAGCGTTGACCAACGCTCGGGCCAGACGAGCGCTAATAGCAACAAGACGCAGCAAAGCTCGATATCGAACATCCAGCCCACGTACTGATGCGCGCTTGCAAACAGGGCTACCGAGCCGAGCCAACCGAGCGCCGCGAGCCACCGCTGGCGTAGAAAGACCCCCGCCACCACACCGACGCTAGCGAGCAGTTGAACGTCTCGAATCGAGGTCTCGCTACTCGCGATTTGCGTATGGACCCAGGCTACCGCTGAGCGAAGCCATGAAGTGGTTGCTGGCTGCAAAGCGGGCCGGCCCACAAGGTCGACCAGCGCCGAATAATCAATTGACAGCAGCTTCCAAGCGAGCAACGCGGCCGTGATTTTGAGCAACCAATGCAAATCGCGCGCAGACCACGCGCTCAGCGACAAGGACGGTCGCAGAACGGCTCCCCAGCGTCGTATCGAATTGACCGCGAAATCCATGGCAAAAAACGCTCCGGGACCCATTCGATCATGAAGTCGGCGATGATCCGTCACGATCCACAAAGGCATTTCTTTAACACACTATTCGCTTAGGGAGCAATGCGACAATTTTTCTACTCGCATGGAGAGAAACAGGCCGCGATCTGCTAGCAAACGGTTTGATTGACCCCAAAAAACGCTCCAAGGGGCGAATAAACCGGTCTGGCAAATATGCTTGCACGCCATCTCGCAGCAAGCGTAAACTAACGCTCGTCGAGCGCTACGCTGCTTTCCACTCGCTATTCTGCGTCGCGGAGCGTTCGATACGAACTACGTTGACCTTCACATCTCATTTCATGGTCACGAAGGGAGCATTTCTCATGCGCTATGTTCACTTGTTCTGTGCGGCTGCTGTATTGTCGAGCGTGTTGGTCAGTCAGGGCAGGGGGGCGCCACCGATCACGCGACTCCCCGCTCCGAATGCCGCGCTCGAAACGGTCGAGTTGTTCGCAGCCATGTCGGCCGGGCAACTCAACGTTCGCTATATTCCTGACGATGAAAAACGAGCCCGTGTGTTATTCGAAAATACCTCAGGCGCGGCGCTCAACGTGCAATTGCCTGAGTACTTCGCCGCGGTGCCAATCCTTGCTCAATTTAACAACCCGATCTTCAATCCGCGCGGCGGGCAACCACCTCAGCAGGCCAGCTCCGCGATGCAAAGCGTGACCGGGCCGTTTAGCAATCTCCCTGGCCAAAACAATCAGGGGCAGAACAACCAGAACCAAGGGAACAACTTCTTCGGACAGGGGATGTTTAGCATTCCGGCCGAACGGACCGTCGAGCTTCGCGTGGGGAGCTTCTGTCTCGAACAGGGGAAAGACAATCCACGCCCGTCGGCCACGTACAAACTCGTAGCGCTCGAACAGCTCGTCGATAACGCCGACACAATGAAGTACGTGATGCGTGAGTGGGCCGAGGGGAAATGCACGCAAGCGACCGCGCAGGCCGCGATGTGGCACCTAAGCCCGCTGAGCGATACGCTGAGTTGGAACGAGTTGGCCCAGATTCCTGGCGAGTTGACGACCGTCGGTCGTCGGCCCTACTTCACTCGCAGCGAGCTCGCGCAAGCGCGGCAGGTCGTCGAGCGCGCGGATGCTGCCGTGCCCGAGCAGAATAAATCGACGCTCGACAGCTTCTCGACGATTCGGGCCAAAGTGGCCCCGCGATAGTTATTCAGCGCACCTCATACGCTGGGTCGAAGTTCTTGCGCCCCCGACGGTTCGTCGGGGGTTTTTCATTTTGGCTTCAACTTTATCGACACTGAATTGATGCAGTACCGCAAGCCGGTCGTCTCCTTGGGTCCGTCCGTGAAGACATGTCCCAAATGTGATCCGCAGCGCCGACAAGTCACCTCGGTACGCGGTACAGCCAGAGTGAAATCGGCATGTTCCACAATGGCGTCATTCACGGTTGGCTGGTCAAAGCTGGGCCAGCCTGTGCCCGAATCGAATTTGTGCTCCGAACGGAAGAGCGCCTCGCCGCAGGCCACACAAACGTACGTGCCACTCGTGTGCGTGTCCCAATACTCACCCGTGAATGGCCGCTCGGTCCCTTTGAGTCGGCAGACCCGGTACTGCTCGGCAGTCAACGTTTTGCGCCAATGCTCGTCGGTCCAAGGATGACCGCCTTGACTCGTCGATGCCGCAGAGGCCTCGACCGGCTGGATGACAGCCTCGGGCTTAATCGCCGCGCGACGACTCCACTGCCAGCCGACGACCCCACCAGCCAGCAACACACCCAGCGTAAGTCCACTGATCCAACGCATCGACATGGGACGTTTTCCGCAAAGAATGATGCGAATATCTCTTGTTACTTACCGGATTATAGACGATTTGCACAACGATGCACACATCGGCCCCTGGTCGCATGCGGATCATCGAGTTAGGCTACAGAGACTTGACTTTCGCGGCGCGCGCTCGCCGCGGAACTCGCAGCCGGAACCGTGAGTTGGACAGATGCCGCTGGTTGAAGTTTCGCAACTTTATTATCGTTATCCGCAAGGGTGCGAAGCGCTCGTCGATGTGTCGTTGCATGTTGACGATGGCGAGTGCGTGGGCTTGATTGGCCCCAACGGCGCTGGCAAGAGCACGTTGCTATGGCATCTCAACGGTCTGCTCGGCGCCGACACGGCCGAGCAGGGGAGGGCAGGGCAGGGCAGGGGAGCACCTGCCGTGCGTATCGCGGGTCTCGACGTAAACCGATCGAATTTGAGCCATGTTCGCCGCCTCGTGGGGCTCGTGTTTCAAGACCCCGACGATCAATTGTTCTGCCCCACGTTGGGTGAAGATGTCGCCTACGGACCTTCGCACCTGGGCCTTGACCGCATCGAGATCAGCCGCCGGACGCTCGCGGCCCTGGCCGCCGTCGACTTGGCGCACCTCGCCTCGTTGCCCCCGCATCAATTGAGCTTGGGCCAGCGCAAACGCGCCTGCCTCGCCGGCGTGCTGGCCTGTGAGCCGCGGTTGATCGCGCTCGACGAACCGACCGCCAATCTCGATCCTCGCGCGCGGCGGCAACTGATCGAGTTGCTCGCATCGCTCGATTGCGCCCGGCTCATTGCCAGCCACGATCTGGAGATGATCCTCGCACTGTGCTCGCGCGTATTGGTGCTCGACGAGGGACGCGTGCAGGCCGTGGGCCCGACGCGCGAAGTGTTCAGCGACGAACGCTTGCTCATCGCGCACGGACTCGAACAACCCTGGAGTTTACGCGATCCGGCGAGCGAGCGAAGCTCATGATCGTTCTCGGCTGGATACCAATTGACGATGAATAAAATCTTCACCGTGCTCGTACTGTTCGCTTTGGCTTGCATGCTGGCCACGTTCGCCGTGGGCTTCGTGGTCTCACTGGGTGACGTAAGCAACGCGACCGACACCGCAACGCAATCCTGGGCCAGCCTCCATCGCCTCGCCGGTATTGCCACCTGCGTGATTGTGATGCTCGTCGCGAGCGTCGTTGTGACCTATTTCATTGGCACCAGTCGCTGGTGCAAAGAGGTCTGCGACACCTACAGCCTCGATCCGCGTTGGATTGACGAGTCGCAACGGCTCAAGCAACGGGCGTTTCCGTGGGCCGTACTGAGCATGGGGACCAGCGTTGTCATTGCCGCCTGTGGTGGCGCGGCCGACCCGAGTGCAACCACGCGGCTCGCTTCGCCCGGCGGCATCAGCTGGTCGCAACTCCACTTCCTGGCCGCCTCGATTGGCATCGGAGTTATTCTCTGGGGTTACTCGCGCCAATGGCAATGCGTGCGGATCAATCAAGAGATCATTCAACGTGTGATGGGCGAAGTTCGCCGCATTCGACAAGAACGCGGCTTGGACGTGAAGGAACAGGATTAAGTCCTTTCGACACGCATGGTCTACTCACCTCATCCACGCATCGACAGCCTGACTCGATCCCAGCAGCTGGCCTTGCTATACTGACCGAACATGACTCGCTGGCGCTAACGTCCGTGGCCAGTCCGATAGCCTGATCCTGTCGGGTTGTCTGTTAGTGCATAACCGGTTTGACGGAGTCGAATGATGATCCCCCTCTCGGCGTTTGATTCGACTCCTTGTCCCGTGCGACGTCGTGTGCTGTCGAGTCTGGCGGCGGGTGTCCTGGGCACGGGGCTTGCTCGGTGGCAAACACTCGAGGGAGCAACGAACTCCACATCGCGCCGGCGAAGTGCGGCACGCAACGTGCTCGTGGTTTACGAGGAGGGGGGTATCAGTCAAATGGACACCTGGGACCCCAAGCCCGAGGCGCCCGTTGATCATCGCACGCCCTATCAGCCGATTGCGACCAATGTGCCCGGCATCCAATTTAGTTCCCTCATGCCGCAGATCGCGCTTCAGGCGGATAAACTGGCGGTCGTTCGCTCGATGACCACCACCAAAGTCGCTGGACATATCGAGGGGTGCCTGGAGTTTCTCAAGGGATACCGTTTCGACTCGCCGTTGTTTCAAGGTCCGAGCTTAGGAACGCATCGTTTTCCGGACATCGGCTCGATCGTGACCGAACGACTTGGCACCGACTGCGGCGAGTTGCCCGGTTATATCCTGTGTCCGGGTGCGAATCTGCCGAACTTCGTGAACAACCCGGGCTTTTTATCGCGTGGTCGAGCCGCTTGGAAACTGGGAACGCGCAGCCTGGGCGAGGATGTTGCCGAACCTGGTTGGCGCGTCAAAGCACTGGATCCACAGCCAGGACTCGATGCTCGGCGGATCGCCGCGCGACGCACGCTACTCGACACCGTCGATCGTCATGCCGTGGCGGATCCGATTGCCGAATCGCTCAAACTGAACTATCAACACGCGTTCGATCTGCTCATGAGCTCGCGCGTTCAGGCGGCTCTGAAGTTCGATCGCGATTCCGCGGCAACACTCGATCGCTACGGTCGCGATCATCGTGGCATGAGCTATCTGATGGGACGCAAGCTGATCGAGGCTGGCGTGCGATTTGTGACGGTGACGGTGATCCAACCCGCACAACTGGTCGGTCGCCCCAACAATGGCGAGCCCAATGGGGCATTTCTGAATTGGGATCACCATGAAGGCATTTACAAGAACGGTCCGTGTGGCGGGCCCCAGGCGATGAACAACGGCGAACGTTATGGACTGCCGCATCCGGTGATGATGCCCAGCTTCGATCGATCGTTCAGTGCTTTGATCGAAGACCTGCACCAGCGCGGGTTGCTCGACGAGACCTTGGTCTGTCTCGTGACCGAGATGGGGCGCACGCCGCGAATCAACAAATGGCAAGGCCGCGATCATTGGGCCCGCGCCATGTCGATTGCCTTCGCTGGCGCCGGTGTACGCGGTGGACAGGTAATCGGCAAAACCGATCGCGAGGCGGCCGACGTGATCGATCGCCGCTACACACCCTACGACTATGCCGAGACGATTTATCACAAGCTGGGGATCGACACCTCGGATCGACTGCGTATGCCCGACGGTCGTCCGATCGATTTAACCGAAGGCGGCTCACCGATCGTCGAGTTGTTCTAACCACACCGGCCCCTCACCCCTCACCGCTTCCCAATGCGTGCCGTCGTTCAACGTGTAACTCAATCGTCGGTCACCGTCGACGGACAAGTCGTCGGTGAAATTGGCCCCGGTATGCTCGTGTTGCTCGGCGTAGCCGAGGGAGATACGAACAACGACCTGCACTATCTGGTCGACAAGCTGGTCAATTTGCGGATTTATGAAGACGAGGCGGGCAAGATGAACCGCTCGCTGCTCGACACCGGTGGCGCGATGCTCGTTGTGAGTCAGTTCACACTGCTAGGAGATTGTCGTCGTGGACGCCGTCCCGGTTTCGATGACGCAGCCGATCCCGCCACGGCCGAAGCGTTCTATGAGCAATTCACACACGAGGTGAGGCAGCGAGGCGTACCGACGGCTCAAGGGCGATTTCGCGCTCAGATGAGCGTCGCGCTCGTCAACGATGGCCCCGTCACGCTACTACTCGACAGCCGCAAAGCGTTTTAAAGACGCCCTCGGCTTTCGTTTCAGGATAAGTTCTCACCCCACAAACCGCATCCCTATCGCTTCGTAATCGAATTCACGATCGACTCGGCAAGCTGATGCAGTTCTTGTGTCTGCGCGGGTGAATTGACCCAAGCCTCGTCATTGAAGGCGAGCAGTGTGGCAATGGCAGTTACGATGTAGGTGATCGCGTTCGCGACGGGACTATCGCTATAGAACTTGAGCGCAGTGCCAAACGAGCTTTTCACGCGCAGGTGCCGTGGATCGAGACTCCAAATCTCGTCGAGAATCAAATGTGACATGAACCCAATCATGATGCCACACGCTTTGAAGCAACGAATCTGCCAGGAGCCGGTCGAGGCCAGAAAAACAATCTCGCCACAGAACAAGCAGAGTGGCACGCTGTGGAACATGCCGCGATGCACCGTGAAGTGTTTTAAGATCGCACCTAACCCAAAACGGATGAGCAGATAGCCCACCACACCGGCCAGCACCATCGTCTCGTGCGTCACCTGCACATGCTGGTAGCGCTGCATCATCATCATCGACACGATCGCCGCGCCAAAGCTGAGGCTTTCCTTGAGCGGCGTGCCGGTGTCGAGATCAATGTCCGGCACCATCCCCCCCAGGCTACACACGCCGCCTGCCAAAACGCTGCTCTCCCAGGGGACGCCATACCACGTGGTGGCCGCGACACCGTAGCCGATTCCAATCGCCGTGCTGGCAGTGATATGGATTTTGAAACCAGGCATCGCGAAGGCCCTGTTGAGCAAGCGGAGATCAAGGCACCAGATGACACGACTGCGGGGCGAAGTCTAACGCTGGCATCACGTCCGCTCCAAGATCAATCGAGCGCGCAATGACTGCTAGCACACGGGCGATTGATCTTGGGAAACCACCGAGGGGACCGATATACTCCGGCCCGCACGGATCAATCTCCCCCCCTCTCTCTCTTCGCAAGTGGCCCGCTGTCATGCAACCTTACGATATGGTGATGCTTGCCATTCTGGTCGTCGCTACGCTGTATGGATTTTGGAAGGGGATGGCTTGGCAGATCGCTCATGTCGCCAGCTTGATTTTAAGCTACGTCGTGGCATTGCGTTTTGCTGATCAAGTCGCACCGCACGTCAGCGCCCCAGCGCCGCTCAATAAGTTTGTGGCGATGCTACTGATTTACCTGGCGTGCTCGGCCGGCATCTGGATCGTGTTCCAGTTCGTGCGCAATATGCTCGATAAGATTCACCTCCGCGAGTTCGATCGACAAATTGGCGGGTTGTTTGGCTTCTTTAAAGGGGCCATCATCTGCACCGTGATCACCTTCTTCGCCGTCACTCTGTCGGCCTCGGCGCGAGAGATGGTATTGCAATCCAAAGCAGGCTACTACATCGCCGTATTCATTCATCGCGCCACGCCGGTGATGCCCAAGGAGGCGCGTGACGTGCTGGGGCCCTATATCGAACGGCTCGATCGTGGCTTGGATCCGAACGCCCCGCCGCCACAAACCGTCAGCACCGGTTCATTGATCGACGGCGTGCAACGGATCACTCAGGAGCTTGTCCCACAAACACTCCCAGGAAATCCAACGACTCCCAATGGCGCCGCCGTGACAGATCCCTTTGGCGGCTCGCGATACGTACCGCCACAACCATTTCCGCCATCGCCGGTTGGCCCGCCCGCCGACCGTTACGGCCGCGACCCCAATGCTCGGTCGTTCTGATGCACGAGAGCGGTCTTCTTCTCGCAACCGCTGCCAGCTTGAATTGCGTGAGGCGCGGACGGACAGAGGCGGTCGAGGTCCAATGGCATGTTTCCGCAAAGTACCGTTTTCGGCCGAGAAATCGACCAAAAACCGAACATAAGAAACATTCCCCAGCAGTTGGAATACCCCCCGTTGATCTTGCAGCTTTTGCCGTAAGTGTGTAACCTTTGCCTATCAATGCATAAGCAGCCAGGAAAGGGCTGGCATTGGTAAACGATCCAAGTGTATATTTGGCCGTAGGCATGTTGGTTATCTACATTAACCGGCTTGCTGAGGGACGCTTGCGATTAACCGTCGCAGGCGTTCCGTTGATCCCGGTAGTTTCAGCTACCGCGGGTGCGACCAAATCCGCCCTTGCAAGTTAGCGCTTGCAGGGGCTTTTTTGTGTCACCGGGGGAAAGGCTAACCGCCTCGCCCTGATTCCGTCAATAGCATTACATTCGACGATCGCCGCGCTTGCCTTTAGTTCGCATGGACACGTTGACGACCTTTTTATCTGATTTCTGGTCGATGAGCCTCACCTTGCGTGTGGTGCTCTCCTGGCTAGCGGCGTTCTGTGCATACATGATTTGGGTCTCGGCGGTTACTTGGATTGCTCGGCCGAATGCAAAATCCAAAAAGGCTCGAGGCTTTTCGAGGTCGAGAGATCACCGCCGCGTCACTGTGACTGTGCCTGCGATGGGACCCGAGGCCAACTCGAACTGCCCCACGCCGTCGCAACGGCAACAGCTAAATGCTCCGAATTTCTGACAGCCTACGGCTACTGTTTCTTGCTGTTGCCTGTGCTCGGTTCTCGTTTGGCCTACCCATCGCACGCACAGTCACAGAGACGCTACCGCAAGATGATTCCAGGACCTGGCGTAACGAGTGGTGCGTCTACTGCTTCCGCCGGTCCTGGGTTCGTTTCCTCGCTCCGCTCAAGCCGCTCCGCTGCGGAACGAACCGGACCGGACACGCGATATCCACGGCCCCATATCTGAACGACCTGGCCCGAATCAACCTTGGTTGCGCCAAGTGACAAGGGGCCTTTGATGGTCTTGCTTTCGTTGTCTTGATGAAGGCATCCGAGCAAGTAGACGCCGCCTGAACGTACAACAGCCGTCGTACTAAGGTTGTCGCTGTTAGTGATCGGTGCCGCGTCAACGTAGCCGCCGAGGTTTGAAATCGTGCAGTCTACTTTTAGCCTGGCTGTATCGGTTCCAACTTCACGTACTGCCACTTCGAGTTGAAATCCTGTATTGATGTAGGTGTAACCGCTCGTCGTGACGGTCCCTTGATTCGAGACAGTTTTCTGAGCAACTGGAATACGCTGGCCGCTTCCTATTTTCGCTTGCTCGCCATCGTTGAGAAGGAACAAGGGCTCCCCGATAATTTGAATGTCTCGCCCTGAGCGACTCGCACGCAAGATACCTTCGAGTCCTGCTGACAGTTGAGGCTTGATTACTGGCGTTCCATTTGACGCGCTGGCGATTGTCGCAGCCACATCAAGAGCGGGAAGTACGTCAAATCCAAAATCGTCTTGTTCCTGTCGGGTCATCGTTACTACGTAGAGTTGCACAACCCACGTAGGAGCGGACGCTCGTTCGACGCCGTCGAGGAGCTCGTGTACTCGTTGCAGGACCTCGACTCGATCGCCGACAATTACCAGTCCATCTGCAAAGGTGATGGATCGCCCCGCATCAGAGAGCAGCACTTTCATAGCGCCTTGGAGATCGTCCTTAGTGAGCCTTGTTACCCGTCGCACCAATACGCCTCGATCCTCTGGCCGCAATTGACCAATGAAGTATAGGCTACCGGTACGGGTGACTTGCGATCCACATCGACGGGCGACCATGCCGAGCACATCGGAGACTGTAACGTTTGTCACATCGAGCGTAACCGTCTTGGTTTCCAATCGATCTTCACAGACTACCGATACTGACGCACGGTCTGCGATCCAACGGAGGAATAGGGGCAGAGGCATTCCGTCGACCGATACAGTGATGCGTGTTGTGTCGTCATGCGCAGACGACGCGCTATTCATTTCACTAGCCATCGTGCCGTAGAGATCATCGAACCGCACTATCGACGGAGTCGGGTGGGGCAATGTGAATTGACGGTTGATCCACTCCCGGCACTTGCCGCAGCCGGTCAATAGCAGAAGGGACGTAAACGCCCATACGTATCGTTGATCCATCTTCGAGCCTCACAAGTCGTCGCCGGAAGTCTATTGACTGGATTCGCTTGCCGTCCTTGGGTCCACCGTCTATTACGTCTCCAACGGTTAGAGACATTCCGTTCCTAAGGACGCACGCATCGTTGGTAAGTAGCACGAGTGCAAAAGGGTCATTCTGAACCGTGCTCGTCTGTCGCGTGGTTTGTTGCTGTGACGGTTGAGTGACTGGTTTCGTCGCTTGTTGCTGTATGGCCCTCGCCTCTTCTAAATCGGTCGGCCGATTGTCGGGCTTGGTCTGTGCATGAGTGTCTGCCGGCGTCGTCATTTGGACGCCTGGTGCTTGGGTGTTGCTCTGCTTTTGCATTTGTGCGCTTGATAGTTGGTTGAACTTCTCAATGAATGTTTCGATGGCCAGTTTTCCACCGCCGCCGAAGCAGACCCATGTTCCGAGAA
Organism: uncultured Planctomycetaceae bacterium; assembly: GCA_964387325.1. Taxonomy (GTDB): domain Bacteria; phylum Planctomycetota; class Planctomycetia; order Pirellulales; family PNKZ01; genus CAZZBK01. The sequence goes on from CAYLYE010000205.1 coordinate 10,365, forward strand.
CTACGACTGCCAGGCGTGATGCGAGCCTATACGCATTGCGGTTGATAAACCAAAGAGCAAACCGCATTCGGCCGTATCGCTGCCACGCCTTATCGGGTGCCTTAACTCCTACGCCCTGGCCTGAATTGGGGCTTGAAAAGGAGTCATAAAATTGGAAGTAGTCAGGGTCCCGCTGGTACTTGATGCAAGTGTTCGGCTTCCATTTGCCGTCGACGTCTCGTTTCTCAACGATCTTCATCGCGGCCCGGTACTCGCCAGTGAGGTACTTTGCCCTAACCTCGTACCAGTCCGCGCAAGTGATTCCGAAATACGGGTCGCGTTCGTCCTCGCAATTGACAATCGAGAGTTTCGCCCCGGCCTCGTCGATCAACTCAGTTGCGATCTTGTTTTCGTGTTGCGAGATCAACTCGGCCGTGGCGCCTCGATGGCGTATCTCGCCAAGCCACTTTTGCCACTGTAGGCGTATTGGCTTGGCCTGCTTTGGTGAGCAGTAATTATGTACTTCGTCGATTGCAATGTGAGCATTAGCAATGTCTACATGCTCGAAGAATTCCCATGGACCGCTACGTCCTTCCCGCCACATCGACAACTCATGGTCGGGGATAATACGTACTCGATCAGAGAATTCTGAAACAGGGCGTCGTGTGTTCGCTGCGACTCGTCGGGCGATACGGTCGGCGAATGTTTCGCCTGAAAATTCTGGCGGTGTCGTGTGATGCTCGGGCACTTCTCCAAGAGGGAAGTTTGACCAGTGTACGCCTTCTCGTTCCGGTAGAAACTCATTGATGAGGAATCTTGCCGCACGCAAGTATGACTTACCCGATCCTGCCGGGGCTGTCGTGATGATGACAACTGCTCGAAGGTCCATTAGCGGCCCATCCCAGGCAACCACATCAGAATGTGACGAATCACGGTGACGGTCGTCTGAAATGATCCGTAGATACTGGCTAGGATCACGAGCACATCGAGGGGAAGCCAATAGTTCGCGACTGCGACATAGTACGCTATG
>CAYLYE010000206.1:0-11236 GCA_964387325.1 uncultured Planctomycetaceae bacterium
AGCCACCCTTCGATACCGCCCCTCTTTTTTATCGCCGATGTCAAACCTGACGGCAGAGTCGCCAGCTTGCGGGAGGACAACGCCTACGGCACGAAACGCTAGGTGCCCTTGGTAAAGCGGGCAATCGCCATCAAGAGTTCTTCCCCTTCGCGACTGGCGAAGGCAATCGTGTGGATCGGGATCATATCGCCCGTCGCGCCACGAACAGCTAGGCGATCGACGGCGTCGGGGCTGAACTCGCCGTCGGTCATCAAGAAGATCGCGTCGGGCTTCAGGTCCAGACCGATGGCCAATCCTGGCCAGGGGACCGTGCCGCCGATCGGCAGTGAATGACGAATCCAATCGTTCGTGTCGCGAAGGTTCTTGCCATTGGCGGCGATCAACTTGTTGCCCGGCATGGGGAACACGAGGTGATTAAAGAATACGATGAAGTATTCCTGATCGTAACCGAGTCCCGACAGCGAGCGGATGAGCTCGTTTTGAGCGCGGAGCAGTCGACCGTCGGCTCCCATGCTGCCGCTACAGTCGACGACGAAGACAAACTTCTTGCCCTTGGCGCGAATTCCGAAAAAGGTCGCCGAGTCGGACGGCGGTGGCTTCACTTCGCTTTTTGGGTCTCCGTTGCCATCACCAATCGACGTGAGGAGACCATCGCCGAGCTCGCCCATGCCACCCAAGGCCGAGGCGCGTCGGACACCCACGGCTGCGAGGGGCGCGTCGGTCGGATCGCCACCTAATGAGTTGGTGATATAGCCCGCGGCGGCCAACTGAGCGATCGGCTTCGAGTCGAGCGTGATCTTGGGCTTCAGATCCGTGACAGGCGTTTCGAGGGTCTCGATCTTCAGCGGCAGATCAGTCGGGTTCGAGGCGATCGAGGCGACGAGCGTGATCGGCGGCTCAGTACTGAGTTGTTCGGTGACGACCCAGCCGAGCATTGAGGCGAAGACGGTCGCGTGCAGGATCGACGAGACGATCGTCGCATGGGGCATGCGCGAGCGCATGCACAGTTGAGACGCCCCGCGGAGTGTGAGCGCCGCGCGGCCCATGATCGAATCGGGCACAGCCTCGGCACGCTCGATTTCGTCGACGTAGGCATTCGCCGGAGCATCGTGACTCGGTTCGTCATTGTCTCGGGCCGGTTGCACTTGCAGCCAAGGGGCCATGACCGGGCGGCGCGACGCGCCGTGCCGCATCACGACGTGCAACGGCGTCCCCAGCGAACTGGTCGCGGTCGATAACGAATCGCAGGTCGTGCTCATGGTGAGACCCAGAACCGATCGTGGAGCGCGTGTTGCCCGGTGTAAATAACACCCATCCGGGGACAATCTCCACTCCATCTCGAAATTGTAGCCGAATCAGTCGTGGCTTCGCGAGAGAATTTTACCCTCCGGAAGCTGGTATCGACTGCGGCTCGACCCCTTCGGCACTGGAATCTTGGAACCGCGATAAACCTCGACAGGGGAACCATCGGCCACGACAGCCGACGGGGGGTGGGTCGTTAAATACGGCTCGAAAACCCGGCCGTAGATCCCCGACACATCGCAGTCAAACGAGCCGGCCGTGACCCGCGCGACCCGCCAGGGTGGGTGAGCGACCCGGTATTCCAGCACCGAACCGTCGGTCTGTCGGGTGTAGGCCCAGTAATGTTCGACAATAAATGCTTCGAGCGACCCTGTCTTGGGGTGAGCATAATCGCCGTCGGTCTCGGCCTGCAGGTGGCACCAGCGATGCCGATGACGCCATGCGTAGCGAAGCTCGTAGGACGTGTGGGCGTGTCGCGTCGGCATCACGACGTACTGCTCGTGATACACCCAACGGGCCACTGCGGCGACGGCCCGGCGATTGACGATCTCGCGCAGGAACACGACCCCGCGGCGTATTTCGTCTCCAACCGTTCGCCGCACATAGAACCGCAAATTCACCTCGGCGAACGATTGATGGCCGGGGATCGACCAGCCCAGCAGCCGAGCGTCGTTGAACATGAAACCAACGATGCTGGCGTAGTTGACCCCCTGAAAGTCATCGAGCTCGGTCCCTGGGGGGACAGAGGGCTCAAGCACGTCGGGATCGATCGGATAGTTAAACAGGACCAGCTGCCGCCAGGCAGCGGTCATGAACACGTCGTGTGTCGCGGCCATGATGCCCTCCTCTCGTACCGTCACGTTAACCGCAACAGGAGGGTAACGGATAACAGAAAAAACTCCGCGCCCGATTTGCGAGCCACACGTGAGCAAATTACGATAGGGGCCTGAACTGTGATCTACTCATTCAATCTAAGCCCGGAGTATTGGTCTAATGCGTCGCACGATCCTCGCCACGATTATGGTCACGCTGTTGTCGTCGGTTCTTGCCGCGGCTGATGCTCCACACAACACGCTGAGCGACGCTGAAAAAGCGGCCGGTTGGAAGCTGCTCTTCGATGGCAAAACAGCCGACGCGTGGCGCAACTTCAAGAAAGATACGATGGGCGAGGGGTGGAAGGTGCAGGATGGCGCACTCGTTCGGGCCGACAAAGGAGCCGGCGACATCATCACCAAGGATCCGTTCGACGCCTTCGAGTTGACGCTCGACTACAACATCTCGAAAGGGGGCAACAGCGGGCTGATGTTCCATGTGACCGAGGCGGAGAAGACTCCGTGGATGAGCGGTCCCGAGATTCAGATTCAAGACAATGTCGACGGTCACGACCCGCAAAAGGCCGGCTGGCTGTATCAGCTTTACAAGTCGGACACGGATGCGACGAAGCCGGCCGGCGAGTGGAACACGCTCCGGATCGTGATCTCGCCCAGCAAGTGCGAGCAGTACATGAATGGCGTAAAGTACTGTGAGTACGTGAAGGGGAGCAAGGATTGGGACGAGCGTGTGGCGGCCAGCAAGTTCAGCAAGATGCCCGCCTTCGGCAAGTCGACCAAAGGGCACATTTGCTTGCAAGACCACGGCAACTTGGTCTCGTTCCGGAACATCAAGATCCGGCCGATCGAGTCGAAGTAGGCCGGATGGCTCGAGAAGTCAGCGTTCGGGGAGCCTCTTACGTGCCCCCGAGCGGGCGAATGTCGCGCATCGTCGGCATAACCGCGCCAAGCGGAACTTATTGCCGCAGGTCGCCTGAGCGGGTTTGACACCCGAGCAGCGCGACCTACAGTTCATCTGCACCTACGCTCTGGGGAGGGCGTTGGTCACCGGCGCAGCAGGGAGACTGCCGGACGCTTGAGGGGACCCTGCTGCGCTTTTTTCTTTTTCCAGCACTTACTCCGTTCGAGACTTTGCCATGATTCGTCGAGGGAACTCGCGTCGTGGTTTCTCGCTCGTCGAGGCGATGGCCGCGCTGGCCATCGTGGGCATCGCGGCTGGCGCGCTCCTTTCGGCCTCGATGAACTCGGTCAGCTCGGCCGACAGCAGCTTGCGAAACTATCAGGCGCTGGGCATTGGCCAAGCGGTGATCGACGAGATTTCGGGGATGCGTTACATGGCCGTGGGGGCTGACCCTTACGACACGTTTCTGGGACCGAACTCAGCCGAATCGGCCACGGGTCGCGCGGCGTTCAATGATCTCGACGACTACAACGGCTGGAGCGAGCAACCGCTCAAAGACAAGGGAGGTCAGTCGCTCGGAAACGAAGATGGCGATGGTTCGGCGCGCGACCCCAACTTCCGTGTCCCGAGCAGCTACTTTACGCGCTGGCGCATGCAGGTCACGGTGTACTACGCGAACGAAGGCGCCTGGACCACGCCGCTCTCGTCGACCTCGCCCACCTCGTATCGCACGCTGCAAGTCAAAGTGCAATACAACGATCCCACGCTGGGCTACATCAACCTGGCCAACCTGACGCGGACCTTCTCTTATGTGCCCGAGCCGTAACGAGCGCCGTGCATCAGCGGGCTTCACGCTGTTCGAGGTCCTCATTGCTATCACCATCATGTCGTACATCGCGCTCGCGATGGCGTACATGGGGGCGGCCGCAACTCAAGGAACCACCTACAGCCAGGGACGCAACAACGCTCAACAGCACGCGCGCGTCGCGATCGAGCGGATCAATCGCATGGTGCAAGAGGCCACGTTGGCTCCCGACTATCCGGGCGTGGCTGTGATGTACGATGTGGTGGGCACGTATCGTTATCCCGACACGTTGATTGTCTGGCATCCGAGCGGAGCGCCGGTGAATCCGCTCGGCCCACCGTTGGTATCGGAGTGCTTATTTTATTGTCCCGACCCAAGCAATCCGTCGCAGCTCGTCGAGCTGACCGCGCCGAGCAACTCATCGACGTTGACGTTCGATCCGGCGACGCTCAATACGACCGCCTGGCGCACGACGATCAACGCGATCAAGACCGCCAGCACAAGCCAGAAGACGCTGCTCACCGAGTTGCTACGGACGGCTAATCCGACGGGTCAGTCGAGCGTTCGCGGCTGTGTCCGATTCGAGCTGACACTGAATCCGCCGACGAGCGAAATCACGTCGTACAAAGGGGGGTCGCTGAGCTGGACCAACATCAATTGGCCCGTGGTCATGTACAGCAACAGTCATGGCCTGCGGCAATTGCGACTGCGCACGGAGTTGCAACTCATGAGCGACAATCTGGCGGGCGTGGTCGACAACGTGGGGGGCAACGCCTTGCCCTTCTTCGGTTCAACCGCCCGCTACCAACTGCTGGTGCCTTAATGCAGCCATCGATCACACGCTTGAATTCATCTCGACGCGGCGGCATGGCGGTGCTGATGGTGCTGGGCATGCTGTCGCTCACGTTGGTCGTGTCGTACATGCTGTTTCGCTCGCAGGTCACCTCGCAGCAACTGCAAGAGAACGCCAACTTGCCGACCATCGCGCAGCAAGGAGCCATGACCGCCTACGCTGCCGCGCTCCGCAAAATGCACCAAAGCGATTGGGGCGGTGCCGATTCGAGTTACTCGGGCACGATTAACAACACGACGTACACGACCACATCCGGTTCAGGCAAGGGAACCAAAACCACTACTACCCCCACCGGGATTACACAGGCTTATACGGTTACCTACACCACCGGCGACAGCAGCCTCGAAGCGGGCAACTCGAAGCAGCCGTGGCGCGTGACGGTCGTGGTCTCGAACACGGCGGTCGACCTGGCTCGACCGACGGTGACGGCCACCAAGCGTGTTCGAGCGGTCGTTGAATTAATCCCTCTCGCGGTGAACACCGCTCCAACGACGTTTAACAACGCGAAAAACTACACGGTCTACCAGTACTCACAGGCCGAGTTTCAGGTGCAATATCCGTGTCGTGTGCAGGGCGCCAATCGTCTGATGGGCAACTTGCGACTGTGCGACGCGTATCCGAACAACAGCACCACCGCCGCCAATCGCTACATGAGCGACCTGAACGCGATGCGCAGTACGAGCTACGGCGACCTACGGCCGCTCAACGGCCCGATCTACTTGCCGACCAGCCGCACCTCGTCGAGCATTTTGACACAGCTCAATAGCAACATGGGGGTGTCGTACTCGAATATCTCGACGGGCAACGCCACCGACTGGTCGGCTCCGTCGCTGCTCACGTCGTACAAGCTCTACCCGGGGGGCAAAACCTATCAGGCCACGGCGATCAGTAGCTCCGTGAGCAATGCCACGTATACGCCCAATGCGACTACCAACCCGCTGGGGGTTTTTTACAACAGCAGCGAAATTCAGCTCGGCGCCAACGTATCGATCACCGGCACGCTGGTGACCACCAATAAAGTGAAGTTCCTCACCGGCAGCAGCGCGACCGTGCAGGCTTACGGCTTGCCCTCGTTCGACGGCTCGACGACCCCCGTGCAGTTGCCCGCGATCATCGCCACGAACAACGTCGAGGTGCAAAGCGGCGCCAATGCCGTGATTCGCGGGTTGGTCGCCACGTTTGCCAACTTTGACGTGCAGACCGGCACCGATAATACGTCACTCGACTTGCAAGGGCGGGTCATCACGCAAGGCTTTTACATGCGGGCTCGTAACGAATGGGCCAACGGCACGTTCTGGTGGTCGATCATGTGGTCGTTGTTCCAAAGTGCCATCAGCAATGGCACCTCGAACTCTTCGTATTATCCGATTTACATGCAAGCGGCGGGGTACAATCCCACACCGGTCTTGACCGCCAAGCCGGAAACGAGTTCGATTCAGTACACGTGGTTGGGCTCGAACACGTCGGTCTTTGTGCCGGCCAGCGGCGACCCGGGCATGCGCTGGAAGGTCATCTCGATCAATGACAACTACTGATCCGACCGATTCGAGCGAGCACAATCGCTACGACCCGACCAACTCCTCTTCCTGTTACCGAAGGTGAAGCCATGTCAAAGCATTCTTTGCGCTGGACCGTGTTGATTGTCGCCAATGTGGCCGTTGTCTGCGTGCTAGGTTTGATGGGTTCGACGTCGGCGCAGAATGTGCCCCCGCAAGGTCCGTTCATCAACGCCGTCGAGCAGCAACTGGAAATTGTCAATCAACTCAAAGCCCTGAACGCGCAAATCAAAGAACAAAACACGCTGCTGCGCAGCGGCGCGTTGCAAGTGATCGTCGTCGACAAGAACGACAAGAAACGTTAGAGCCACAACTCATGCCCCTCGCCACTCGACAACGCCGTGCCTTTACGCTGGTCGAGTTGATGATGGTCATGCTCGTGATGGCGATCGTGGCCGCCACGGCCGCGCCGTATCTGACGACCTCGGCGGTCGATCGTCTGGAGAATGTCGCGCAATTCGTGTCCGACGACATGGCCCATGCCCGCAATCTGGCGATCACGAATAACAGCCAATATCGCCTGACGTTCGACGTTGCCAACAATTTGTACTACATCGAGCACTCGGGGTCGAACACGGCGCTGAACAATCTGCCGACCAATTCGTTACGGGGCAACGGCGACGTAGCCACGCGGCAGACGACCCGCATCGGCTCGATCCCGCCATCGGCCGGTCATGTGAAACTCTACGCGGTCGGTACGTCATCCTCGTCGCCGACGACGGTGACGCAACTGGAATTTCGCTCCTACGGACAGACGACGCAAACGACGGCGACCGATATCTGGCTCGTGGCCGGTTGGTCGGGTTCGACTCCGCTGTACATCAACGTCACGGTGCATCCGATCACAGGCCTGGCACGCATCGGTAAACTGACCGGATCGCCGCCGGCCAGTAGCATTCTCTCGGGCAGCTAACACGTACATCGGGGAGCGCGGTCGATGGTAGGATTCTTGAAACCCAAACGAACGCCGATCGGAGTCGACCTCGGCTCGCGCGTCGTCAAACTCGCGCAGCTCTCGGCCGATTTCCAAGAGATTGTCGAGACGGGCCGCTGGGACCTGCCGATCGATTTGCAGAGCGGCGCGCCCAACTATCAGGGCGAACTCGTCAACGCGCTGCGACAAGCACGCGACGGCAAGAAGTTCCGCGGCCGCGACGCGATTGTGAGCCTCAGCGCACGCGACGTTCATATTCAGAACGTGCGTGTCACCAAGACCGAGGGGCAAAGTTTCGAGCAGGCCATCTTGCAAGAGACGGTGCCGCGACTGCCGTTTCCGGCCACCGAGGCCGAACTCCGCTGGATAGAAGCGGGTGACGTGCGCCAAGGAGAGCAGGTGCGGCGTGAAGTGATCGTGCTGGCCGTCCATCGACCGGTGCTCGATCGGATGTTGCAAGTCATTGAAGACGCGGGGCTGTGGCCCGTGGCGGTCGAAGTCGAGCCGCAAGCATTGTTGCGCGTGTACGACATGCAGTATCGTCGCGACGCCGACAGCCAGGTACGAACCTTGTATGTGCATGTCGGCAACGCCAGCACGCTCGTCACGATCTCGCAGGCGTCCGAGCTGTTGTTTGTCAAAAATATCGAGTTGGGTGGACGACACTTCGACGACGCCGTGGCGCGGCATTTGAACATGTCGCTGGCCGAGGCCTGGGCTCTGCGGCGCCACAATGGCGATCGCCGCGCCGATCAGCAAGATCCTGAAATCGCCCGCAGTGTTGCCGAGGCAACGCGCCCCGTGATCGATAAACTCATCAGCGAAGTCTCGCTTTGTATTCGTTACCATAGCGTGACGTTTCGGGGGCAACCGCTGAAACGGCTCGTCATCGCGGGGGGCGAAGCCAACCAGACGCTGATCGACGCCCTCGCCGCGCGGCTTGATCTGAAGTGCGAGTTGGGCGATCCGCTCAGAACGTTTGACCCCATCCATGTGCCGGGTCGACGCGGTCAATGGGACCTCGCCGTCGGTTTAGCCCTCCGGCCCATGAAGTGAGCTGAATTGTGAAAGACATCGATTTTCTCCCACAACGATTTCGCGAACGGCGCGCCCAGCAGCAGAACCGGGTCTGGGGTCTGACCGTCTGTGGAGCGTTTGGCAGTCTGATCGCAGCTGCGTTCGTCGGACAAACGGCGATGAAGATGCGCGCCCAACAGCAACTCGATGTGGTCGAACAGCAGTACCAGCAAGCACAAACCGCTCAACTAGCGCTCAATCAGTTGCGGCAGAAGTTGATCCTTGCCGACGCCGACGCCGAGCTGATCACCTATTTGCAGCACCCTTGGCCGCGCACGCAACTCCTCGCGCGGCTTACCCATTCGCTCCCCAGCAGCGTCGTGCTGCGGAAGTTACAAGTGTTGCGCGACGACATCAAGCCGATCGCCGTCGTGCCGGGGGTAATTAAACCCACCGTCGAACCGGCCGCCGCGGCACCCACGGGCACAGCAGCCCAGCGTGACTTAAAACGCTTGCGCGACGAGAACGACGTGCCAAAAACGGTCATCCAATTGGAAGGGGACACGACCGAAATCACCGCGCTGCACGCGTACCTCAACGTGCTGGCCAACGATCGCCTATTCGCGCAGGCCGAGCTGACTTCGATCGAAAGCTCGCCGGATGGCCCCATGAAGCTCGGCCTCTCGCAGCGATCGAGATTTCTTGCGCGGCTCACCGTTCGCCCTGGCTACGGTCAGCGCGGTGGCCCCGAAGGCCCCGCCGTCAAGTCGACCAGTCCGGCCAGCAAAATTACGGCCGTCAGCTCGATCCATAAAGGAGCCGAATGATGGCCCTGAACGCGACTAAACAAAGTTGGCTTGTGACCATCAGCATTGCCTCGACGGCGGCAGCCTTCGTCTGGTTCGTCTTTCTGCCCGGTAAACAGCGGATCGACGAACTGCATCAGCAGATTGACGAGAAGCAACGATTCGCGACGACACTGGGAGAAATCCTGGAACAGACCACGCAGTTTCAGCAACAGCTCGAGAACACGAACGAGTATGTCCGGCACTGGGAGTCGGCCGCGCCAAGTGCCTCGGACCTGTCACGTATTTATGCCCGCATCGCCGAGGTGGCCAAAGAGGCGGGCGTGATCACGACGCGCTTTTCTCCGGAGCCGGCCATCAAGCTAGCAAAGCTGCAAAAGCTACCGGTGCGATTGGGCTGCCTGGGGACATTTCAGTCGATGCGACGCCTGCTGTCGGGGATCGAACAGCTCCCCGAGGGTGTTTGGGTGAACGACATCGTATTAGAGGTTGAGGGGGAAGAGCGCGAAAAGCTGAACTGCGAGTTAAGCTTGGTTGTTTTCGCAAAGATTTTCGGTAATTCCGATTAGGTAATCCATTCCGACTGCCGATAAGAAGGGGGCCAAAATAGCGCCTCGAAATAGGCCTGTATTTTGGTGCACAAATCGTGTCGCTCAGCAAATTAGCCAATCAAATCCAACGCGAGATCAAAGCCAATCCACCCAAGGCCATCGGCCTCGGGGTGTTGGGCGTCGTCGCGGTCTGGTTCTGGTTGCCGCTCGTGATGCCTGAGAGCGATACGCCGGCTGCTGCGAAGACTGCCCCAACACCAACTCCAGTACCCACGGCAACGCCCACACCGACACCAACCACGACGACCTCCGCGACCCCCACGAGCAGCGTGGCTGTCGCGGAGAAGAAATACCCTTGGCGAGACGTGATCCGGTGGATCGAGAGCGATCAAGATATGCGAACCGCGACCATTGAATTCGATCAAGACGAACGTAGCCCGTTCATGGAGCCGATCATGCCGGCGGACCCCATGACGGTAGCCAAGGCCCAAGAAGAGGCCACGATCATCGAACGTCAGATCGAACAAGAGTCGATTCGCACGCCAGCGCAGCTTGGACTTAACCTGCGTAGCACGATTGTGTCGCGTGGTCGCCGCACGGCATTAATCAATGGTCGCGCATTCAACGAAGGGGACGAGATCGTCGTGAACGACAGTTTCACCTTCGTGGTCGCGACGATCGACAGTAATCGCGTGGTGCTCGAACGAAATAAACGACAGTTTGTGATGGCTATTCGCCGCACCAGCAGCAGTGGCCGACTTGAGGTACGCAATCGCACATCACCCGACGGATCGGGTGACGACGTCGAGCGTAATTGAGGTTCCAGCAAGCACGGATCGGCGACAGCCCGATTCGACTTGCGAACACGAGTCACGGATGACTTATGAACGGCTCATGGCGACTGTGGACATTACTGGCGTGTGTGGCCCTCGGGATGATGGCCGCGTTTACGCTGGTGCTCGCGCCCGGCGAGCGTGCGCCGTCGGTTGCTATCCCCGCCGTCGTTTCGACCGGTACGCCGATGCCTGTCTTGCAAGCGAACGTAGTCACACCGACTCCGTTGATTGCTGAACAGCCACCGACTCCGCTGCCGGCCGTCGAGTCGACTTCCGTCATCTCGACCTCGCGCCCGGCGCTGGTTCAACCCTCGTCGGTGTTGGCCAAGCGAGTGAGCGCGCCGTCGGCATCGAGTGCGACACGTCTGGCAGCGTATCCGCGGGTGTCGACGCCGACGAACGTATTGCCGTTACCGGACAATCACTTGGCGCTCGCGCCCGAGCCCTCGCCGCTGTCGCAGGGCCCCGATTTGCAGGGGGTGCTCAAGCTACTCGATTCGCTCGACCCGTCGACGCGTGAGCAGATGATGAACCGCGGGGCCGAGATGCTCAAGAACCCGGCGATGCTCAATCAGGCCGGTCAGATGTTGCAAGGTCTACAAGGGGGACAAGGAGGCGGCGGGCTCAACTTGCCCGGGCTGCTCAATAACCTTCAGGGCCCGGAAGCTCCCGCAGCGCGACCGGCTCCGGCCGAGGCACCGAGCGGCAACGGTCCGTCGGGCCCGCAGATCGAGCGTCGGCCGGGCGAGTCGATCGCGCCGTCGAGCAAGCAGCCGCTTCCCGAGCCCAAAGCCAAAATCACGCACACGCCCGGACACGACGCGGGGGACGACCACCTCGTGCTG
>CAYLYE010000207.1:0-11103 GCA_964387325.1 uncultured Planctomycetaceae bacterium
GGTCACCCCTGAACTTGCCAAGCAACACTATGCCGAGCATGTGAGCAAAGGCTGGTACCCGACACTCGAAGCGTTCATCACGGGGGGCCCGATCGTGGCAGCCGTGCTCGAAGGCCTGGAGGTCATTCGGGTTGTGCGCGACATGCTGGGGAAGACCAACGGCTTACAAGCCGCAGCGGGCACGATCCGCGGCGACTTTAGCTCCAGCCGGCAAATGAATCTCGTCCACGCTTCGGATGGACCGGAAGCAGCCTCACGGGAGATCAGCCTGTACTTCCAAGCGAACGAAGTGCTCGAATACACACCCACCATCACGCCCTGGATGCGTGCGGGCGACGAGACCTAAGCACTCGCTCTGCCAAGAGCTTAATCGAGCCGCCCGGGGTCATAAAACCCTGGCGGCTTTTTTTATCCACCGAGCTTGCCCACCGTCGTCTCGGCTCGCAACTGGGCGATCATGTCTCGGGTCGCGGCCGCAACCGCCTCAGTCCAGCGCGACTCGCCAAATTGGGCGTATTCTTTCCGCTGATGGGCAAAGATGATTCCGCGCGAGTTATTGATGACGGCCCCGAGCCCTTGAGCGTCGAACCCACCGGCGACATCCCGAGCCGAACCACCTTGGCTACCATAGCCCGGCACCAAAAGCCAAGCGTGCGGCATGGCTGCCCGGAGCTCGACGAGTTGGGCCGGATACGTTGCTCCGACAACCGCGCCGACTGCGCCGTATCCACAGGTAGCCTGCGTTTGTTGAGCAAGCTGCTCGACTAAGCCAGCGACCCGTCGATAGAGCGGCACGCCATCGCTCAGCAAGTCCTGAAATTGTCCGCCCCCCGGGTTCGAGGTCTTGACCAGCACAAACAGCCCGGCATCGCGGGCCGTGGCAACCTTCACGAACGGGTCCAGGCTATCGTCCCCCAGGTAGGGGCTTACGGTCAGGGCATCGCCCCCCCAAGCGCTCGCGGCCCCCAACAGGCCATCCGCATACGCCTCGGCCGTTGAACCAATATCGTTTCGCTTGGCATCGAGGATCACCAACAGCCCACGCCGTCGGGCATGGGCAATCACCTCGACGAGCGCGGCGAGGCCCGGTACGCCGAGCTGCTCGAAGAATGCCGATTGCGGTTTGACCGCCGGCACCAAGGGAGCCACGACATCAATGATCTCGCAGCAGAAGCGGCGAAACGCGAAAGCTTGACGCTCCAGCGGATTCTCAACGCCGACGGGCTCCAGGCCTGCGGGAAGTTGAGCAAACCGCGGGTCGAGACCCACGACCACCGGGTTACCGCAGCGACGGCACGCGGCCGCCAATCGATCAGCAAACGTCACAATCACACGCTCCAAGAAAACCAGCCACAAACCGGGCAGTGTAACTCGAACAAGGCGCGGCGATAAGCGGTCGCGCGAACCACGCGCGAGAAAATTCGTCTAGAATTACCAAAATAGTCTGGACTTTATTTGGCGAGGAACATTAGTATTCGCTACGGAGAGTGGCAAGGGCCGCTCATAATGTGGCAAGGTTTTGGGGATTGTTGCACCGCGCAGGCCTGACATGGGCCAACCTAATTCTCGCACCTCTTTTTTTCGCCGCGGTTCCGACGTTTGTTGCCGGGTCTTGACGAGTGAAGTGGTTGGGTAGGGGTGGTTCCAGGCAGCCAGAAACCCACGTCGGCAGGTTCTTCGTGCTCCCAGCCCGTGGGCCAACTTTGGCCAGTTCTGCTCGGCAAATCCGGTGTTTAGCGTGCGCGTCGATCGTGGAACGCGCGAATGTCTTAGGTTCGGTTTCGTGAAGGATGGCTCGTATGGGTAAGAAGTTGTATGTCGGAAATCTGCCCTGGTCGGTGACCTCGTCGGATTTGCAAAGCTTGTTCGCGGCTCATGGCCGCGTGGTCTCGGCCGAGGTGATCACGGACCGCGAGACGGGCCGGTCGCGCGGTTTCGGTTTTGTCGAAATGGAAACCGACGATGACTGTAAGGCAGCCATCGCCGCCTTGCACGAAACCGACTGCAAAGGCCGAAACATGACCGTCAACGAAGCTCGTGAAAAGACGGGCGGAGGCGGTGGTGGCGGAGGCGGCGGCGGACGCGGTGGTTACCGTGGTGGTGGAGGCGGCGGTTACGGTGGCGGTGGTGGTGGCGGCTACGGCGGTGGCCGTGGACGTCGCGATTAGTATCGCCCGTCGCGCTCAGTGCTTGTTGTCGTGATAAACGCCAACCACTTGAGCAAGACGACCCCAAGAAAATTGATACCGGGGATAGTCGACTGCGTGTTGACTATCCCCGGTTTTTTATTGACAGAATGACCCCAGCATTGACCAACGACTTTTACCCCCACGTGGCCGCATACTCGCCATTGATCGTACTCCCCAGCGGCTTATAACGCATCGCTAACTTCTCCGGCCCGATGGTCACCAAGACATAGCCGGGCCGTAGCTCGTCGACAAAAAAACCGCTCGCTTTCTGCTCCTTGATGGCCGCTGCCAAATTCCGGTTTTGGTTGTAACAGATCGAAGGGCAAAGCGTTTCAACCACCTGAGCATGATCACGCCAGCCACGAATGCCATTGTGGAAATGACCATGAAAGCACACCAAAAACCGCTGGGAATAGCGCTCGAGCAATTGGTAAAACGCCGTTTGCCCGTCCTCGGGCTTCACATACCACCCTCGGTCAGGGCTGAGGTTTTTGTGAATGGGAACATGACAAGCCAGTACGATTCGCAGATTTTTTTCTTCCGCGACGAGGCACTCTTTTGTTAGCCAATCGAGCTGCGGCGGGCTGATGAAACCGAGATGCGAATCAACATGCGAATTCCCTAACAGCAGAAATCGCACGCCAGAGTGATCGAACGCGATGTCGATCGAAGTGCGAATGTGCTTCTCGAACAAGTCCTGCGGGTCGTGATTGCCGGGAACTTCATAGATCGGCTTCTTGAGTTCCTTGCGCGAGTCGATGTAGATCGGATATTGTGACGGTCGCCCTGAGTCGACGATATCACCGAGATGAAGTACGAAATCCCCTGGTGTGGCGTTGATTTCAGTGATCGCCTGCCGCCATTGCAGCTCGGACGTGGTTTTATCCTGCCGGCCAAGATGCGTATCGCTCACGATCACGAACGAAAACTCTTTAAACTCGTCCGCAGTGGCTTGTTGCCAAGCGGTACCGGCTGCGCAGGCACCAACACTCGTCGCAATCAGCGCGCGCCGTGTCATTGCGGATTGAGAAGTCTCCGTGCGCGGTTGAGTCCAAATTCTTGACGTCGCCACAACTATGACTCCGAATATGAGGCTTACTCGATGAAGATGGTTTGGCGATCACCGCTTGAAAACGCGATGACGCATTTAAGGGGTTCGCCACCCATGTTTTCCAGGCCATGCGCGATCCCCGCCGGAATACGCAACGTCATGCCGGACGAAAGTTCCACGACCTCATCACCGAGGCGATGTCGTCCTCGGCCAGCGGTGACAAACAACACCTCTTCACAATTGGGATGGTAATGGAGCGGATTGTGCTGACCAGGCAGGATTTCACAAATCCCCAGCGTCAATCGAGCACCATCCATCAGCTGCTCGTTGCAAAGCCACTGGAGTGTCCCCCAGTCGAAGGTCTGCACTGGCAGGTTTGTATTATCGGTAACGGTGGCCATTTACCGCAGTCTCTCGAAAGGGGAACCGGAGCAAGATCAGCGCAGGCAATGAGCCTTGATGACAAGCCGCAAGAGACTCCAGGTCTGTTGCGTGCTCATCATCAAGGCTCAATTTAGCCTGAAAGCGATCTCGTGGCGAACAGGCTATCTGTTCAGCCAGTCATAATCGTGCAAGGCGCCGAACGCATCGGGTCGTGAGCGTGGGGTACTCGTCGAGCCCGAGGAAATCTCCGGCGTCAAGCTGAAGGCAATTCCTTGCGCGAGCAACTGATCGAGCGGAATGCCAGCGATCGTGATGTGTTGCAGGTTTGATGAGACGGGAGTCTCGAGCGCCGCACTCGCGGCATCGAGCGAGCTTTCAATATCCGCGTTGCTGAAGAACGAATCGACCGCTCCATCATGCAGTGCTTCGCCGTCTGTCGGCAAGCGGCGGGTGCCGATACCCAATTCGGTCGACATCAGGTCATCGGAGCTGTCGGTCGAATCGAGGCCCAGGATGTGACCGAGCTCGTGCATGACGACGGTCAGCAAGTCGACATGCGCCGAGGCCGTGGTCGGCGTCGGAGCCTTCAACTCGCTGATCGAGACATACTGCGTGAACTCGTCATGATTGAGCGGCGAACGATCAATGAACCACCCCATGCCAACGGCGTTGTCATCAATGTTGACGACGCCTGGTGTCTGCACGTAACCGAGCAACCGCGAATCATCGTAGTTGCCGATGACGAACGACACGTTATCCAGCGCGGCACGTTGCTCGCCACTGATTCCCGACGCGGTCCAGATATCCACGGCGGCCGAGACAATCGGAGCGAGATCCGTAGCCGTCAGGGTCGTTGAATCGTTGCCCGACAAGCCAGCCGCCAGTTGTTGCGGCGAGACAACTTGAATGTTGTTCGTGGCAAACGTGGAGGTCGTCTTCGCGCCACCGGTGCCTGTGTTACCTAAGTCATTGCTGATGACCTGGAATTGAACCGGACCGGTGTAGTTGAGCTGCGGTGTGAAGATCAAACCGCTAGCCGTGTCGGCCAAGGTGGTATTGATACGGGACAGCGGAGCAGTGACCTTGATCGTCCCTGCGTTGTTGATGCCGATATCTCCCGGGAGCAAGCCACCAGGAATCGAGGAGCTGATATTCAGCGAACCCTTACTGACGAAGATCGTGATTGCTTCGTTCGCACTGTTGTTGTCAACGTCGCTGATGGACACGCCGGTCAGGCTCATCGTGATATTCTTGTGAGCCGTGGCCTGGTTGGGCACCGTATTGGCGGGGGCCGTATTGACCGCCGTAATCGCCAAGGTCTGAGAACCGACGTTACTGGCGTTGTTGGTAATGTCCGTAACCGAGTAATTGATCGTTCGCGTCGGCGACAAGGCCGTTGGGTTCAGGCTCAAGTTTTGGAAGCGAATCGACCGCAAGAACGACTGCATGTTAGCCGGTGTGAACGTGGTCCCCACACTAGCCGCGCCGATGGAGAGTACGCCCGTGAGGTTATCGTAGCTACCCGTCGCGCCACCCTGATTGGTGAACAGGAGTCGATCCGTCGATAGTGGCGAGAGGATGGTGATCGCAGCGCTCTTCACGTTGCTGTCAGCATCCGTGAGGAACATATTGCCGTCGACGACGGTCGTCCCCGTATTTTCCGTGTAGGTGTTACCGGTTGCAGACATGGTGACCACCGGCGATAGCGAACCGCCGCCACTCGTCGAGTTGATCGTAACGGTGATATTCGAGGTCGCCGTGAGTTCACTCCCCAGCCCTGTGTTGCCCAGGTCATTGCTGACGAGGGTAATCTTCTCACTACCGACATAGCTGTTCTGGCTGATGTAGTTCAAGCCACCTGCCACACCCAGCGTGGTGTTGATGCGAGACAGCGGAGCGGTGACGACCACGCTGGACGAGCCGTTGCCCGACACGATATCGCCTGAAAGGATACCGCCACCAACCGTCGTGTTCAGCGTCAACGAACCATGTTGAGCACTGAGCGTGATCCGAACCGTATTGGAGCCGGCGTCAACATCCGTGATGGAAATACCGTTGACGTTCACATTCGTGGTTGTGTTGAAGCTGAGTGGCGACACCACCGTGTTGACTGGAGGGTCATTGACGGCCGTGATGGTCAGGGCAGCCGTGCTGGTGGCCGTCATCGCGCCACCCAAACCCGTATTGCCACGATCGTTGGTTAGGATGGTCAACGTATCGGTGCCATTGTAATTCGACACGCCCTGATACTTCAGACCGGTCAGATTGGCAAGCGTGGTGTTGATGGCCGAGAGCGAGGCACTCAGGATCACGGTCCCCGTGCCATTACCGATGACGTTTCCTGCGGCAACGCCACCACCCAGGCCGGTGGTTACAGCGAGCGTGCCATGAGCCACACTCAAGGTGACGGCGACGGTTGCCGAGCCAGCATCGGCATCGGCGATCGACACGCCCGTGATGGCAACTTGCGTATCCTCGTTGACCGAGAAGGCGGTCGAGGCGAGCGAGTTGCTCGGCGCCAAATTCACAACCCCGATCGAAATGGGCATGCTGGCCGATGAGGACAATGTGCCACCCAAACCGCTGTTGCCTTGATCGTCGATCGAAATGCTCAACGCCTCGGTGCCCGAGTAGAGCGGCGTATTGCCGTAGGTCAGGCCCGTGCCGTTACCAAGCGAGAGATTGATCGCCGCCAACGGAGCGGTGATGGTCAACATCGAGCTTCCGGTGCCGCTGATTTGGCTGGGCGAGACACCACCGATGACGGTCGTATCAAGTGTCAGCGTGCCATGAGCCACGCTCAAGGTGACAACTTCATCGTTGCCAGCGTTGTCAACGTCACTGACAGAAATTCCTGCCAGCATGGTGGCCACATCTTGCGTGACGGCCGCCGAAGCCGGAGAGCTGATCGAAGGCGTATCGTTGACGGCTGCAACGCTAATCGTAATGGCAGTCGTAGAGAACAAAGCACCGCCGCTACCGGTATTGCCACGATCATTGGTCACGGCGGTCAGCGTATCCGAACCGTTGAAGTTCAGATTGCCTTGATACAACAGGCCAGTCGCATTGGCTAAGGTCGTGCGGATCGCGGACAACGGCGCGGTGATAATGACCGTTCCCGTGCTATTGCCGCTGATATTTCCAGAAGTAACACCGCTACCAACCGTATTACTGACGATCACCTTGCCGCTCGGCGCGGTGAGGGTGACGGTTACGTTCGATGCGCCAGAATCAATATCCGAGATATTCAAGCCGGTGATCGCGACGGACGTATCTTCGTTGACGTTGAACAAGCTCGTCGCAGCAGAACTGGTCGGAGCATGGTTGAGTTGGCTGACGTTCAACGTGAGGAAGCCGGTTGAGGTGAGCGCGGTACCGGAACCGGAGTTACCCAAGTCATTGGTCACAACCGTCAACGTGTCATTCGAATGGCTGGTGGTGATCAGGTATCGCAGGCCGTTACCGCTACCCAGTGTGGCATTGATGGCTGCGAGCGGAGCGGTGATTGTGACCGTGCCGGTACCGTTATTACCGATCTGCCCTGAAGTAATTCCGCCACCCACCGTCGTTTCAAGTGTCAAGCTACCGCGAACGACACTCAACGTCACCAATTCATTGGCACCGTTCGAGTCAGCATCCGCGACCGAGACGCCCGTGATTGTGGTCAAGTCATATCGGAACACGGGTGCATTGGCGATCGGTACCGTTGTAACCGGAGCATCATTGATCGCGTTGATCGTGATGTTTCGAGAAACAAGATTGCTCAGGTTGTTCGAAGTGTCGGTCACCTGGAATGTGACGGTGCGTGACAGCAACGGATTATTGTTCGTCGGATCGGCATAGCGTACCGACTGCAATAACGACTGCATCGCAGCCGGAGTGAATGTCGTGCCAACGCTGGCTGCACCAATCGAGAGCACGCCCGTCAACGAGTTGTAGCTACCGGTTGCACCACCTTGGTTGGTGAACGTCAGAGCTTCGGTGAGACCTGGCGAGAGCAGCGAAATCGTCGCACTCTTCAGATTGCTATCTGCATCCGAAACGCTGATGGCGTTATCGACGATGACCGAGGCTGCATTTTCATTCACCGTGGCCGAAGTGACACTGGCGATCAAGCTCGGGCTGGATGAATTAACGGAACTGACCGTAATGCTGGTCGCCGCAGTTCCAATCATGTTGCCGCCACTACCGGTATTGCCAAGGTCGTTAACCGAAATGGTGAACGTGTCAGCACCGGTGTAGCCGTTGTTGCCGAGGTATCGCAGGCCGGTCAAATTGTTGAACGTGTTGTTGATCGCGGAGAGTGGAGCGGAGATGGTGACGGTCGATCCACCGTTACCAATCACCTGTCCACTCGAGATGCCACCGCTTACGGCCAGATTCAACGTCAAAGAACCGTTCAAAACCGTTAATGTGACCGCTTCGGTTGCACCGAGCGAATCGACATCCGTCAGCGACACACCCGCGATGCGGGTCAACGTATCCTGATTGATCGTCGCGGTGACGGGCGAGGTGGCCACGGGAGCGTCGTTGATGGCGCTGACCGTCAACGCAATCGTGTCGGTATCGCTTAGCGAACCACCCGTACCCGTGCTGCCACGGTCGTTGGTGAAGATCGTCAGCACATCGGTGCCATTGTAGTTGGCTAGGCCTTGATACCGGAGACCGGTCAGGTCAGTCAGCGTATTGTTGATCGCCGTCAAGGTTCCGCTGACGATAACCGTCCCGGTGCCATTGCCGCTGATGGTACCACTGGTCACACCTCCGCTGACGGTGGTGTTGATATTGATCGAACCATGCGCGGCACTCAAGGTCACGCTCATGGTCCCCGCTCCAGCATCACTGTCGGCAATCGTAACGCCGGTGATCGCCACGCTCGTGTCTTCATCGACCGTGAAGGCGTTGGTGATGATCTGGTTAGCCGGCGCTTGGTTCGGGTGAGTCACGGTGATGGCTACGGTCGACGTGGCGACCAAGCTGCCACCGGTTCCGGTGTTGCCTTGATCGTCGGTCGAGATCGTGAGCACATCGGTACCCGAGTATCCGGAATCGCTGCCGTAAGTCAGGCCCGCGTTGTTGAGTAACGTGGTGTTAATCGCCGAGAGTGGAGCTGTGATGGTCGCCGTGCGATTGTCAATGCTGTAACTGACCTGACCACCGGAGATTCCGCTCGGGACACTGGTGCTTAAGCTCAACGTACCGTTGAGGACGCTGATGGTCACGATTTCATTCGCGCCAGCGTTATCAACATCACTGACCGTGATCGTGGTAATCGAGGCCGGCGTGTCCTCGACGAATGTCGCCGAGCCAGGAACGGTGTTCACTGGCAAATCATTCACGGCAATCACACTCACGGTTTCGGAAACCACATTGCTGACGTTGTTTCCAATGTCGGTAACCTGAATCGTGATGGTGCGATTGCCGGCAGTCGGATTCTGATTGCTGGCGTCGGCATACTGCACGGTCCGCAACAGATTCTGCAATTGGGTCGGGGTGAGCGAACCGGCGCTGGCACCGATCGACAACACGCCGGTGAGCGAGTTGTAGCTACCCGTGGCGCCGCCACTGTTGGTGAACAAGAGTTGTTCTGTGCCAGCCGCCGACAGCAGCGTGATCGCCGCGCTCTTGACGTTGCTATCCGGATCGGAAAGCGTCAGCGCGTTATCAATCGTGACACCGGAGGAGTTCTCGACGTAGCTGGCCGTGGCACCGCCAACACCCAAGACCGGATTGGCAACCACAAGACTGACCGTAATCGGCATCGTGCTGGTCGCCGACGATGCGCCACCCAAACCGGTGTTGCCTTGGTCATCGGTGACCACGGTCAGCGCGTCGGTGCCAGAGTAACCCAAGGTACCCAGGTAGTTGAGGCCCGTGATATTGGCCAACGTGGTGCGGATTTCGTCGATCGGAGCCGTCAGCGTGACCGTTGAACTGCTGTTGCCGCCAACCTCGCCCGAGCTCACGCCACCCGACAATCCCGTGGTCACAAACAGTGAGCCGTGCTGAATCGTCAAGGTGACCAGTACATTGCCGCTGAGCGAGTCGACATCGCTGACCACAACGCCGGTGAGGCCGCTAAGCGTGTCCTGGTTGAACGTGGCCGAGGCAGGCAAAGAGTTCGTCGGAGCGTCGTTGATCGCGACTACCGTCAGCCCCACCGTATCGATATCGACGATCGATCCACCAAAGCCGGTATTGCCCAGATCGTCGGTGTTGATGGTCAGAACATCGGTGCCGTTGTAATCCGCGATCGGTTGGTAAGTGAACGCGGCACTGTTGTTCAACGTGGCTGAGATCAGCGACAACGGTGCGTTAATCGTCACCGAACCCGAGTTGTTGCTGGTGATATTGCTGCCGGTCAAGCCACCAGAAATACCCGTGTTCACGACGATGCTGCCGTGCGCCACGCTCAGGGTGACCTGGATCGGGTTAACGCCCGAGTCAAGATCGAGCGTCGACACGCCCGTGATGGTGAGGACCGTGTCTTCATTGACGCTGAAGGAGGTCGAACCCGGGGCAATTTGGTTCACTGGTCCTGTATTGGCCGGTGTGACCGAGATGTCCATCGTATTCGCCGTGACCAGCGCACCACCCACTCCGGTGTGCTCCAGATCGTTGGTCGAGACAATCAATTGATCGGTACCGGCGTAACCGGTGTCGCCGACGTAGGTGAGTCCCGTTCCATCGAGCAGCGTCAGATTGATCGCGCCGAGTGGGGCGGTGATTGTGAGGGTCGAGGTGCCGTTGCCGTCGACTTGACCGCTCGTCACCGCTCCGCCAACCGTGGTATTCAAGGTCAATGAGCCGTGCGAGACACTCAAGGTGATGAGTTCGACCGAACCGGCATGGTCAACATCAGAGATTGAGATACCCGCGACGACCACCTGGGTATCAGGCAGGGCGGTCAACGAGGCAGGAACGATATTGGTCGGTGCGTCGTTCACACCCACCACGGTCACAGCCATGCTGGTCGACGTGAGTTGGGCACCGCCCGAACCGGTATTACCGAGATCGTCGACATTGACCGACAGAACGTCGC
Organism: uncultured Planctomycetaceae bacterium; assembly: GCA_964387325.1. GTDB lineage: Bacteria > Planctomycetota > Planctomycetia > Pirellulales > PNKZ01 > CAZZBK01. The sequence goes on from CAYLYE010000207.1 coordinate 10,667, forward strand.
TGCCGTAGTAGTTGGCCGGGCCTTGATACTGCAAACCAAGGGCGGCGGCCAACGTCGTATTAATCTCGGCCAGCGGAGCCGTAATGGTGATGGTACCGCTGTTGTTACCGGAAATCTGACCGGAGGTAATGCCCCCGACTACGTTCGTATCAAGCACGAGCGAGCCATTAGCCAAAGTGAGCGTTACCACTTCTGATGCACCGGATGCATCGACATCGGTGACGGACACTCCGGAGATCGCCGACAGCGTATCCTCGTACACGTCAATATTATTGGCATACAACACGACCGGCGCGTCATTTACGGAGTTCACCGTGATGACGAACGTCTGTGTTGCCGACGTATCCACGCCGCCATTGGCCGTCCCGCCGTTGTCCTGCAATGAGACACTGACCGTCGCACTACCAAAGGCGTTGGCCGCTGGGGTGTAGCTCAGA
>CAYLYE010000208.1:0-11067 GCA_964387325.1 uncultured Planctomycetaceae bacterium
TGACGGCGCGCGTGGGCCCCACGACCCGCGGTGGCCACGAAGCCGACTTTCGCTTTCGACTCGCCGGCGCAGACGATGCCGAGCTGTCGTCGATCGTGGTCGAACGATTCATGCGACAAGAACAACTCTGCACGCACGTCGAACTACGGACAGGCGGCAATCGCTGGCCGTTTCAGATCCTTTCGCCGTTGTTCGACGCCTCCGGCTGGTTTGGCGCTCAGGCCCGCTTCGACGGCGCGCTGTCGCTCGAAGAACAGAACGGACAATGGTCCGGTCGGGTCATCGGCGGACGGATCGAGCGCGTCGACCTCGACTCGTTGGTGCGACAACGCTTTCCGCATGGGCTCAGCGGCTTGGCCGACATCACGATTCGCGACGCAGTCGTCTCGCACGGACGGCTCGTCAAGATCGATGGCACATTCGACTGCCGCGGAGGCGCGATTGCGCGTTCGCTCGTCGAGTCGGGCCGACAACACCTGAAGTTTCAAGGCTCGTCGAACATCCCCGCCTCGGCGACGAACCTCCCCTTCCGGCAACTCGCGTTCACGTTCGTGCTCGATCCGCGCGGGTTGCAAATGCTCGGCGGCTGCGAAGGGCCGCCAGGGGCGCTGTTGATGGCGGACGACGCGCCACTTTGGCAGCAAGGACCCGAGCCGGTGCAGAGCGTGGCGGCGTTCATTCGCATGTTGGTTCCGTCGAGCGAGGTGCTGGTGCCAGCCACCGACGCCTCGGATTGGCTGATCCACGCATTACCGGTGCCGCCGATTGTTGCCGCTCGGCCGAGTGACGGCTCCGCGCCACCACCGCCACGAGTCCATATCAAGCCCGCAGGACCGTAACTTATTTCGCTTCACGATCCGGTGATTGGCTCGCACGCGGCGGATGACCTTGGTTTGCGCTGACGTCGATCAGGGCTGATTCAGTCGACGATAATCTCCGGGGGCGAGTCCAATTGTGCGTCGAAATTGGCGTGTGAACGCGCTTTGATCCGAGTAGCCGCACTCCAGTGCAATTTGTGCGATTGGTTTCGCCGTATCGCGTAGCCGTTGCGTGGCACGATCCATGCGGAACTTGAGAATCAATTGATTCGTTGACAAATGAAAGACATCGCGGATGCGCTGATCAATCTGATAGGATGAGAGGCCTGCACATCGTGCAACTTCATCGACCGTCCATTGCGCGTCGAGATGCTCTTGCACTTCATGCAGCGCGGTGGCCACGTCGCGATAATCGTCGGTCGGTGCGTGAATATCCTGAGAGATACCGACCAAGCCGATGCATTGACCGGCGGCGTTTTTCAGCGGCAGCTTCGTCGTGATGCACCAACCTGGATCTCCCGTGGGGTAGGTATGTAGTTCTAGTTCGTTGAGCAGGGGTTCGCAGCTGGCAATGAGCTGGAGGTCCTGAGCCAAATAACCATCGCCCAGCGGGGCGGGAAACACTTCGGCCGCGGTGCGTCCGATGAGTGACGACTTGTTTTTCGCACCGCATCTTTGCGCGAGCGTGTGGTTGGCCAACACATAACGCCCGAGGTGGTCCTTAACGAAGAATGTCAGATTGGTGATTGCATCGAATAAAGCTTCGCCCGTAAAGGGCTCGGCCAGTTGCGCGAGCAAGGTTTGAAGAGCAAGATTCACCATGACTGCCTATTTTATGCGGACAGATGCATGGGGTGCCAGAGGGACGAAGCACGAACAAGCTGCCTCGGAAATATCCCGTTATGCGCAAATGGCAGCAGATACTTTGCCGCCAGTCAAGAAAATCGCGGGAGCCCGATTACAATTGAGTAAAGCAATGCATCGAGAGATACCTCACCGTCCTCTTGCGACGATACGTCGTTGATCGATCTTTTGAATTTACCTTTGTAAGCCACCGGAGTCACCATGTCTCAACAAACTCCAGCCATGCCGCCGATCGTTAATCGCCGTAACTTTCTCGCAGGTACGGCGCTCAGTGCGGCGGCACTGGGGCTCGGGTTCAAGCCCGAAGCGATGCAAGCAGCCGATCAAGCTCGCTCGACCAAGGTCGCGTTCTTCGTCGTCGGCGATACGCATTACTTGGCGGACAAAGAGAACCCGGCCCGGATGAATTCTCGCTCTGTTGAAATCTGCGGCGACTTGGTCGAGACGCTCAATCGTTTGCCGGGAACCGAGATCCCTTCGGAAGCAGGTGGTGGCAAGGTGGCTCAAGCGGCAGGACTCATTCACGCCGGCGACATTATTGATACTGGCGACAAAAACGGTCGCGTGCAAGAAGCGATGCAAAAGACCGAGTGGTCAGCCTATGTCGACGACTATGGTCTCACGGGCAGCGATGGCCGACTGAAGATGCCGGTGTATGAAGTCTACGGGAACCATGATTCGCCGCATGGCACAGGCTGGGCCATCGAGCGCATTATCGAGCGGAACAAGCGTCGCCCCGGCGTGGTCAATGTCTCCGCGAACGGGCTGCACTACTCGTGGGATTGGGGCCCAGCGCATTTCATCAACCTGGGGCTAATCGTCGGCACGCAAAAGTCGGTCGTGCGCAAACGGCGTTACGCCGCGCTCGACAGTCTCGACTTCCTTGTGTCCGATTTACGTGACAAGGTTGGCACGAGCGGTAAGCCGCTCGTGATTACCCATCACATAGATATTGCCCGCTACACGGGCCCCTGCGACCCAAACGCTCCGGCGGATGGCAAGGAATGGGACCCCTGCGACGTGCGAGCGTTCTACGACGCACTGAAAGACTACAACGTCGCCGGAATCTTTTACGGCCACACACACTTTCGCAACATCTTTCAATGGGACGGATTATCACCCAAGGCAGCCAAGGGCCTACACGTTTTCAATACCGACAACGCCAGTCACTTCAGCGGTGATGCCCAGGCTCTGTTCTACGTCGAGTTACACGACAAGCAATTGTTGGTTCGCGAGTATCAGACCAAAGATGGCTGGCGGACAGGTTTCTTTACGCCGCAAACGTGGACCGCGCCATTCGCCACCTAATTTCAATTCGCTAGTTTGAGCTATCGAGTTGGGTCTGAAATCGATCTCCGAGGGTTCGCTCACGACATGAAATGGGCGGTGCAAATAATTGGGGCTCGTCCGATATTATCCGCAAGACAACCATGCAACGCATTCAAGTCATTGATTCACACACCGCGGGTGAACCGACTCGCGTGATTATCGCCGGAGGGCCCGATCTGGGAACCGGTTCGCTTGCCGATCGCCTCGAGCGTTTTCGTCGTGAGCGAGATGACTTTCGTCGAGCGGTGATTTGCGAACCGCGCGGCTCGGACGTACTCGTCGGAGCGATCCTCGGTCCTCCGGTCGATCCGTCGTGCGTTGCCGGTGTGATTTTCTTTAACAACGTCGGCTATCTCGGTATGTGTGGGCACGGCACGATCGGTGTCGCCGTGACCCTGGGGCACCTAGGCCGCATCCAAGCGGGACGCTATCAACTGGAGACGCCGGTCGGCGTTGTCCCGTTCGACTACGACGGTCGGAACACCGTGACACTCGAAAACGTCCCGAGTTATCGCTCCGCAACGAATGTCCGCCTTACCGTCGCAGGCTGTGGTGAAGTGACCGGCGACATTGCCTGGGCAGGCAATTGGTTTTTTCTTGTCCGCGAACATCGCGAGTTACTACAGATCGAGAACGTCGCGCGGCTCACCGCAGTCACCGAAGCGATCCGGACCGCTCTGCGAACTCAGGGCATCACCGGAACCGACGGCGCGGCGATCGACCACGTGGAATTATTCGGTCCACCACACGACGCAAACAACCACAGCCGCAACTTCGTGCTCTGTCCGGGCGGAGCTTACGATCGTTCACCTTGCGGAACGGGCACCAGCGCTAAGCTGGCCTGCTTGGCCGCCGACGGTAAACTTCGCCCCGGCGAGCCTTGGCGACAGGAAAGCATCGTCGGCAGTATCTTCACCGGCTCCTATCGAACCGACGGCGACCGCGTACGGCCGATGATTTCGGGCGCAGCCTATGTGACCGCCGAGACAACGTTGCTCGTCGATGAGGCGGACCCTTTTGGCTGGGGTATCCGATGATTTCGCCTGACCGAACGACGCTGTCAACGACTCGACGAGATGTCGTCATCGTCGGAGGCGGCGTGATCGGAGCCGCCTGTGCGTATTACCTGCAACAAGCGGGACGAAGCGTCACGATCATCGATCGCGGTCCATTCGGCGGCGGATGCTCGCATGGCAATTGCGGCTATGTGTGCCCAAGCCACGTCTTGCCACTTGCTGCCCCCGGAGCGTTGTGGTCGACGCTCAAGACCCTGGCCTCGCGCAATTCACCACTCAAAGTGCGATTTCGCTTCGATCGGGCTCTCTGGAGCTGGTTCTGGCGATTTGCCCAGTGTTGCAACCATCGCGACATGCTGGCAACCGGCCATGCACTGCAATCGCTCTTGCAGTCATCGCGGCAACTTTACGACGAGCTGCTCCGCGAAATTCTGACCGATGTCGAGTGGCGAGCGAACGGATTGCTGTTCGTCTTTCAGTCCGCCACCGCGATGGATCATTATGCCGATGTCGACCGGTTGTTGCGTGAGGAGTTCCACCTGTCGGCCAGACGGTACGACGGAGAGGCGTTATTGAAATTGGAACCGAGCTTGCGACCGGGTATCGCCGGAGCATGGCACTACGAAACGGATGGGCATCTGCGGCCTGATAAGCTGATGACCGCTTGGCGGCGAACGCTCACGTCGTTGAATGTCGAGATCGTCGAGCATTGTGAGTTACTCGACGTATCGGTCGCAGGGAAGCACGTCCGCAACATCAGCACATCGCGGGGCAAAATGGAAGCCGATCAATGGGTGATCGCGACCGGGGCGTGGACGCCGCAATTGAATCGACTGTTGCGACAGCCGATTCCAATTCAACCCGGCAAAGGCTATTCGCTGACCTTGCCGCAAACGGAACACGCCCCACGGCTGCCCATGATATTCGAGGAACATCGCGTAGCGATCACGCCCCTTGCCGAGGCGTATCGCATTGGCTCGACGATGGAGTTTGCCGGTTACGACGCGACACTCAACCCCAACCGTTTGCGACTGTTACGCGAGGGCGCGGCTCGCTACCTTCGTGACCCCATTGCCGGCGCCGCCCTCGAATCATGGTGGGGCTGGCGACCGATGACGCCCGATGGTCTACCATTCATCGGACGCATACCAGCTTTCGCGAATGCCTATCTTGCCGCAGGACACGGAATGTTGGGCGTGTCGCTCGCGCCGGCGACGGGGCGATTACTCGCCGAGATCGTCACGGGGCACACGACTCAAGTCGACCCTCGCCCCTACTCGGTTGACCGCGCTACTTATCGAAGTATGCGCAGCTGATCGGTCCAGTCAGAGCAATCTGAAGCCGATAGCATCGGACACGGGTCGGTCGTCCTTAAACCACTTTTACGGACGATCCATCATGCCTCGCTCGGCTGATTTACGTTGCTCTGCGTCCGCAGCGCTATCATCGAGCACCGACTGATAAACACGCAGGGCTTCGTCTTTTCGGCCCGCCGCTCGAAGCGTGTTACCGAGCGCGAGCAGCAGCGAGCCGCGCCAAATGCCGCCGACCTTGGCGATTTCGACTTTGCGTAGCGTGGCGAGAGCCTCATCATATTGACCTCGCTTGGTTAGAATTCGTGCGATGCCTTGGAGGGCCGTGAACTGCTCAGCACTGTTGATTTGCGAGGCAGAGTCAATAATCGACCGATAGGCAGCCAGGGCGGCGGTATCGTCTTGAAGGTTGTGCTCGCGATTTCTGGCAAGGGTCTCGCGGATGCTGTCTCGAATGCGCGGATCGCTCGTCCATTCGAGTGACTGAGTGAGATCGGCTTCAGCCGCTCGCCCCGACTTGAGGATCGCATAGGCTTTGCCTCGCGAGAAGTAGCCAGCACCACGTTTCCAGAACGGCCAAGCGGCGATATTTTCTTGTCCGAAGTCTGTGATGACGTGGGGTACCTTCGCTTGATCGAGTAAGCTTTGCATCTGCACCGCCTTCTTGACGGCCTCGATAGGAATTCTGGCGGTGAGCTGACTCGCACGCTCGTACTGACGGAGACTGCGCGCTATTGCCGCGGCTTGCTCGAGGGCGGCGGATTTTTGAAAATCGTTCGCCTTACCTTCGGCAGCGGATGTGTAAACGGCTAGTGCTTCGGCGCGTTGGCCTTGTCGCATGAATTCGGCAGCGACGCGAGTGGCTTCGAGGTAGTCCTCGTCCGCTTTGCCCGCAGCGAACTGAACGTAACGACCTTCATAAAAGTGTGCGAACTTCATGACCTCGTGAAAGTTTGCCTTGCCCGTGGGTGCGTAGGCCGAAGCCTCCGCACCATCCTCGCGAATGCGGTGGCGGCAGATGTTAAAGTGCCACGGCAGACTGGCGGACGGCTTGCGGCCAATGACCTGATGCAGGGGGTCATTGTCGTCGTACGTGATCGGGAGCCGCATCTCGACCGTCCAGTGATCATCGGCAATGTGTGTGGCGACTTCGGCGTTCGCATCCCAGCTGAGCCAGGCGTCTCGGGCTGCCGAACGATCCATGTCGGCGATGGCACCGGCGGGGCTGACCGCGATTTGGTAGTAGGAATGCGATTCGGTTTCAAGCAGTATTTCGACGGCATCGCCATACCAGAGAGCGGGATCGTCGTCTTTCGTCGCGCCGATGTTCAACTTCTCTCCAGGGTGATCGTCGCAGCGGATGGCAAAGTAAAGGCTGCCATCTTGGCCCCAGGCCGCCTTAAATTGGGTCCCGAACGTTGGTCGCCCGCCCGTCTGCAACTCACGTAATCCGCCGATGAACGGTTCGGGATACGTCTGCCAGTAATCGTCATCCAACTTGCCATCGATAACAATGCCTGCGGCGTCGCGACCGATACGAAATTGCGGCACAGGTCCACGCTGTCGGCCAAGCAACTGACTCTTGCTGCGGAGGTCTTTGAGAAATTCGTCAATCAACGCCACGCGCTGAGCATACAAAGAGTTCTTTTCGACTTTGGCCTGCGCTGCGGCAAAGTAAGCGAGCGCGGCATCGACCTTCGTCTTGTCCTTCTCCATCTCCTGCCAGTTCGCCTCGCAGTAGGTGAAAAAGGTGTGCATCTCATGCTCGGCAGGACCGTAGAACAGTCGGCAGTATTCGCGAAACATCGCCTTGGTATCGAGGTCTTTGCCTCCCCAATAACTACGCGCCGTAAAATAGACGAGGAAGTGATTTAACCCGGCGCCGACTTTGGAAAAATCCATGCTGAGCGTGATGTCTTCTCCCTGCGAGATGCCTTGGGTTGCTTTCACACTCTCGCCCAATGCGGAGGGCGTAAAGGCAGGCAGATACCAACCTCGATCCGTCAGTGGATAATTCTCGCAGACCACGATCGGATTGTCCGTTTTGGCGGCCCAGTCAGCGCGGCGCTGGGCAATTTCTGCCTGTTGTTGCGGCTTGTGGCTCCGCGGGGCTCCGCGGCCACCGACTATCCCCACGAGTACGTTGGGCTCCAGCTTATCGAGCTTCAGAGGCGGCAACGCATAGGAGCCATAAGCACAGTTGTAAACCCATCGATCTGGATGCGTTTTGCCAACCTCTTTCGCGACACGATTGACGAATCCCCAGACGTGGTCCGAGAGAAGTCCTGGTTGATCGCGCTGCGGAGTATCTTGCCCCTCGCAAAGCTTGCACTGGCAAATGGCCGTGTAACCATCAGGCGGCATGACAGAAACCGCCTTGACTTTGTAATGGTCGAACTGTGCCCGGACATAACGAACCGTTTCTTGGAAAAGTTCTTCGTTCGAGTAGCAAAGCTGGTTCTTGGTATAGCCGGGTTGAAAATGTCGCTTGCCGCCATAGAGCGCGTACCAATCGGGATGAGCCGCGAAGTTCGCCTCGCGCCCGGTCATGATCGCCATGCCGTGCGCCTGTTCAAAGTCGAGTGGATCGCGCGTGCCGAGCCGCATGGCCCAGAGTGCCGTTTCAAGGCTCTTGTTGACCCCAAAGCGGAATGCAAACCGTCGCATTGCAAAGTCAGGACGCACGGTCACGTTGATCTTAGGTAGGGGGATCGACTTCAATTTCGGTACGATCTCGCCCAACTCTCCCGGCAGATACCACCGCACGCCGAGCCGGTGCAGAAAACCGGCAACCGCGTTAAAAGAGCCTCGCTCATCGCCACCCCAAGCTTGCCAAGGTTCGATCTTCCCGACCGCCGCATCAGGTCGGCCCATCTCACCCGGTAGAGAAATCCGGTGCTTGTAAATACTAGCCATCGGCACACCCCATAACGCGCCGGTGATTTTGTCCCACTCGGCCTGGACCTTCCCATGCTCGCCTCGCTCGCTACTGCTTCTTGCCCACGGTTCAATGGGAGTGTAGTCCTTATCGTTGCCGATCAGCACCAGCCAGTTGTCGCCCGAGGCCATGCGATAAGCGCCATCCTGCAACCCCGCGGCCGTGACCTGAAGTCGATCCGTGTGTTCGCTCTGGCCCACGAATATCTTGACGGCCTGCTCGCCGGGTGTGGTGACAATCGGCAGATGCGCTCCGGATAACTTCTTCACATAGGTCTGTAGATCATGTGCAGCAAGCCGCACCGCGCGCTGGGGTTGTGCGGCAATGACAATCTCGGCGCGCGGTTGCCCATCCTCGACGATAAACATGTCGGCAGCTTGCAGCGGAGCCAGCAGCAAGGTTGTGAGGGCGAAGACAAAATACCGTGTTGATTGCATGTTCATATCTTGAATTGAAAAGAGGCACAATGCGTGAACCATCACGGTTGAATTCGCGAGCGGTCATCGAGACATCAAGCTCGGCGCGAGCGGTTAAGGCTCCTCAGCTATCTTACGACAACGTCGTCTTAACCTCTCTCCCCAACTCGGGAGCGGGGGCCATGAAGGGCCAATGCCGATATCCGCTCCAGCAGCCTGATCCGGCGGCTGCGCCGCCCCCTTCTCCCGATGGGCGAAGGGGGTGGTTCGACACGCCTCTTTTCGTCAGGCCACACGTCTTCTAAGCGTGGTTGATCCAACACACGCAACGTTCTCCCAAACACCCGGATGAGGTGGCAAGAGCCCCGACTCGCGGGCGCGCGGTTCGTTCGCCTTTCGTTTGAGACTTCGTGCGTTTTTTGTGGTGATGCTTCCGAAGTCGATCGCCGCAATGATCGCAAAGCAAAGCACAGCACAGCAAAGATAAAAGCTGGATCGGCACACGGGAGACTAATTCCCGTTGCAGAACAATGGACTGCCAAAGGCTACTTGCCAGAACCGGGGGCGGGGGCGGCGAGTACTTCTTTGAGCACGCCAGCGGCTTCGTCGCCGGTCAAGCGACGGAGCTTCAGGTCCTTGAACTCGACACGCATCGCGCCGCCGGCGTGCAGCTGCAGGGCCAGAATGCCTTTGGCCGCGTTGCTCGGGGCGTTGTCGGTGACGTCGACCGTGATTTCTCCGTTGATCTGATGGATCAATCGCGAACCGACGGCCGTGATGCGAACTTCGTTCCAGGCCCAATCGGTCAGATTGGTTTTGCCCCCGACAGGGCCAGTGACCTTCGCCTTCCCTTCGGCGTCGATCAGCACCGCCTGATTGCGTTGCGCAATAATTCCGCGGCCGGGCATCTTCTCGCCGTAGAGCATGCCGAAGTAATTCTGGCTCGGATGCAGATCGCATTGGTAGCCAGCCACAACATAGTTCGCTTCGTCGACCACCTTGCTACGGTACTGAACGCCGGAGTTATTGCCGCGAAAGCGAACCTGACAGCGGAAGTCAAAGTCGGCGACCTCGCCTCCTTGCCACACCAAGAACGTGTTCCCCTTGGTGGGTTTTTCCTTGGTCGTCTCGCCGACGATCGCGCCATCGACCACGCTCCAAAATGTTTCCAGCCCTTTCCAGCCGGTGAGGTCGCGACCGTTGAACAGCGTCTCGTAGTCGGCAGCCCAGGCCGCAGGGGCCTGCGAAACCATCATCGTCAAGCACAGAAATACACAGCGGAAACGGGCGAGTGAGTTCGTCATGGTGTGGTATTCAATCCGAGAAAAAAGGAATGATTGGAGATGGTCGTTCGTTGCTGGTCGCGGCGGTGCGCCGCCTATTCAAACGCCTTGATGCGAATGTTCTTGAACTCGACCCACATCGGTTTGCCGGCGTGCAGTTGCAGCGCGAGGATCCCCTCGCTGAGCGCCAGCTCGGGAGCGTTGTCGGTGAAATCGATCAACAATTGGCCATTCAAATAATGCTGAATGCGATTCCCTCGAGCCACGATCACCACGTCGTTCCAGCCGTCGAGCTTGAAGAGCTTTTCATAGCCGGCGGCGTCGATCAGATCGCTGGCGACGACCTTCTTGCCGGTCGGTTCCCAGGTCACCTGTTCGCCGACGAGGCATATGCGTCCGCGCTTGCCCCCTTCGTCGTAGATGAACCCAGCGACATTGGGCAGGGCCGCTTCGTTACGCAGTTCGTGCTGGTAGCCGCGAACCACCCAGGCGTTGTTGACCTTGCCGTCGGTGATATGCTTCGAGCGGTATTGGATCCCGGAGTTGTTCGTCGCGTTGCAGCGGAACGACAAACGTAGATCGAAATCCTTGGTGCGGCCTTCTTTCCAAAGGATGAACGTGTTGCCTTTGGCCGGGTTGTCGGCGGTCGTCTCGCCATGAATGACGCCGTCCTTGACGCTCCACAGTTTGGGGTCGCCGTCCCAGCCGCTCAGGTCTTTGCCGTTGAAGATCGACCGCATCGCGCTGGGCTCGGCCGGAGCGGTACGCGAAACGGGCTCAGCGGCCAGCGTCGGGGCCGTGAGGATCAAACACCAACACATCACGTCGCGAATCATGGGGTACTCCAAGGCAGGGCGTCGAAGAACTCCGAAGTGGCGCTCTCGACGGATGGCCCGATCGACAGGGGCACGGGGTTCAAAGGGGTTATTCAGTGCCTGAAATAGTAATCCAGCCCGGGTGCGAAGTCGAGATTGAGCCGGCTGATTGGCCCGTATGACCGTCACCGCTTTGGGTGGCTGGCGTTTTGCGCAGCAAAACCCCGCCCGGGGAGGGAGACCCCGCCAGCGATTTTTGACGGGTTTTGGGGGGC
>CAYLYE010000209.1:0-10942 GCA_964387325.1 uncultured Planctomycetaceae bacterium
GGCAACACCCACTACACCCCCACACAATACCCCCCCATATGCTGGTTCGCGACCAGGTCATTTTGTCGCGGTACGATCGTTATTCTCCAGAAGGATTTGGGGTAACTGGGTCGCTTTTTCTTGGCGGTGTTTTTCCTGCCTGACTATACTCGGGAGTGCTGTTGACCCTAGCTCGAATGGGCTTGCTGCCTCGGGCGGTCAACCGTACCGGTATCCGTATCGAGTTCACATGTATCGTACACGAACGGTCTTGGGCGCGGCGATTCTGTGGAACCGACAGGACGCAAAGCATTTATTCACATCAATTTACCTGCGATGACGGAACCGGTTTTGTCCCTGATAGAACCGGCCTTTTCGATCGGGTTCGTAATCCTTACAGCGCTTGGCTCGGGTCCTTGGACGGGTCTCATGACCGACCAGCGGGCTAGGCCTCCGATGCTACGAGCCGTGGGGATCGAGCGACACTGAGCTATTTACTTTGTGCTGGAAAGATTGCCATGTTTGGTTTTCGCTGGTTGGGACGACTCCAAGACCTCTTTCGGTTTTCACAACGCAAATGCCGAAAGTCGGCCTGGCGCCGAGCATCCTGGCGACCGCGACTCGAGCCGCTCGAACGTCGCACCTTGCTCGCCGTCGACCTGTCGATCGACATCGCCGGCATTGCCGAGGCCGCGGGCGTGGCCAATGTGACCGCTCAACTCGATACCGTGCAGGGCTCAGATGTCACGGTCTCGTTGTCCTTCGGTGGCACGGCTTCCGAAGGCGTCGATTACATGGCCAGTTCGCAGTCGATTGTCATCCTCGCCGGCCAAACCTCGGCTTCCATCCAACTCACCGCCAGCGATGACTTGTTGGATGAGAGCGATGAGTCGATCGAAGTCACGATTAGCAGCATCGTGGGGGACGTCGCCGGAACGTCAACGCAAGCGTCAACGCTCATTCAGGACGACGACGCGGCCCCCACGGTGACATTTCAGTTGGACGTGAATACGTTGGCCGAGGCGGGCGGAACCGCCACGCTCATCGCCACCCTCGACAACATCTCGGGCTTGGATGTCACCGTTCCGTTCGCATTCAGCGGCTCGGCTTCGCTGCTCGACGATTACATCATCGTCGATACGCAATTGGTCATTCCGGCGGGCAGCACATCCGCCAGTCTTACCATCACTTCGGTCGACGACAGCCTTTTCGAGGGAGACGAAACCGTCATCGCAAGTGTGCAGAGCGCGACGAACGCCTTCACGAGCGGCACGATGTCGTTCTCGGCCACGATTGAGGATGACGACTTGCCACCCGATTTGTCCCTGACGCTCGCGGCAACGAGTATCGCTGAAACGGGCTCAACCAGCTTGATCGCCTCGATCCCGAGCGTCTCGGGTGTTCCAGTTACGTTGACTGTCTCCTTGGGAGGCACGGCAACCGATGGACTCGATTACTCGGCGAGTACCGTCTCGCTGACAATTCCCGTCGGACAGACCAGTGCCAGCCTCGACCTGACGGCCATCGACGACACGCTTCACGAGGGGAGCGAAACGGTCACGATTGACCTCGCCAGTGTGAGTGGCGCCAGCACGACGAGCACTGTTTTACCGACACTGACCATTCTGGATGACGACCTGCCGCCGACGGTGACGTTTCAGTTGGACTCGACGTCAATCGACGAAGCGGGCGGGACCGCGACGTTGATCGCGACGCTCGACAACATCTCGGGCTTAGACGTCACGGTGCCGTTCACTTTCAGCGGCTCGGCTACTCTCGGCACCGACTATACGTTCAGCGATACGCAGATTGTCATTCCGGCCGGCAGTACCTCGGCCAGTCTGACGCTGACCTCGATCGATGACTCGCTGTTCGAGAACAACGAAACAATCACCGCCGATGTGCAGAGCGTGACCAACGCCAGCACCAGCGGCACGACCTCGCTTACGGCAACGATTTTAGACGACGATTTACCGCCCGACTTGACGCTCACGCTCGACGATACGAGCATCGCCGAGACCGGCGGCACGACGAACCTCGTCGCTTCGATTCCCAGTGTGTCGGGTGTGCCTGTATCCGTAACTATTTTGCTCAGCGGCTCGGCAACCGATAACGTCGATTACTCGACAAGTTCCTTGCTCCTGACGATTCCGGTTGGACAAACGAGCACCAGCATTTCTCTAACGGCGATCAATGACACGCTCCACGAAACGGACGAGACGGTCGCGATTGGCGTGGACAGTGTCTCGGGAGCGAGTACGGCAAGCATGACGCTCCCCACGTTGACCATCGCCGATGACGATCCGGCTCCGACCGTGACGCTTCAACTCATCTCGACCACGCTGGCTGAGAGTAGCGGTAGTGCCACGTTGATCGCGACGCTCGACCAAGTCTCGGGGCTGGACGTCACGGTGCCATTATCGTTCGACGGAACCGCCACGCTCGGAACCGACTACACGCTCAGCAGCACGCAGATTGTCATTCCGGCCGGCAGTACGAGCGGCAGCCTGACGATCGATGCCAGCGACGATTCGTTATTCGAGGTCGACGAGACGATCGTGGTTACAGCACAAGGGGTCACGAACGCGAGCACCAGCGGTACAACGTCGTTTACTGCAACCCTCGTCGATGACGACCCTCAACCGCAACTCTCGTTGAGCCTGGGGACCGCAAACATTGCCGAGTTGGGTGGCTCGACGAGCCTGGTCGCTTCGATCCCCAGCGTGTCGGGCGCTCCCGTCTCGCTCACGATCTCACTGAACGGAAGTGCAAGCAACAATGTCGATTACTCGGCCAGCTCGTTGGTGCTGACCATCCCCGTCGGGCAAACAAGCGCCAGCCTCACCTTGACCTCCATCGACGACGCGCTCCACGAAGTCGATGAGACCATCTCGATCGGTCTGGTCGGCGTCACAGGGGCCGATGCGACAAACACCATAACGCCGCAACTGACCATTCTGGACGACGACCCCTCACCGCAGTTATCCGTGACGTTGCAGGATCCGAGCATTTCCGAGGCGGCTGGCTCGACGAACCTAGTTGCCTCGATCCCCAGCGTCTCGGGCACGCCGGTCACGGTGACGTTCACACTGGCGGGAACAGCCACCGACAACAACGACTACTCGGCTAATACGCTCTCGATCACCATACCGGTCGGGCAGACGACCGCCAGTCTGACGCTCACGGCCAATGGCGACTCGATCTTTGAAGGGGACGAGACCGTCACGTTCGGAATTGCCAGCGTCAGCGGTGCGAGTACCACGGGGACGACGCTCCCTACGCTGACAATCCTGGACGATGATTCGCCCCCGACGGTGACGCTCACGGCCAGCCCCACAAGCATGAACGAAAGCAATGGCTCATCCATCTTGACGGCCACGCTGTCGGCAACGTCATCGCTTCCGGTTACCGTCAACCTGGATTTCAGTGGCTCCGCCACTAGCGCGGTCGATTACTCTCACTCGTCCAGCCAGATCGTGATTCTTCCGGGCAACCTCAGTGGATCGCTCACAGTATCTAGCCTCGACGATGCGCTGGTTGAAGGGACGGAAACGATCGTCGTTGATGTTGCCAGCGTGTCGAATGGAACCGAGTCGCTCACGCAACAGGCGACGGTCTCGATTCTTGACGACGAGACGCCGAATCTTTCGATCAGCGCCGTCGATAATGCCGTCAGCGAAAACGCTGGAACGACCTCGATTGTCGCAACGCTCTCGGCCAGTTCGAGCCAAGATATTGTCGTGAGCCTGTCGTTTACCGGCAGCGCCACGATCAACGTCGACTATACGTCGAGCAACACACAAATCACGATCCCCGCCGGCAGTCTCAGCGGTAGCGTTCAATTGACCGGCACGGCCGACAATATCGCCGAACCGATTGAGAACATTCTCGTCAGTGTTACATCCGCTCCGTTTGCCAATTTGGTTAGTAATTCTAGCAGCGCGACCGTCGCCATTTCTGAAATGTCCCCCATCTTGTCGGTTGGGCTCACCTCGTCACAAACGCTCATCTCGGAAAATGGCGGCTCGTTGACCCTCACCGCGTTCTCGACCGATGGCCGAACGTCGAGTCAAGACATGACCGTGGCCTTTGACTTTGCATCGGGCACGACCCCGGCCGTGCGCGGGACGGACTACAATGTGCCCGCGGTGGTCGTCATCCCTGCCGGCCAAACCTCGGCAAGTGTGACGCTCTCGTCGATCAACAACAATATCAGCGATGGCTCGCGCATCGCTCGCGTGGGCATTCTCACGGTCGCCGGCTTAGGAGCCGAAAGTGGCATCCAGCAGGTTGCCACGACGATCTCCGACGACGAGAGCTCGCCACTCGTGAGCCTGACGGTTAATCCGTCCAATGGTCAGATGAATGAGTCCGGTGGGCAACTCTCGGTGATTGCCACGCTCTCGCACTCATCGACGCAGAACATTACGGTGACGCTCGACTTGCCGAGCGTGGGATCCGCTCCCGCCACACTGGGCACAGATTACACCCGCTCAGCGACGACCATTACGATCCCGGCCGGCTCGTTGAGCGGCACGATCTCGCTCTCGGCGATCAATGACACACTCAATGAACCGATCGAAACGATCACGGTCGATATCGCCTCGGTCACCAATGCGACCGAAAATGGCACGCAACGAGTCACGGCCTCGATCCTCGACGACGATCCGCTCCCGACGGTCGATTTGATGTTCAGCTCGACGAGTTCCATTGGCGAAGCAAGTGGTAGCAAAGTCGTGACCGCGTTTTTGAACACCCCTTCGGGACGCGATGTGACGGTCACGTTGAACTACGGCGGCACGGCGTCACAGGGGGTCGACTATAGCGCCACCTCGGCGATCACGATCCTGGCAGGACAAACCAGCGCCTCGATGACATTGCAGACGATCAACGACAGCCTCGTCGAAGGGGACGAGACCGTCTCGATCAGCATTCTCAGCAGCGGTTCGTTGGCCACCATTGCCACGACTTCCGGCTCGCCGACCGTGCGCTCGTTCACAATCACCGACGACGAATCGACCGCTCCCTCGAATATCCAGATCAGCGGCTCTGGCGTGTCGGGCAACTTTACCTCGATCGGGACGCTGACCGTCTCGGCCTCGGGGCCCGCGGGGCAAGTCATTCAGATCCTCGCCAACGGTGTTGTGGTGGGCACCATGACCGACAGCGGCTCGCCCGGAAACTATAACGGAACGATTCCCTCAGGCAACTTACGCGTCGGCGACAACGTGATCGCCACGATGGTGCAAGGGAATGGAGCCACCTCGTCGGCGACCACCATCACCTATGCTCCGAGTTACGACGAGGCTTATACGGTGCCCGGCGATATCGGCACATCGAACTCGTTTACCATCTCGCTGCCAGCTGCCATGGCTGGTTATCGGAGCGAAGTCGGCTATTACGTGGCCGACGATGCGACCGGGCGCATCAATGGCCTCTCGCCCGGAGATGCCGGCTATGCTCAAGCCGCACTGAGCAGCGCGACGCGCCACACGTTATTTGCCCCGGGAGCGACAGCCGGTTCATCGGTCACGGTGACACTCACAGGCGGTCAAACGCTTGGCTTCTACTTGATCCAAAACTCGTCGGCCGCAAACTTCTTGCAATTCAATCCGGCCAATCAATTGCCGGCGTTCGCGGGTCCGCCGCGGCCCGTGGCCTTCTTCAGTTTTGATGCTGCGAATCCCGATGGTATCCGGCATGTTCAAGCCATCGCCGACCGGGCGTCGGGCGTCAGTCAATATGGCTGGGAAGATCTGACCGGCGGCGGCGATCGTGACTATAACGACATGGTCGTTCTTGTCCGACGCAGTGGGAGTGCGTCGGGGGTGGGTGCGATTCGACCACCGGCTGCCACCGGACAAACGGTCGCCACGACCTTTACGCTCCGGCCAGGATCCCAGAGCGCGACAAACACGCTCCTAGGCGAGTTTGGTTTCTACTCCGTCGATGACAACAGCGGCACGATCAACGGCTTACGCCCGGGCGACGCCGGTTACGCTGCCGCGGCGCTCAACAATCGAACCACCGTGTTTAATTCCGGCGCGGCGACAGGCACGGCGACGCAACTTAGCTTGCCCGGCAATAAACTGGTCGGTTTCTATACGATCACCAGCGGGTCGGCCGCATCGCTGCTCTCCTCGAATTCGGCCAATGATCCGAATGCCGTCGCCGTGGCGTTGTTCAGCTTCGACTCGGCAAACGCCGGCAGTTTAAATCACTTCCGCTGGTTTGGACCGGAAAGTGCTTTCCAAGGCACAACCGGACAGGGAACGGCCAGTGACCGTCAGCGTTTGCACGTTATGAACCAGGTCTTCGGCTCCGATAGCGACTTTGATAACTTCCAGGTCGATATCCAATACGCCACGAGCTAAAGCGGCTTGAGCCGACTGCGTTTGCAAAGTTCGCGTCGGCACGTGACAATTATGGGCCTCGCCCCCCGGGGTCTCGTTCCGCCCTTGTCATGGTGTGAAAAGATGAAATCAGTTTGCTTATTGATCGCAGTGCTGGCGATTGTTTTTAATTCGGCGAGCATTAGCGCGGAGGAACCGGCTAGCGATCCGCTCGCCCCTTGGAAGTCGAACGTCACGATCAAGCCGCTCGACGAACAGCCATCTCGACATTCGATTCACTCGTACTACGTGACCAACCCCGAGAGCCCTGACGGCCGTTGGGTGTTGTTCTACACCTCGACCACGCCCCAGGGACACGATGGCGAAGTGCGAATTCGTGAGCGGAGCACCCAGCGCGAGGTCGTGCTGGCCCAAGGGGTTTCGACCGAGGACGCGCACCGTGCCGCCTGCCAGCAGTGGAGTTGTGGCGGTCAGCAAGTCGTGTACCACGATGTGCGCGACGGACAATGGCTTGTCGCGGCAGTCGATGTCGCCACGAAGCAGGAACGTGTGCTGATTCGCGACCGCCAAACAGGGTTCGGCGATCCGCTCGACACGCGTGTGCCCGTTTATGGCTGCCATTGGGCGCCTGCCAATCGTGATCTACAACTCGTCGACGTCAGGAATGGCCAAGTTGAAACGGTCGTCACGGCCCAGGCGGTGATGGACCATCCTGCCTCGGCGCCGTGGATCAAAGATGTGTTCAAAGGAGAGCCGGTTTCAATCTTCTTTCCGGTGATGAGCCCTGACCATCAACGCGTCTTCTTCAAGTTGGCTTTGCCGCTCGGAGGTGACTATCGCAGTAAAGGAGCCAGCACGCGGCAGGGGCTGATCGTTTACGATCTAGTGGAACGGCAGTTCCAAATGACCCGTGGCAAATGGGGCCATCCGGCCTGGCACGGCGATTCGAGACAGATCATCGAGATGGGCAACTTAGTGTTCGACAGTCGCAATGGCAGCTACCAGCGGATGCCCGAATTGCCCAGCTTTCGCGGCTGCCATCCATCGTTCAGTCCAGACGGCAAGCTGTTCGTGTGCGACGCCATCTTGAACGAGTCACTTACCGACACTCCCGGCGAATGGGGTATCGTCGTCGGCGACGTGCGAGGCACTAACTTCACGATCATCCACAAGTTCGACAACAACCGTGGGGCGCGATCGTGGCGCGTCAATCATCCGCACCCCATCTTTAGCCGCGATGGCAAACGGATTTATTACAACGTCAATCGTGGGCCGTGGACCCAATTGCACGTCGCCGAACGTTCTTGACCCTTTTGCTGGCGTTCAGTGATCGAGATTCCGTTCGAGTGCCCGTAACGCCAGCAGCAGATTGGCTTGCGTCCACAGTAGCGGCGTCTGATCGACGGGCACATAGCGGCCTGCATCCAGATAGTACGACTCAGGACAGCGTAGCGCTCCAAAGCGCGAGTCGTCGGCCGTGAGATGCCCCAGCGATCGATTCAGATAGTACGTTTGTAACTCCAGCCATCGCTTGTCGGATGTTCGCGCGAACCGTTCTCCATAAATGGCCGACACGATCGGATCGAAAATGCACCACTGGGCTTCTTCCCCGGCGCGAAGCATGGCGTCGCGCGCCGACAGATCCTCGCTATAGTCGGCCGAGCGCTGTTCGGGTGCTAGGCGTTGCTTGTAATCGGCGCACCAGTACGAGTCGCCTCGATAGCGACGGATGCCGATGTCCCCTTGCAGGCTGGGTAAGATCACTTGCAGAATCGCCTCAGCCTGCGTGTCGGTGACGATTTCGAGTGGATAGATCAGAAACAACAATGCGGCGTCCGCCTCGCGTGTCGTAAGCGGATCGGCTCCGCGTGACTCGAAGGGCAGGTGATGATCGAGCGCCTTGCGCCCCGCCCGAATCAACTCATCGAGCATTTCGAGAGTAACGGACTGCCCACGAAACAGCCAAGGCAACGACGGTTGAATTTGCTCGCAGTAATGACGCAGTTCGTTGAGCCCGGCCGTGGCGACTCCGATGCTCGAAGCGCTCGGTTTACGAGTCTCTTCCCAATGGCCACTATCTTCGTCCCGATGAAAATCAATGTGCCGCAAGAACAAGACGAGTGCGGCGAGCACCTCGGCCGTCTCCGGCGTGAGGGGCAGATGCCCCAGTCGCAGCAACCGACTGACCATCCACAGCAGGTACCCGAGCGCGTCGTTTTGTGCATGGGCCCAGCGTTCGTTGATCTCGATCAGTTGGCGTCCGTCGAATCGAATATGCGGACGGTTCATCGGGTCGCCATGGTCGAGATCGCCCGCGATGACGGCCCCGACCCGATCCAGTTGCGTGCGCTGAAACGCTAGCAAGCCTCGCACCGTGTGAACGGCCTGCTCCACTTGGCCGTCGAGCAGTAAGGCATGGGCGACATGCACATTATCGCGCACCCATACGCTCGAATATCCTGACGGATGATCGTCGGTCACATGCGCGGCGGGATAAAGACCGCTACGCAATGCCGGAAAATAAAAAGTTCCTGCCTGACTTAAGAAGTTCGTTAGGTGCCGAACATCTGCCAATGAATAACGATAACGCAGAAAATCCAACAATCGGTCGTTGTGAATCAATACCATGAGCGAACGTAGACAACTCTCGTTGAAGTTAAGTGAACGTTGATTTTGTTTCTGAACACTCGGTCGACGATTGTACACGTCGAACTCCGGGAGGTCAGCCTCCGGTGGCCCGTCGTTCTGACCGTGGATAATGCCGATGGAGGTCATTAAGAGCACCTCGCCCGAGAAGCCGTCAAGGATTCATCCTCAATGAATGAGTGATCCTTGCGCGGTCGAATCCGCTCAGTGCTGTGCTCACCCGCACGCCCGTTTCGTCGTGCATCGACGGTTCAAGCCCTTGGAGCATGGAATTTGGCCATTTTTCTGCGATCGGTCGGCTTGGCATTTCAATTGCATAGCTTCCAGGAGCGGTTTGCCGCTCAAATCCAAGGAGTCTTGTGGTCGGACATTACATCTATGATCGCAAAATTGCGAATCGCCGTTGCCGATGACGAGCTCGACATGCGTGACTTTTTGGAGCGTGTCCTGCCCCACATCGGACACGAGGTTGTCAGCGTCGCCGAAACTGGCCGACAGCTGGTCGAGCACTGCCGGCAGCTTCGGCCCGACTTGGTGATTACCGACATAAAAATGCCGGAAATGGATGGCATTCAGGCGTCGATCGAAATCTGCCGCGAGTACCCTACGCCCGTGATTCTCATCTCGGCGTTTCATGACTCGGAGTTGATTGAACGAGCCGAGATGGACCATGTCATGGCCTATCTGGTGAAACCGATCGGTCGCGCTGACCTGGAGCCCGCCATCGCGGTTGCTATGCGGCGTTTTGTGCAGTTGGAAGCGCTTCGAGCCGAGGCGGCTGATTTGCGTCAAGCATTGGCGGACCGCAAAGTGATCGAGCAAGCCAAAGGCGTATTGATGAGAGTGGTGGGCATTGATGAAAAAGACGCCTTTGTGCGGATCCAGCATTTGGCATCGACACAGAATCGGAAACTGATCGACGCCGCGCAAATGATTCTGGCCGTGCAGGGCGCGTTGTTGAACTGAGACTGCGCGTCGGGCTCAATTTGCCGTTCGAGGTAATGTCACCAAGATCTCGGCTCCGCCAGCGGCCGAAGTGCCGGTCTCGATGGCGCCACCATGAGCGTGAACGATCCGCTGGGCAATCGCCATGCCCAGCCCTGTTCCTTTAGTCTTGGTCGTAAAGAACGGTTCAAAAATGTGTCGTCGCTGATCGGCAGAG
Organism: uncultured Planctomycetaceae bacterium; assembly: GCA_964387325.1. Lineage (GTDB taxonomy): Bacteria > Planctomycetota > Planctomycetia > Pirellulales > PNKZ01 > CAZZBK01. The sequence goes on from CAYLYE010000209.1 coordinate 10,141, forward strand.
AGTCCCGGGCCACTATCGCCGATTGCGATACGTAAGCATGACCGTCCACCGTAGGTCCCGTCGGCACAGCGGACGGTAATCTTGGCATCGAGCGGAGAGGCCTGGATCGCATTTTCAAAAATATTGCGCCAAACCTGTCCGAGTGAAAAGGTGTCGATTTCGCAGCAGAGGTTGTCCGTCGAAAGATCCTCGATCAACTGCAATCGTTTTGCTTCGCGAGCCACGATGAGGTCGTCCCATATCTTGCGCCAATTTCGACCCACATCGGCGCGATTACGTTCGAGGCGCAACGGTGCAGCATATTGACGAACGTCTTCGTACAATTGCTGCAAGTCTTTTTGCGCTCGTTGAATGCGAGTTACCAGTTCGAGTGCCTCCGAGCGATCTTGGACTACGAGCTCGAGCATCTCCAGGCAGGCCGTGCTGCGCTGTAAGGCGTTGCGGCTTTCATGCACCAGACCGGTCATCGTCTCGCCGATGGCTGCCAAGCGTTGGGCCTGCAAGGCACGCTCTTCGGATTGCTTGCGTTCCGTGATATCGATTCCCACGGCCAGCACGGCGGCATGTCCTTCGTATTCGTCCAGTCGATTCGCATTCCACACGACGGTACGACTCGAGCCATCCTGACAGCGAACCCGACATTCATAATGCCGCATCGGTTTGCCATCATGGAGCAATCGGACGTGATGGGCGATCTGTGCGTGCTCTTCGGCGAACATGAATAGCTGGCAGAAATCCTGGCCCGTTACATCATGTGCGGAGTAGCCAGTCATTTCCTCGCCAAACGGACTGAGATACACGA
>CAYLYE010000210.1:0-10847 GCA_964387325.1 uncultured Planctomycetaceae bacterium
CCTGATCTCGTTGCCGACTTCGTACACGACTCCATTGTCTTTAGAAAGATTCATGCCATGCCCTCGACCCGATCGCAAAGCTGGCTGCTTGACCGTCGTCACGTCCTCCGGGGACTCGGCGTATCGCTCGCCCTGCCGCTACTCGACTGCATGGTGCCACTCGCTGCGGCCGAGGCTAAGCCCCGCGTTAAACGCAGTGCGTTCTTCTACCTGCCCAACGGCGTGAACACGTTGGACTACCAGATTACCACGGCCGGCAAGGAATACGCCTTCTCGAAGTCGCTCGCGCCGCTCGCCAAACACCGGGCCAACATCACGCCCATCAGCGGCCTGCATCATCCTCATGGCGTCGGCCAACACCATAGCTGCATCGACATCTGGTTGACCGGCGCCAAGATCGGGCCCGCGGAACGCAACACCATCTCCGCCGATCAGCTCATGGCTCAAGTGACCGCACCGCATACCCGCTTCGCTTCCATCGAAATGTCTACGGAACACGGTGGCCTCGCGAGCAACGTCGACGGTGTTCGACTTCCTCCCCAGAAGAACCCGTCCGTCATTTTCCGCGAACTCTTTGAAGAATCGCCTGGCGGCGTGGGGAAACTGCGACGCGGATTCGAACGTCGCGGTAGCATCTTGGACGCCGTCCTCGACGAAGCCAAATCTGTCGACGGCAAACTCGGCCATGCGGACCGCGGGCGACTCGAACAATACCTCACTTCCGTCCGCGAAGTCGAAATTCGCACCAAACGTGCGAACTCCTGGCTCGATACGCCGCGCCCCCAGATCAGTTCCGCGGACAAAATGAAACTTGATCGAAATGTGTCGCTGGAGCAATTCGGCGAATATCTCCGCACGATGTACGACCTTATCGTACTCGCCTTCCGGACGGACCAGACCCGCGTTGCCACCTTCTGTACCGGTTACGAAGCCAACGGCCCGGCCATCCCTGAGATCGACGTCCAAGCCCGCCATGGCCTCTCGCATCACAACGGCAATGAGAAGATGATGCGCGATCTCACCACGAGCGATACGTTTAACATTCAGCAATTTGCCTACTTCCTCGACCGTCTCGCCGAAGTCGAGGATGCCGATGGTCCGCTGCTCGATAGCACCATGTCCCTCTACGGCAGCGGCATGGCCTACGGCCACGGCCACGGAAACGCCAATCTTCCTCTCGTGTTCGCCGGCGGAAAGGCCCTCGGCATCCGGCACGGTCGACATATCGACTTCAATGCCCTCGGCAAACCGGAAGGCTATGCCTACGATCTCGGCAACCCCGGAAAACACTATGCCATCTGTAACCGACCGGTAAACTCCAACGCCCTACTCAGCAATCTGCTCCTCGCGATGGTTCAAAAAATGGACGTGAAAGCCGACAAGTTCGCCGACAGCACCGGCGGCCTCACCGAAATCGGCTAGTGCTCCACAAGTCTGGATATCTTGATTGACGGCGGATTTCAGCGCCCTTGTCGAGTGCATTATTCTCGGCAAGAGACCGGATCATGAAGAAGTATTACAAGTCGTAACTCGCGTTCGACATTTCGGCGATCTGCGCGAGATGCGGGCCCGCGACATGCAGTATACGAATTCTTTCGATGAGGCGCCGGTAGCCGCCGATGATGTCCGGTGCTCAACCGGATAGAATTCCGCAAACTGGAATCCTGAGCACCACTTCGTGTGTCACCAAAGTCCAGTAGTGTCGGATGTGCTACCACTCAAACTGGAGGATCAAAGGTGCGTCGGTTTAACACTCCGGTAGAGGGTGACCGAAGCGTGCAAAGCGTCGCTGAAGTTGACGCCAGACCGCGTCTAGAAAAACGGTCGTTTTCGAGAGAGAGCCGAGAAACGATTGACTTAAAGTGGCAGCGGGGCGGCTATGGCAATCCGGTAGATGTACGCCAATCAGGTCTCGTCGGACGCGAAACATAAATGCGCCCCAACAAGAAGAGATGGACCTATAGGTTGGTTGAGGCCGCTCAGAACGTGAACCCGTCGCACGACCGCAAACGAGGCCCTGGAGTAGTTCAGAACGCGGGCTGCGGTACGGTGACTGTCTGCAGATATCCGGGTCGGACGCGAGCGGCAACGCCCGGTTCAGGCTGTCTACGCCTGGGTTCGGCCTTCTTGGGAGTGTCGCCTAAGTTTCCAGTCGGAAGAAAGTCTCAACATTATCACAACTTCTGACTGGTCGATCACTTCCGTGCTGATCTCCAACACGCCCATGTGATAGATTGGGTAATCTGGGCAATATAAATTGACTTTATCCGGTTTTGTCGGCAGTATCGAATAACAGGAGAGTTTTACCCATAGCGGCAGAAGCCTGACTACCTCAGCTGGCTTCTTGACTGCAGCGATTTGGGCAGCCCTCTCGTCCAATTCGAAATCCGACTGGCGTTGTTGCACGTCCATGTGGACGCGCAGCCGGTTCGGAGCTTTCGAAAGCACGTGCCACGAAAAAGGAGAGAGTTTCATGCGCACAATTCAACGTTTGTGGAATGAAGAAGTCGGTGCCATCGTTTCGGCTGAGATCATGTTGGTCATGACTATCTTGGTCCTCGGCACGGTTGTCGGTTTGAAGAGCGTCCGTGACTCGGTTGTGACCGAGTTGGCCGACGTGGCTCAAGCGATCGCCAATGTCGATCAGTCGATTTTCTACAGCGGCACCAGCGGTCACCATGCCAATACGGCCGGCGCTTTCTTTAGCGACCTGCCCGACTTCTGCGATGGCGCAATTGCCAACCAAGCCCTGCAAGAGTCGAAGTGCGTGACGATTTGCAGCTCGGCTCTGCACCCGAATGGTGCTGGTGCTGACGGATCGTAAGCTTTCGGCTTGCGTCCCAAGTTGGTTCTGAATGACTCTCCACGGACACGCTGCGAACTGCGTGTCCGTGGGGCATTTGAACACTTGCGTTGCAGCCTCCCTATCCGCCTGCTGCCGCCGCTTGGAAAACCATCCGCTTCCCGCCTCGCTTATTCCGTAAACGATCACTTGAAGGGCAGACCATGTTCCGTTACACGATCGATGCCTTGACTCACTTGCGTCGCTTGTTCTCTTTTAAGCGCAGTAACGGTTTGCCACGCAAGCCCAAGCAGCGTTGGGGGCTTTCATTTGAACCGCTCGAAGTGCGGAATCTATTGACCACGAATGTGTTCTATTGGGATGGTGTTACCGATGACAACACGCCCAGCGTGGATAACAAATGGACCACGGCGTCGAACTGGATCGGCGATATCGCCCCGACAGCCGATTCGCAATTAATATTTCTGAACGGTGTTAGCCAACCGACCAACGTCAACGATTTTCCTGCAGGGACGAGCTTCGACTCTGTTATCCTTTCGGGCTCGGGTTACACGTTGGCTGGTAACGCGGTGGTGTTGACGAATGGGGTGACGTCGAGTGGTACAGGGAACACGGTCAACTTGCCGTTGCAGTTGGGGGCTGATCAGGGGATTGCCAATAACTCGTACGATACGCTGACCATTGGCAGCCCGATTGACCTCAACGGTCACACCCTGAACGCGACGGGGACCGGCTTCGGCGAGACGGATTTCAATGCGGCTATCTCGGGCAATGGCAACCTGATCAAGTCGGGCAATGGCTCGGCGGTGTTGCCTGTCGCCAACAGTTACACGGGCACGACCCAAGTCACGGGGGGTACGCTGATTGTCCGCAACAACCAAGCGTTGGGCAGCGGGGACAACACAACAGCCACGGGCACGATCGTCAACAATGCGACGTTGCGAATCGAAGGGCCGTTGACCATCAGCAACGAATTATTGACGTACTCGAACAACGCGAATGTAGTCAGCGCCGGTAACGGTGTGAACGTGTGGACCGGAAACATCACCGAGACCGGATATTCTTACATCTCGCCTGATTACAACAACACCCTCGAACTGGATGGCAATCTCACCGGCTTTTATCTCGTAGCTGGAGGTTCCGGCCGAGTGACCCTAATGGGATCGGGGAATAGTGTCAACTACCTTGATGCCTACAACGGAGTTTTGGAAGTTGATGGGGCATTGACGGTCACCAGCTATGCCTATCAGGTGCGTGGATTGGCAGGCACAGGAACGGTTACCGTTAGCAGCAACCTGCCTGTCTACGGTGAGGTCCGTCCCGGCACACTGGCTAGCCCCGGCATCCTGCATGTCAACACCTTGTCGATGCAGTCCAGTTCCAGTTTCACGGTCCAGATCGGTGGCAACACCCAGGGCAACACGATCAACGATTACAGCCAACTGCAAGACAGTGGTGCAGTCAATCTGGCCGGTTCACTCAACGTCTATCTAATCAATGCCTTCACACCCGCTGTTGGCGATCAATTCACCATCATCAGTAACACCAGCGGCAACTCCGTCAACGGCACCTTCGCCGGACTCGCCGAAGGGGGTACCCTCGTCGTCAACGGCATCGCCTTCAACATCACCTATCACGGCGGGACCAGCGGTCACGATGTTGTAGTGACGCGGATTGCTGCCGACGTTTGGGACGGTGTGCCGGATGGTGGTGGAAGTAGTGTCGATGGGAACTGGCAAACAGCTTCCAACTGGCTTGGTGATCACGCTCCCACAGCCGGCGATACGTTGGTTTTTCCGGATGGAGTCGCTTTGCTTAGTACGTACAACAATTTCACCGCAGGAACAATATTCGCGGCCCTCTTTATTTCGGGCTCGGATTATACGCTGGATGGCAACACGGTGGTGTTGACGAATGGGGTGACGTCGAGTGGTACAGGGAACACGGTCAACTTGCCGTTGCAGTTGGGGGCTGATCAGGGGATTGCCAATAACTCGTACGATACGCTGACCATTGGCAGCCCGATTGACCTCAACGGTCACACCCTGAACGCGACGGGGACCGGCTTCGGCGAGACGGATTTCAATGCGGCTATCTCGGGCAATGGCAACCTGATCAAGTCGGGCAATGGCTCGGCGGTGTTGCCTGTCGCCAACAGTTACACGGGCACGACCCAAGTCACGGGGGGTACGCTGATTGTCCGCAACAACCAAGCGTTGGGCAGCGGGGACAACACAACAGCCACGGGCACGATCGTCAACAATGCGACGTTGCGAATCGAAGGGCCGTTGACCATCAGCAACGAATTATTGACGTACTCGAACAACGCGAATGTAGTCAGCGCCGGTAACGGTGTGAACGTGTGGACCGGAAACATCACCGAGACCGGATATTCTTACATCTCGCCTGATTACAACAACACCCTCGAACTGGATGGCAATCTCACCGGCTTTTATCTCGTAGCTGGAGGTTCCGGCCGAGTGACCCTAATGGGATCGGGGAATAGTGTCAACTACCTTGATGCCTACAACGGAGTTTTGGAAGTTGATGGGGCATTGACGGTCACCAGCTATGCCTATCAGGTGCGTGGATTGGCAGGCACAGGAACGGTTACCGTTAGCAGCAACCTGCCTGTCTACGGTGAGGTCCGTCCCGGCACACTGGCTAGCCCCGGCATCCTGCATGTCAACACCTTGTCGATGCAGTCCAGTTCCAGTTTCACGGTCCAGATCGGTGGCAACACCCAGGGCAACACGATCAACGATTACAGCCAACTGCAAGACAGTGGTGCAGTCAATCTGGCCGGTTCACTCAACGTCTATCTAATCAATGCCTTCACACCCGCTGTTGGCGATCAATTCACCATCATCAGTAACACCAGCGGCAACTCCGTCAACGGCACCTTCGCCGGACTCGCCGAAGGGGGTACCCTCGTCGTCAACGGCATCGCCTTCAACATCACCTATCACGGCGGGACCAGCGGTCACGATGTTGTCATCACGACCACGGCTGCACCGGCTGCGGTGAGTACCATTGCAGGGGAAGTGTACGACGCGCAGGCTGGTACTTCGGCTGGCCTGCAGGGGTTCACCGTCTATTTGGATCAGAACAACAACGGCTCGCTCGACCCCAACGAACGTCGAGTTAGCACCAACGCTCAGGGGCAATACTTCTTTAATGGTTTGGCCGCTGACACCTACACGGTGCGGGAGGTGCTACCCGCTGGTTGGTCCCAATCCACTCCTGGCTCTCCCATTTATGGCTACTCAGTACCGTTAGCGTACTCACAACATGCGACCGATGAGAATTTTGGCAATGTCTACCATGGCCCGACGGACATTAGCCTGTCGGCAATGAGCGTCGCCGAGCATCAGCCGGTAGGAACGGTTGTCGGAGACTTCTCCTCAACCGATGTTGATTCGGGAGAAACATTCTCATACAGCCTTGTGAATGGAGCGAGTTATCCTGACAACGCTGCATTCACAATTAACGCCAGCGGGCAACTGCTAACCAATGCGATTTTGGACCAAGCGACGCAGTCTTCTTACACCATTGATGTGAGAACTACAGATCACACTGGTTTAACGTACACGAAGAGTTTCGTGATTACGATTACCGCATCGCGTGATATTCAGGCGACACTTGCCAACGGTGATCTGACGATTGCCGACATCGCAGGCAAAATCAACAATCTAGCAGTCAGCCTGGATAGCTCCGGCAATTTTGTGATCACCGATAATGTAGAGCAATTCATTATCGCTCCGTCCGGGGGATCGCTTTCGCCCGATGGCCACACTTTGACCATCCCCGCATCGTTGGTCACAGGCCGATTGATCTTCAATACTGGCAACGGCACCGATGTGGTTACGATCAATTACGGTGGCCCTGGTGGCTTCTTTACCATACCGATTGAAGTTCATGCTGGAAATAACCCTGGTGATACACTCAAGGTAGTTGGCGGGACGTTCTCGAAGGTCACTGAGAACTTCACCACGACGGGTCCCGGCAACAGCGGCACCTTGCAATACATAAACATCGGTGGAACGGACAATGTCGAATATGACGGCACTGCTCCTGTCGACATGACCGGCAGTACCATCACCGACCTAGTATTCAACTTACCCAGCGGTACGACGGGTGCCGTGCTGGAAGACGACGGCAGCAGCGGCAATGGCGTTTCGCAAATCCGCAACGTAGCTGGTACAGCGTTCGAGACCACCACGTTTAGCAATCCCAGTGGCTCGCTGACGATTAATCGAGGGGATGCGGCCGACTCGCTGACGGTTAATTCGCTACCTGATTTTAGTGCCAGTCTTACTATCGGGTCGAATGGTAGTAGTTTTAGTAGTGTGGAAATTCAAGGCGCCGTTGAGTTGGCGGGAAATAAGAGTGCGACCGTCTATGGAGGCGGCATCAACATGGCGCAGGGGTCGCAAATTGTAACCACGGGCACGGGAGCAATATTGCTCACGGCCGACAATGCTGTGTCCATCGACCGAGCAACACTGAGTACGGTGAACGGTGGCATTAACCTCAATGCGAATTCGTCGGGAACCTCCATCGCGACGGTTCAGGCCGTCGCTCTAGGCGGTTCCACGATTGCATCCTCTGGAACGGGCGATATTACATTAGATGGCACAGCAGCAAGCGGTCGCGGTGTTGTGTTGGCATTTGGGGCGGTGATCAAAAGCACCTCGACTGGAAAGATTCACCTGAGAGGTATCGGCCCTAATGATGGAATCAAATTTCTTGATGGGGCGGTTTCGTCTAACAGCGGTAATGTTTCGCTTTTAGCTAATTCGATCATCTTGCAAGGAACTTCGCTTATTTCATCTGCAAACGCAGATGTCGATGTTGTTACAGATGTACTGGCCATAACCGATGTGTACTCAACAATCGATGCTGGTACACATGCGGTTTCCATTGCACCACTGACGGCCGGAGCGGCGATTAATCTTGGTGGCGCGGACTCAGTTGGTGTGTTAGGGGTTTCCGATTTCGAGCTCGACAACGTATCTGCCGGCACGCTTGTTTTCGGTAAATTGTCTGCCGGCACGATCACCATTAGTGCCGATATCACTCGACCTTCCTCAACCGCTGTCGAATTGATCTCCGGCGACGATGTCGTCATCAGCGGCGGACAACTCAACGCCTGCGGTGGCACATTGCTATTGCATCCAGGCACCTCGCCAGCCGCAGTCAAGCCGACCAAGAGTGGCGTCGACGCTACGGCCAATGTATCGTTCGGCAGCGATCTGGCCATCGCCATCAACGGTACTACCGGCGATACGCAATACACACAGCTTAATGTGTCCGGCACGGTCGACCTCAGTGGCGTGGACCTCAAGCTCAGCGGCGCGTATGTGCCCGTCAATGGCAACACGTTCACGATCGTCTCGGCGACGAGCGTGAACGGTACATTAAATGGTCTGCCCGATGGCTCGACCGTCGTGCTCAACGGCATCACACTCACGATTAAGTACACAGCCACCACCGTGGTCCTCAATGCTCCGGTCAACCAAGCTCCGGTGTTCACCGCCGGAGGGGCGCAAACCGTGCTCGAAGACGCTGGCAATCAGAACGTGCCAGGTTTCGCAACTGGTATCAGCGCCGGACCAATTTCCGAAAGCACGCAAGCCGTTAACTTCATTGTCAGCAACAGCAACAGCGGCTTGTTCAGCGTGCAGCCGACGATCAGCAGCAACGGTACACTCACCTACACGCCCGCAGCCAATGCCAACGGCGCAGCCACGGTCAGCGTGCTGTTGCACGACAACGGCGGCACGGCCAATGGCGGTGTTGACACAGCCACTACACAGACCTTCGTGATCAATGTCACGCCGGTCAATGACGTGCCGAGCTTCACCAAAGGCCCTGACATCACCGATCATGAAGACTCTGGTCCGCACGTGCATCCTGGTTGGGCCAAGAGTATTTCGGCAGGGCCACTTAACGAGAACTTCATCCGCGTGGACTTCATCAGTCATGTGACCTATGTTCAGAGTCCTCCTGTCCTTGGTCTCACGCCAAGCGTGGGTGACACGGTCACGGGCTATTTCATGTACGACCACAATGCGATCGACGAAGTCCCGAACGACACCACGACTGGCATTTATCACACTGGGTTTGTGTCGATTACACTGGATGGCACGACCATAACCAGCGGATCACAACCAATCATATACGTGTATGACCTTAATGCCCCGAACGATCTTTTTGGAGTGGCTGCGGGGACGTATCAAACATCCGATCCTATCTTGGTGAATGGCAGCCCAGTCGGAAATGCCTATATTGCATTGAACTTCACGCAGCCACTCGGTGCCCTAACGAGTGATGCACTTCCCAGCAAGACAGATTTCACGTTACTGGAGATTTCGCAATTCAATGTTGTAGGGGATACAACCTTCAACCCATTTGGATCACCGGTGATAATCTATGACAACCTCACGAGCCTGATCGTCTCGGGTGATAGTCAAGCATTGGACTTCGTTGTTACCAACAACAATTCGGGTCTGTTTAGTGTGCAGCCAGCCATTAGTGCTTCTGGGACCTTAAGTTATACTCTGGCCGCAGATGCGGTTGGCTCTGCGACGGTCAGCGTCTTGCTGCACGACGATGGCGGCACGGCCAACGGCGGTGTCGACACCTCAGCCGTGCAAACCTTCGTGATCAATATCACGAGTGTGAACGACGCGCCGAGCGTCGTAATCGGCAGTGCTCCGACGGTCCTCGAAGATGCGGGCGTTCAGACGGTAAACGGAATCGCCACGAGCATCTCGGCCGGCCCGAGCGACGAGAGCGCGCAACTGCTCAACTTCGTCGTCAGCAACAGCAACAGCGGCTTGTTCAGCGTGCAACCGACGATCAGCAGCAACGGCCAACTCACCTACACTCCAACGGCCGATGCCAATGGCTCCGCCACCGTGAGTGTCTTGCTGCAGGACAACGGCGGCACGGCCAACGGCGGCGTCGACACCTCGGCTGCGCAGACTTTTGTCATCAATGTCACGGCGGTCAATGACGTGCCGAGCTTTACGATCGGCAGCGCGCCGACGATCCTCGAAGACGCAGGTGCTCAAACAGTCAACGGCCTTGCCACGAGCATTTCGGCCGGTCCGACGAACGAGAGCGCTCAACTGCTCAATTTCATCGTCAGCAGCAACAATAGCAGCTTGTTCAGCGTGCAGCCGACGATCAGCAGCAACGGTCATCTCACGTATACTCCGGCGGCCAATGCCAACGGCGCGGCAACGGTCAGTGTGCTGTTGCAGGACAACGGCGGGACGGCGAACGGTGGCATCGACACCTCGGCCAGCCAGACGTTTATGATCAACGTGACGCCGGTGAATGACGCTCCGGTGGGCTTGAACGACACCCTGTCAGACATCGCGGAAGATAACCCGACACAGACCATCAGTTTTGCCAGCTTACTTGGGAACGACTCGAGTGGCCCGGCGAACGAGAGCGGCCAGACGCTTACGATCACCGGAGTAAGCAATGCCGTCGGCGGCACGGTCGCGATCGTGGGTACCGATGTGCAATTCACTCCAACGGCCAACTACCACGGACCAGCCAGTTTTACCTACACGCTGCAAGACAACGGCCAGAGTTATCAGATCGGTGGCACGACGCAGGGGAGCGAGTTCCGGGTCAACACATTTACCACAGGTATCCATTTTAACCCGCACGTGGCGGTCGACGCTGCAGGGGATATTGTCATCGCCTGGGAGAGTTTCGTTCAGGATAGCGATGGTTGGGGGATCTACGCCCAGCGTTACAACGCGGCCGGAGCAGCGATGGGGAGCGAGTTCCAGGTTAATACCATTACTACAAGCCAGCAGTTTAACCCCAGCGTGGCGGTCGGCGCTGCCGGAGATTTTATCATCGCCTGGCAGAGTCTGGATCAGGATGGCAGCGGCTATGGCATTTACGCCCAGCGGTACAATGCGTTGGGGACGGTGCTAGGGGGCGAGTTCCAAGTCAACACGTATACCACAAGCTACCAGCATCGGCCGAGCGTGGCAGTCAACGCGGCCGGGGATTT
>CAYLYE010000211.1:0-10838 GCA_964387325.1 uncultured Planctomycetaceae bacterium
AATCGTGACGCATTCGGCGTCGATCTCGAAGTGTCGACGAAGCCGTTCGCGGGTATCGCTGCGACCGAGTCCGTCGGTGCCCAGAGCATACAAGCCGCCGGGGACCCAACGAGAAATCTGTTCGCAGACCAACCGCACGTTGTCGCTCGTGGCGATGAACGGGCCTTGCTCCCCCTCTAAAACTTGCTCCAGGTACGAGCGGCGCGGCGTCTCGTTCGGGTGGAACAGATTCCAATGCTCGCAAGCATGGGCTTCTTTGCACAACGTCTTGTAGCTGGTGACGCTCCAAACATTGCTCGAGACACCGTACTTGGTGGCGAGAATCTCGCTGGCACGCAGTGCCTCGCGTAGAATCGCGCCGCTGCCGAACAATTGCACGCGCGGGGCATTTGGACCAGCGTCGACGGTGCTGAATTTATACATGCCACGAACGATGCCCTCTTCGGCTCCGGCGGGCATGGCCGGCATACGATAGTTTTCGTTGTGCAGCGTAATGTAGTAAATGCACTCAGCGCCCCGCTCGTACATTTCTCGCAGGCCATCCATGACGATCAAGGCGGTCTCGTAGGCAAACGCCGGGTCGTAAGCGCGAACGGTCGGGAAGGCCGAGGCAATCAGGTGGCTGTGGCCGTCCTGGTGCTGCAAGCCTTCGCCGTTGAGCGTTGTACGACCGGCCGTGCCGCCGAGCATAAATCCCTTGCAGCGCATGTCGGCCGCTGCCCAAACGAGGTCGCCGATACGCTGGAAGCCGAACATCGAGTAGTACACGAAGAACGGAATCATGTTGATACCGTGCGTCGAGTACGAGGTACCGGCCGCGATGAACGACGCCATCGAGCCCGCCTCGGTGATCCCTTCCTCGAATATCTGCCCGTCCTTGGCCTCGCGGTAGTACAAGAAGTTGTCGCTGTCGACCGGTTCGTACAATTGGCCCGTGTGGGCGTAAATACCGCACTGACGGAAGAGCGGATCCATGCCAAAGGTGCGCGACTCGTCGGGCACGATCGGCACAATGTGCTTGCCGATGTTCTTATCCTTGAGCAGCCGCGCAAAGTGTTTAACGAAAGCCATTGTCGTCGAAACTTCGCGATCTTCGCTCGAGGTGAACGAGTCGGCAAAGTCACTGTTGGGAGGGATAATCATCGTCGGGTGGACCGTGGGCCGCGAGGGCACCGGACCACCCAGCGCTGCGCGACGCGCCCGCAGATATTGCATCTCGGGGCTATCCTCGGCTGGGCGATAAAACGGCGCTTTGACGACATCCTCGTCCGAGATCGGTATACCAAAACGGCTACGGAACTCGCGCAGCTCGTTTTCGTTGACCTTCTTTTGCTGGTGCGTGGTGTTGCGGCCTTCGCCCGCCTCGCCCAAGCCGTAGCCCTTGATCGTCTTGGCGAGAATGACCGTCGGCTTGCCGTTGTGGTTGTCGGTCGCCCATTTGTAGGCGGCGTAGACCTTCTCGGGATCATGTCCACCGCGTTTGAGCGTGCGGAGCTTTTCGTCGCTGAGGTGCGAGACCAGTTCGAGCAACTCGGGGCTCTTGCCAAAGAAGTGCTCGCGGATGTAGGCACCGTCGCTAACGACGTATTTCTGATACTCGCCGTCGACGACTTCGCCCATCCGTTCGACCAGCGCGCCGGTCGTGTCTCGTTCGAGGAGTGGCTCCCAGTCCTCGCCCCAGACGACCTTGATGACGTTCCAGCCTGCGCCGCGGAAGGCGCCTTCAAGCTCTTGAATGATCTTGCCGTTGCCGCGTACCGGGCCATCGAGGCGCTGCAAGTTGCAGTTGATGACGAAGATCAAATTGTCGAGCTGTTCGCGAGCTGCCAGCGTGATCGCGCCGAGCGATTCGGGCTCGTCGCACTCGCCGTCGCCAAGGAACGCCCAGACCTTTTGACCGCTGGTGTCTTTAATTCCGCGGTCGGCTAGGTACTTGTTGAAACGCGCCTGATAGATCGCCATGATGGGGCCGAGGCCCATCGAGACGGTCGGAAACTCCCAAAAGTCGGGCATCAGCCACGGGTGTGGGTAGCTCGACAAGCCGCCGCCGGGAGCCATCTCCTGGCGAAAATTGACGAGTTGAGCTTCGCTGATGCGGCCTTCGAGAAAAGCCCGCGAGTACATGCCCGGCGAGGCGTGCCCCTGGAAGTAAATTTGGTCCCCTGAGCTGTTCTCGCCCTTGCCGCGGAAGAAGTGATTGTAGCCGATTTCGTAGAGCGTGGCGCTCGAGGCGAACGTGCTGATGTGTCCGCCGAGACCGTAGTCGTTCTTGTTCGCGCGGACGACCATCGCCATGGCGTTCCAGCGAATGATGCTCTTGATACGACGTTCGAGTTCACGATTGCCGGGGAACTGCGGCTGCTGGTCGGCAGGGATCGTGTTGACGTAGGGGGTAGTGATCGAGAAGGGAATTTCGACCCCTTGCCGGGCCGCGTTCTCGTCGAGAATACGGAGCAAATAGCTCGCGCGTTCCTTCCCTTTGGCTTTAATCACGTATTGCAACGACTCGAGCCATTCGGCGGTCTCGGCTGGGTCGATGTCCACTCTCTGGGGGGCTGAGGTTTCAACCTGTGCCATGCGGCAGTTCTCCGGTAATCCACGTCGAGCTGGCCAATCGATCAATTATGACCGCATATTCAGCGAATGCGGGCGCAGCTTGCCTGCGGCGATATTATTTCGCAGTCGTTATCGGTCGTAAAGGCGTAAAAGGTTAAGGCTTAGAAGTATTTCCCCAGCTAATACTGAGCAGAATTTTGCGCCCCCGCTCGCAGACACGCCCCGCACGTCATAAAATCGGCTCTAACAGCTCGTTCATCCCCCCCTCGTATAGTGACCGGAGTCCGCCGCACGATGCCCACCGTACCTGCAACTACGTTGACCCAATTTGCGACCCAACTGCTTCAAGCCGGTGGGGTTGGAGCCGACGAGGCCCGGCTCGTCGCCGAGAGTCTGGTCGGGGCCAATCTGCGCGGACACGACTCGCACGGCGTGATGCGAATCCCCTACTACCTCGACACGGTCGTGAAAAAGGAGACCGTTGCCAGCGCCCCGTTCACCGTGGTCAAGGAAACCGCCACCACATTGGTGGCCGACGGCCATTGGGGCTTCGGCCAGACTCAAGCCCGCAAGCTGATGGACGCGATCATTCGCAAAGCCAAGAAAGAAGGGACCGGCATCGGCACCCTGCGGCAAAGTGGACACATCGGCCGATTGGGCGAGTACTGCGATCAAGCCGCCGACGCCGGGCTCGTTTCGATCATCATGGTCAACACGCACGGCTGCACGCGCCGCGTCGCGCCCCCCGGCGGCAAAGCGCCTCGGCTGGGGACCAACCCGCTGGCGTTCGGCGTGCCGAGTCCTCAAGGGACGATCGTGCTCGACTTTGGCACCAGCGCCACGGCCGAGGGAAAAGTTCGGGTGAAAAAAATTGCCGGCCAGCAATGCCCCGAGGGATGGTTGCTCGACTGCGAAGGTAAGCCCACGTGCGATCCAAACACGCTCTATGCTGACCCGCCCGGAACGATTCTGCCGATGGGTGGCAATCAGGCCTACAAGGGCTTTGGCCTGGGCTTGATGATCGAAGTGTTTGCCGGCGCGCTCTCGGGCGGGTTCACGATTCGCGAAAAGCCGCGTAGCCAGAACGGCAATTGCGTATTCATGTTGGTTGTCGACCCCGACCACTTAGGCGGAGCCGGACATTTTTCGTCCGAGATTGCGGGCTTGGTTGAGTTCATTCGTTCGTGCCCCACGGTGCCCGGCGTGAACGAGATTCAGTTACCCGGTGATCCCGAGCGACGCTTGCTGGCTGAGCGTGGCACGAAGGGGATCCCACTCGACGACGGCAACTGGAAGCAGCTCGTCGACTGCGCAACCAAGCTCAAGGTCACACCGCCGACGGTGTAACCCACCCCTAGCCGGTTCGTCTTGGACCGGTCGTGCAAGTTTAGCGGCGTTCGCTCGCGCGCGACCGGTAACAACCGGTCCCCGAGGAACAGGCTACCCTAGATGATTGACGCAGCAACCGGCTCGTCGCGTTTGGGAATGAATCCCAGCGCGACGACGAACAACTGCAACAACACGAAGTAGCCCAGCGCCGAGATCACCCCTTCGGTAAAGCCGTAGGAGTGCAAGCCGATGCCGAGCTGATTGACGCCAAACCACGACCAGGCGGTGACGATATTGCCGCCGATCGAGAGCAACGCCAAGCCACGTTCTTTGGCCATGCCGTCCCAACGGGCGTGCAGAACAATGGCGTTCCAGAGCACAATGATCAGCGCACCGTTTTCTTTCGGGTCCCAGCCCCAGAACCGCCCCCAAGAGTCGTCGGCCCAGAGGCCGCCCAGCACCGTGCCGAAGAAGCTGAAGAACAACGCGAAGCAGATTGTGCCGTAGATCATTCGGGCAATATCCTTCTCCAGCTTTTTATCCATCGTCGGCGAGAAGAGCCGAATGAACACGTAGGCATTGCCGAGCAACCCGGCAAGGAACGTGGCCGCGTAGCCGGAGGTGACACAGACGACGTGCGTGGCGAGCCAGAACTGCGTATCGAGCACGGCTTGCATGACGGTGAAGGTGTCCCCTTCGAGCGCGAGCCAATCGGCGATCCAGAGTGTCGTGAATCCAATGAGCGACGACACGATCGTGCCGAGTCCCAGCGGGTAGAAACGTTCTAGGAGCATCGCGGCGAACACGCAGCCCCAGCCAATGTAGATGGCCGAAGAATACAAGTTCGTCACCGGCGGACGACCCGAGATGTAAATACGTCCCACGAGCCCCGCGGTATGCACGACAAAAATGGCGATCAGCATCCAGAACGCGATCGAGCGGAACTGCTTGGGATACGCGAGCCAACTGAGCAATGCCGCGAAGAATGGCAGAATGTAACACCAAGTTGCCGAGGTGAGCGGACGCCAGTAATTATAGCGCGCCTCGAAGCTGACTTTACCGCTCTTGAAGCCTTCGGGCTGACGGTCTTCGATGAGCGAATGATAACTGGCGACCTCTTTATTGAACGTCTCGACGTCCCCCTTCGCGTAGGCGACAATCATCGCTTGCCAAGTTAGCGTGGCCGGGTTAAGGGGCTTTTCATCACCGAGCAATCGACTGCTGAGCAAGGCCTGAGTGAAGGCTAGGCTATAGGGTTGCCAGGGCTCCTTCACTGGACGCAGGAACCAATCCTTTTCCTCCTTGACCGGAATGGCCAGGATGGGCTGCCCGCCGTCGAAGTGCTTGACCGCCTGCAAATAGGCGTCACGAATTTCACCCAGCCGTTGCAACGCTCCTTCGCGATCGGTCTTGAGTTGTTCGACGGTCGGCAATTCCCCCACCGGCACGGGAGTGAACGAGTCGCGCAACACCGAGAATCGACCAAAACGTTTCTCGAGGTCGAGCATGCCGCGATCGTAGGCGTTCAGCGCGGCTTTATCCTTCTCGTGGGCTTTCTTCAGTGTGCTCAAGAAGTCGTCGAACTTGTCTTGCAACTCGGCAATCGAATAGCAATTGCTCTTTCGACGCTTCAAATCGAAAAGCCCGACGGTGTCGAGGCTGTCGATGCGGAAGACCTGATAGTTTTCGAGGTTGTCGCTGCGGCTGATCGTGTCGAGCAACCACTGGATCGCCGAACGATCTTCGATCTTTTCTTGCTCGCCATCCTTCAAGAGCAACTTGGCGGATTCGCGATTCGAGATCACGCGGAGCGTATTGCGGGCGACGCTGTCGAGCGGCTTGCAGCGTCCCTCGGCAACGACCGGGATTCGGCCGAAGTCGTAGAAGTTGAATTCGCCATCCTTCGGCGGCTTGACCCGGGCGGGCAATAGGAGCGCGATCAGCAACCCTGCGGCCAATACCCAAGCGATGCCGTGATAGATCTGAATCGACGAGCGTGATTCGGCGAGTTGCAGCTTGGCGGAGGCTTTGGCGTTCGGGCCGGTCGAGTCCTCGCGGCGGCGTAAGAAGCGGATCAGCGTGATGCCGAAGTGCCAGGCCAACCCGACGGCGACGATCATGCAGGCGACGTAGGGAATCATCCAGCCCGAGTTCGTCACGACTTGCAGCGTCGTCTTCTCTTTGCCGGTCTCGTCGTCGAATGTGTAGTTGCTCTGGAAGAACGTCTCCCCGGCGAATCGCATGGGGTTGTTCATCCAGATGTGCACTTTGTTGTCGACGCCCAGTTTGACATCGGTCACACGCACATCAGACGAGTAGTTGCGGGCGGTCTTGGTGCCGAGGTAGTCATCCTTGCGAACGTCGATCAACTCGATCGAGTAGTCCTTGTAGTAGCGTTTCGGACGCAAGGCGACTTCGTATGTCTTGTCGCCCACCTTAATGTCGGCATGTCGGGCAAAGGCCTGCACGTGGGCCGTGTTCCAGGTGCTGAGCATGTGTTGGTCGAGCGACGTGCCGTCTGGGGCAAAGAACTCGACCACTGCGGTGGGAAAATCCCAGGGGGCGTCATTCTCAGCGCCTGAGGTGGGCCGCGACTCGACAATCTCCCACTTGGCCCCTTGTTTGTCGGTGAAACACATCCGCTCGTCGACTTTTTGGACCGGGCCGCGCAACTCGGGCTTTGAGTTCTTCATCCAGCGCTCGATCTTGTAGCTGAACGGAAGCTTGCTGTCCTTGATCGTCTCGCCGACCTGGAGCAACCGCTGCGGAACGACCGTCGTGTTGGCCATGTCATCCGTGCCCTGCTCGACGATGGCAAGTTCCATCGTGCGCATGTCTTGCGTGAAGTGCATGGTCTGCCCTTCGTAGATGGGCATCAAAGCTTCGACAGCCTGCCAGTCGACAAACACTTCGCCGAACATCATGAGGCCGATGCCACCGTGAATGAGCACGACACCGGCTCGTTTATCGAAGACCATGACACAGCCGCCGAGCAGCACGAGCCCGGCGAAGGTGGCCTTGGCCAACTGCCAGAGGATGCGCATCGACGAGTCGTCGAACTCGCCGGCCACGATGCAGGCGACGAGCGTGACACCCAACAGGACCGCAACGGAGATGGTGACCCAGCGTTCGGCTTTCCGTTCGCTGCCGAGACTCATCGCCAGAACGATGGCCCCCAACCAAGCGAGAGCGAGCAGGCCAATGAGTCCGTACCATATGACGCCCCAACTGAGCCACGAGCCTTCGAGCAGACCGGCCGAGTTCGAGCCGCTGTTGATGACGAGCCAGGTGAGGACGACGCCGGCGGCGAGCACACCCCAACCCCAACTAAGCCGTTGTCCTTTGGCCTGCGTCTTAAAACGCACACCGTGAGCCGCGAGCAGATTGATCGCCATCGCGAGGCCGATCGTGAAGCCGCCGGGAAACGGAAATCCACCTGGAACAACCGGCCGACCTGGAAAAAATGACGGCGGAAAGAACACTTGCAGCGGCACATACACGAGGAACGAGCGGAAATACTTCTCGATCACGTCCCACATGTTCAGTTCATACTGCGCCAGCGTGCCGACAAAAATCAGCACGATCCCCATGAGCAGCAGCACGACAGTGAGCTTGAGCGAAGCCAGGGGGCGGAGGATCGTTTCGAGCACGTCACGAACACTTGTGTCGCGCGCGCCGATCGCGTTGCGGTCACCGAATGGCATCGATTGGGTCGCCATAATGGTCGAACTCCGCTGAGACTATTTGAACTGAATGGACTTGAGGAACGCATTAAAACGATCGCGCTCTTGCTCGACTCCGGGAGCTTCGCCAATGAGCTTGAAGTACCAGGCGATCTCGCCGTGAATGACAATCGCGCCAGCGATGGCTTTGCGCGGCTGCGCGTCGGCCGGGCCGAACAGTTCCACGTACTGTCCTTCGATCTCGCCGAACCTCATCGGCTTGATGGTCGACTTAAGTTCGTCGGCTTTAAGATCTTCGAGCGCGACTTGTTTTCGCCAGCGATTGATATTGGCCAGCAGGTCGCCTCCCATCCCCTGAGCAGGAAGATCGCTCACGGTCACCTCGACCCCCGTGTCTTTCGCCGCGAAGACAAGGCGCGTGAAGGGCTTGGCCGCGCCGCTGAGCCAACTCTCGGGCTTCTCGAAAGAGAAGGGGATCTCGGCCGGCGCTTTGGCCTGTGGTGGCGGCATGCGAGGTTGGTCGTGCGCGATGATCGGCGGCGCGGGGGGATCTTTTTTCACCCGATAGTGCTCGATCTGCGGTTGCTCGCGACAGCCGACGAGCGGCAACAGCGCAGCACAGCACATGATCGAACACAGGTACGCGGCCAACCGGCGGCGCCGGGACCTCAGGAACTCGACAAATTGAAACATGCTCAGCAAACTCGTGGCGTGCGGCGACGGTGCGCGGGCACCTAGGTGGGAGGCAACATGCCGACCGCGGAAGGAATGACCGGCAAACAGGTACACAGCCGCACCCGCGGAGCGGACCACGCTCGACAAGCAAGCACGATCAGAGCCCGGCGCGACAGCAACCTATTATAGGTCGAACGACCGGTATGGGGATAGGCTTTGCCGGCGGGCTAGTAGAACTTTTCGTCTCGCAGCGGGGTCGGCGATTTTTGCTGCGCCGTGGCTTGTTCCAACTCGAGCACACGATCTTCCAGCTCTCGAGCGTGGCGCTGCAGATTATCGATTTCGCTCAATTGAGCATGCGACTGCTCGGTGAGTGCCCGAACGCGCGACTCGCTGGCGGCGTAATCGCTCCGCGGCACGAATTGACAACCGGTCAGACAGACTAGACCGAGCAACGACCAAGCACCGTTGCGCACGCTGAGCGAAACAGACATCCGTATCGATTCCTTTCGATACATGGCGGGAGCGCTAAATGGTCTTGAGAATCGCGTCCATGAGCGGGCTCGCCAAGGGGGTGGGATTGTCCCAACTCCAGATGTTTCGGACAAGGTCATACATCATGACCCCGGCCATGACGAGTAGGCCCGTGCAAGCAACCAAGCCGAAGACCGTGAGCGCGCCGAAGGGGGTCTCTTTGGGCACTACGACCATGCCGGGCGGAATAACAACGCCACCGATCGGACCTCCGGCAGCAGCGAGTCCGCCTCCCAAGCCTCCGCCTAGAACGCCTCCGCCGAGATCGCCCATGCCACCCATTCCCATGTCGCCACCCAGGGCTCCCAAGGGATTCCCATCCATGTTTTCAAACGTGGTCGACTCGGTTTGTTCACCCGAGTCGTCGATCATAATGACCTGCGAGCCGCTGCCCGAATCGTCATCCCCTTCTTCCTCGAGGGGCTTGAGCAGGAAATCGTCCTCGGCCTGGCCGAGACTACCGGACGAAGCAGCCGCTTTGTCAATGTTCAGTCCGCTGCCGGCGATGGCTTGTCCCAGATCGAGGCCACTGTCGGCCGGGTTAAAGAGCAGAATGCCGCTGTCGCCCGGGCGATGCGTGATGTCGCTCCCTGGACCGCTTCCTCCGAGCACATCTTCGTGATCGCCGATATCGAGTGCCGAACTGCCGGTGCCTGCCGACATTTGTTCGCCACCCAGGTTAATCGAGCTCCCCGCGCTCAGGTTCGACGAACCTTTGATGATCGTCTTCGAGCCGGCTAGATCGGTCGGATGATCGTCGTCGAGCACGAACTCATCGTCATCGGGAACGAGTTTGACATCGCTGGGGGGCCCCGAGGTCAGGTCGGGCTTTGACCCCTGCAAGTTGAGGCCGCTACCACCCGATGACAAATTCAGACCACTGAGCGAGCCGAGCGAGATTTCGCTACCGCTGGCGAGGTTCAGATTGCTGCCGCCGGCCAGATCGATGGTCGCGTCGCCGGCAAGCAGCGGCACGTCGCTGCCGCCGAGTAAATTGAGATCGCTACCGCTGGCCAGATTCAAATCGCTGCCAGCGACGGGTTTGTTGGCCGGTTTCGAGTCGTCGAGTGAAAAGTCCGGTGAAAGCGCGAACTCATCTTTGTCGTCATCGAGCGACAAGACAAAGTCATCGGACGAGCCGGACGATGCTGACTGCTGATACCGTTCGAGATCGTCGGATTTGAATTTCCAGTGCGCGCCGTCTTTCAGGGCGTTGATCTTGCCTTGTTTTCGCAACTCGGCCAGGGCGTCTTCGCTCATGCCAAGCTGAGCGGCGGCTTCTGCTGAACTGAGAATTTTGCCGGCCATGTGTGTCTCCGCAACGTGCCTGGTCGCCAGCCGACCGTTGGTCAGCGGCGAAACATGATCACGGAGAACTCGACTGAGCCGCCGCAATCATGTCAACGTGATTCGAGTAATGTGCGAACTTCGGTGGGAGTTGGCCCGACGTTGTTGAAGTGCGTCAGTTGCAAATCCCAATGAAAGTTACGAGCGCTCCGCAACGACAACTCGCCGCCGGTGGTGATTTGGTACACACACAGACTACGATTGCGTGGATCAATGAGCGTCAGTTGCTGGCTGCCGTCGGCCAATGTGTTCGACAGGGTAACCAGTTCCGACGAAGCAGAAGCCGGTAGCGGCACCGCCTGGGCCCGCGAACCGTCTCCGATCGCGAACACGGCGAGCAATGCCAAACCAGCTCCCGCCAATACTCCACTCACAGCCGCTCTCATGGGTTTCACCTGGGGTTAGACCGATGTCAGGGGCTCGAGTGCTTCCTAGACCTTTTATTCTAAAAGCACGCGGAGCCGATTCAACACAATTCGCCCGGCCGAGGGGCGTCGATCCCTGCCGGGGCACGTTACAACCGGCCCTCTGGTCCGACGCTGGAAGTTGTCTACAATACTACACTTACTGCGATAGCCCAGAGGGGGCCGGAGTGTACCGAAGGGGGGCTTGCCACAGCAAGGCCAGTCGTTCGGCCTCGCGAATTCGGCTGAACTCGCCATTATTTCCGCACGACCGACGCCTCATGCCCCCTCCATTCACCGCGAATCGCCC
>CAYLYE010000212.1:0-10748 GCA_964387325.1 uncultured Planctomycetaceae bacterium
TCGTCTTGGGCTTGAAGAAGTTGGTCGTTGAACTCCAGGCCGATTTCATGCCGTTGCTAATCGAACTGCCGGCACTCGCCAGCGGATTCGAGCTCGTCGAGCCGCCACCAAACCAGTTCGTGATCCCACTTCCCGAGGCGCAACCGGTCGTAGCGGTCAGCAAAATCGCCAAGGCAGTTGAGTAACGCGGCAAGCGAGATGGCATGAGCAGGGCCCTTCCCGACGACAGGACGAAATGAGCGCACTCGATAAGCGCACCCTTATTTCGATTAGATCGGTCGTAGCGAGAGTCAACTCAAGCCTGCTGGCAACAGATAATCGGACTTCAGGTGCCAGCAGCGCCCGTTGACTGTGCTCCGCCGCCGGCAGCGCCCCCTGCTCGTGGTGGCAATACCGGCGCCAGCATGTTTGCGGTTCGAGATTGCTCGACCGCATACACATAACTCGCAGGCCAGTCATACGGCTTGAGCACCGTTTCATCGACCGACGCCGTATCGCCAGCGAGCGCGAATCGAGCCGCGGCCTGATAGGTCGTGCTCATGCGCGTTTGAGTCACGCTCGGATCGTCCGCTTTCAAAACAAGCACAAATCGACGCTGCGGGGCGTTCTCTTGCATGATCGTCTTGACCTTAAGCTCGCCAGCCTCGGTCAAGCGACCCGACTCGTCGAAGAAGAAATCACTCAGCGTATTTTGCAATCGCCAGCCGTTATTCACGGAGATTTCAAACGGTTGCCGTACCGCGGCACGGTCCCCCGGCACGAATGGGTCGTACCAGGCATTGTTGCGCTGCCAGTCGCGTCGCACTCCGTTCCAAGTTCGGGCGAGGAAGCCTTCCTCCGCCCAAGCGGCTACTTGCCCGGCCAATAAAGCCCCAGCCGTGGCCACGATCCAGCGTCGACGCATGTGACTCGCTCCGTCTCTCGTAGGGCGGCCTCGCCCGTGGATTCCAATCCCTCAGGTCCGGCGATCGTTCAATCGCATCGGCCGTGTCTCACTGTCGACTGGTATCGGACGCTTGCGCGATAACATCCTCAAAGCCGGCCCGTTAGCGCCGCAATCATCACGATCTGCACGCACCGATCAATCGCCACAAGTCGATTTATCCGCGCCGTCTACTCGCTCCGCTGGCGCGTCGCGGCTAACCACGTCCCCTTCGCCTCTCTATTCCTTCTCTCCTCTGCCTAACCACACCCCTCACTCTTCTCATGGCTTTCTCGCCACCGGCGCGCTGCCGATATAAATCTCCGTGTCATCCACAACCCAAGGGGTCGACCAAGTCCGGCCGTCGTTGCGGTTCACAACATTAAAAAACACGGTCGAGAATCGTTCGCACTGCAACGCATACGGCCGCGAGGAGTACAAATAGTCGGCGCTCGAGAGCGGCGCGACGCCGGCATGAGCGTAGTAGTGAATCTGTCCGTCGGGCGTGAATGACATGCCCAGCGTCCACCAACCCGTCTCCTTGATCGTCGGCCCTTCAACATCGAAGCCGCGATTGTTGGCGCGGATCAGCAGCGTGGCCGAGTCGGCCTTGTCTTTCGTCCCCGGATTGAAGCGAATAAACATGCCGGGCCAGAACTCCTCGAGATCGCCCGAGCGGATCTTTTTGCCTTCTTTGTCTTTCTTCGTGGGGCCGTAGTATCGGCCGTGAGCGCCCGCACGGTAGCCAAACGACACGCCGGCTCGACGCTCCCATTGCTCGAATGGGGGCAAGTAAACTCGGGTCACGCAACTCGGATAGCGCGACACGTAGATCGAGCCCGTCGAGTTATGCAGTACGAAATCGTCTTGCTCGGCACCGCCGTTCGCATAGCCGGGAACGCCCGAGTTGAGCGTCCGCAGCAATAGCGCGCCTTCACTACCGGGCAGCCCCCCCTCGGGTGTCTCGACGCGTTTAATGAGGTCCGGCTGACCGCGCATCGGCCCTTCGATCCAACGTTTGTTGCTCGAAAAACCCGACGGATATCGGAGCGACTTATCCTGCTCTTTGCTCCCCTTGGGATGGTTGTGAACGAAGCTCCACTCCTCGTCCTCAAAATCATCGCCGGTCTCGGTCAATAGACGCCCCGTGCCAGGCACGATCTGAGCGTCCGCGATCGAAACCATGCTCAAGCAAGCTGCGGCACACAACCAAGCCGCGCCCAACAAAATCGGCCGACGAAAAATCCAACGCATCTTCACACCCTTCTCGGAGGAATCGTCCAGGCAAGGAACCGCCTTGTACGTTCATCGGTCGAGGATGCAAAAAGAATATATTTGCTTCGAGAAATCTCGCGCGCCAGCGTCGCTGCGGCAGCACTGCTGTGCCATCGCGTGTGCGCAAAATCGCTCAGTGTTTTACCCCATCGCTGATCCACAGCAGCGCGACACGATCGACGCTGATCTCAGATTTCTTCGGTTGCACGCTCAGTGTCTCGATCGATAATCGCTCGGGGGCAAACTGTTGCTGGATCTGCTCGATCTCGCTCTGCAACGTGGCGGATAGTTCGTCGCTCTGCTGCTGTAGTGCCTCGACGGTCTCCTCGGCCTGACCGACTTGTGTGCGTTGCTGCGCCACGCGGCCGGCTGATTTGAGCGTCGTCGCGGCCTTGGACACACTGGTTGAACTGAGCACCTTGCGTCCGACAAATGCCGACAGCAATGAACTGCCGAAGGTCACGGCTGTTTGCAGCATTTGATTTGTGACATCGGATTTTTCCTTTTCGACCTTTTGCTGAGCTTTTCGCACACGCTCGGCCAACGCGGCAATCTTGGCCGAGTATTTACTCCGCAACTGTTCGACAGCCTCATCGCGGGCTTCTTTCGCCAACTGACTGACCCGGACGCGAAAATCCCCTTCGCTCTCTCCCGCACACGAGACCGCGTTGGGCTGCGTCGACTTGAACAAGGAATACGCTTGTGTGCGATACAGATACCCCTTGAGCGACGTGGCCAATAACGCGAAGGTCTTGGGTCGAGTGAACAGGGCAGGGAGCGCGGCAAAGGTGCCAGCTTCGGGTTGCATTTCCAGCGCCAAGTCTTCCTCCACGCGCTCGGCGTGCTCCCACAGGTCATCGCCCGTGTTTTCATCGAGCCGAACGAGCAAGGTCACGTTCGACCAGCAATCGAGCGCCACCTTGGCCTGTGCGTAGTGAAGCTTGGCGCGGGCTAAAATAGCCGGGCGATATCGTCGCGTCGATTCGTTGCCTGAGATCGAATCGTCGTTCAAAAAACACTCGTTAATCTCCGGTGGCAATACCGGTCGCGCACTCTGCGTGCTCGCCGAGTCGGCTACGACCGCAGCAACCTGATTCTCGGCCGCTACGGTCCCTGCGGCCATATTGCGTCGCGGGGCCATCAACGTCGTTATCTGATCGCGAGTCAGCGGGCCGCGCAAAAACGACAACGACCAGCGGCTCTGAAACACGACCGGATGATCTTCATGCACATTGTTCATCAAGAAGACGCGACTGCCGAGTCCCGAGAGAATCGTTTCCATCGAGGCTCGATCGAACTTGGAGTTCGCCGCAGCCGCTGCGCCTTCGAGGCCATCGAGTACCCGAGCCTTATCGCGTTCCGTCTGGAGTCGTCCCAGGAACCATGTCCCCGCGTTCGAGAGCCCTTTGTAGTCGAGGTCCACGGGATTCTGGGTCGCCAGCACGACCCCGAGTCCAAACGCTCTGGCTTGCTTGAGCAACGTCAGCATCGGTTGCTTACTCGGCGGATTGGCCGTGGGCGGAAAGTAGCCGAACACCTCGTCCATGTAGAGCAAGGCGCGCAGGCTCGACGTGCCTGACTGCGATCGCATCCACGCCAGCAGTTCGTTGAGCAGAATCGTCACGAAGAACATCCGTTCGTTATCCGACAGATGAGCAATCGAGATGATCGTGAGCCGCGGCTTGCCGTCGCTCGTGTAGAATAGACGTTGAATGTCGAGCGGGTCCCCTTCGAGCCAGGATTGAAATCCGGGCGAGGCGAGCAGGTTGTTCAGCCTCATCGCCAACGAGAAACGCTCCTTCGCAGGGAAGAAGCTTTCCAAGTCGACAAAGCCCACCTTGTCGAACGACGGTGACTGGATTTCTCGTATCAGGGCTGCCATATCCAGATCGCGACCGGCGCGCCAAGCACGGTCGAAAACATTCGCGAGCAATATGTGCTCGCGACTCTGCAGAGGGTCGCCATCGATCCCCAACAACGCGAGCAACCCTGACACCGCGCCTTGCACTCGCTCACGAAACGCATCGGAATTTTGCAGCACCGCCGCATTCGGAGCGGCGAACGATCGCAACACCGTAAGGGGCAAACCAGCGGAACTCCCCGGCGTGTAGATCGTCAGATCGACCGCGTCGCGAAACCGTTGTACGCGCTGACCGTCTTGCCCCCAGGCGGCGAGCCCCTCACGCCATTTCTGGGCGCTCTTTTCAGCCAACTGGTCGAGCGTCAGTCCCTGGCGAGTTGCGTCGGCCTCTTCAAGCCACGGACGAAATTGGGCTCCTTGCAACTCGGGAAACGTGAGCAGTAAGTTGCCCAAATCCCCCTTGGGATCAATGCAAATAGCCGGTATGCCATCGATGGCCGCTTCTTCGAGTAATGACAAACACAATCCCGTCTTGCCGCTTCCGGTCATCCCCACGCACACGGCATGGGTCGTGAGATCTTTGGCGTCATAGAGTAACGGTTCGTCAACCGTCTGGCGTGTTTGGGTGTCGTACGGCTTACCGAGATAGAACATCCCCAACTGCTCAAAATCTTTCATCCGCTAGGCACCTTTGCGATGTCGTCGAGAGATGGAATCCACGAGTGGAACAGTATATCAACCGCGTCTATACGACCCGTGCGAGAAATCCAATTATTGAAGTATGCGCAGCAATAGAGGCTAGGCGAGCAACGCGAAGCCTAAAGAAACCGGGTTTTGATGTTCGCCCTGGTACATTAACCGCGCAGTCGTCATTAGAACAGGTCGGCCGGATCGGCATGCGTGACTCGCCGCAACGCCATCCAAGCGGAAACGGCACACATCACGACGCTCAACCCCAGCACAGCTGCGGCCAAAGTCGGCGACAACTCCATCGGCACATGAGCTTGCTCTCGGGTCAATGCATAGAGTCCGATCGCGATGAGCCAACCGGGAACAAAACCTCCGACCGCCAACAGCGTCGCCTGCGTGAGCACCGAACGAGCGAGATATCCGCTCTCGTAGCCCAACGCCTTAAGGGTGGCGTACTCACCGAGTCGGTTGCCAATGTCACTCGCCAGGACTTGAAAGACGACGCCCGTGCCAACGATTAGCGCGATGACCACGCCCAATCCAAAGATCACCCCCACGGCAGTCTTCAAGACCCAGTGCTGCTGTTCATCGAGCAATAACTGGCTGCGAGATTTCAACTCGACGTCCTCCGGCAACCATGTGCGATGACGCTCGACGAACGCCTCGGGGTCGACCTCGTCGCGGAGCCGGATGAGCCCCAGATTGGTGTCGAGTGGATCGCGCCAATCGAATATCCGTCGAAATGTGTTCTCGCCGGTGATGACCGCGCCATCGGCGCTAAAGCCGCTGCCGAGTGTGAAGGCGCCGATGATCCGGACGCGTTGCGCGCCAATTTCGCTCTCAATCCCCACATCGCGAGGGCCGAACTCTTCCCGCGACCGGGTGTCGAACAGCACGTTGCCCAAGCTCGTAAACTGTGACTCATGCTGTCGGACGGCAGAGAGTCGGAAGGCGGACTCTCCGGGCCGGATGGCCATCACCAGCAGGCCACGTCGTTGCAACGGCTCGGCGGCTCGGTTCAGCCAGCCGTGCAATCCGACCTGTAGAGTCGTGGTCGACTCGACTTCGCCCAGTCGGCTGAGCAACGCCAAACGATCCAGTGGGTAGGTCCCGGGACTGGAGAAGACCCGGTAGTGGCGAGACAACAAAATCGCGTCAAAGTCGAGCTGATCGTAAATGCACGTGGCCGAAAGCAACACCGCGCCGTAGAACCCGAGTTGCATGAAGATCAGCACCACGGCGAACGCGACCCCGGCGATCGCGACGAGCGAACGGAAGGGATTGTGAAGCAGATTGAGCCAGGCAAGCGGAGTCTTCATTTGTCACGGGCCTGAGATCGACCCCCGACCTGTGTCGATCGCCGCGTCGACCTGCAAGTGGATGAACTGCGCGGCGGTGGCGGCGAGCGGTTCGTCGATCGCGACCCGAACTTGAACCACGCGATTGTCGGTCGCCTCGGTCGGATTCAAACTCAGCACTTGATTGCGCGACACGAGCGTGCCAACTCGCTCGACCACTCCGGTGAGCGGCGTGGACAACGCCCGGCTGGAAAGTGTGACACGCTGTTGCGGGCGGACACACCAGACCTGGGTTTCATACACTTCGCAGATCGCGACCATGCGGCGCACATCAGCCACGCGCGCGATCGGCTTTTGGGCCAGTGTTTCGCCCTCGCGCGTCAGGACCTGCAACACAACACCGTCGAGCGGCGAGCGGACCGCGCTCAGTTCAATGCGTTTCTTGGACAAGGCCACATTCTGCGAGAGCGAATCGACTTGTAACGCGGCGAGCAGTCGATCGCCGGTCGTTCGCGCCTCGTTGACCTTCGCCTCGGCTTGCGCCAGCGTGGCCTTGCTGCTTGCCGTGAGTCGTTGGAGTTCGGCCTGCTGGGCTTGCACCTCGGCCTCGGCCTGCTGCACGCGGAGCTTCTGATGATCGCGATCTTGCGCCGAGACGATTCGATCGCTAACTCCATCCAGCCGGGACAGGTCACTCTTGGCGACCTCGACATTCTTATGCGCTAGCGCGAGCCGGGCTTGCAACGCCCCCAGCTCCAACTCGACGAGCTTGGCCTGTTGCACTCCGGCGTCGGCCGCCGTGAGCAGCGCACCTCCATAAGCCCGTTCGAGCGGTTCACGCCGCTGGGCGTCCTTGAGTGCTGCTTCGGCCGCAGCCAGCTCTTGGGTCCGCAGTTGCATGCTTTCCAGCACCGCGATTACGTCCCCTTTCAGTACGCTTTGCCCCTCGCGCACGTTGAGCCGTTCGAGACGATCCCCGGGCGGGGCCGCGATCTCGATCATCCCACTGGCGGGTTCAAGCGTAGCCAATGCCGAGACCATCACAGGCCGCTCCCGCTGACCGCTGCCCGTAGGCAGCGCAGCGCCAAGAACAGGCTCGGTGCTGGTCGAGTTGTCGGCGCGTGGTTCTTGCCGAAAGAACGAGGTATAGGCGTACCATGCGCCTAGAGCGCATAACGCAATCACAAGCCAGCCGAGCAGTCGGTTCATAACAGCCTCCGCCCGTAAGATAGTTAAGCCGCACGAGCGTCGCAACGGCAAGCCGACGTGTCGCGGCAATTGCCTGAAAAAGTTGCCGAATTGCCGCCGATTGTCCGCTGGTTGCAGGCTGGTTCTCGGCCAAGGTTGTGTATGATAGATGATTATGAAGCTCTCGTCGCTCCCACAGCTTTATCGGCATGTCAATCGCTGGCGCGAAATTATCGGCGTCCTGAGCAAATTTGGGCTGGCCGACTGGATCAGCCGGCTCGACCTCGATTTTGCCAAAGAGCTGCTCAAGAACCGCGATGGCGAAGTGCTCGCCCGACACAGCTTCGAGTCGCGCATCCGCCTTGCCCTGAGTGAGCTTGGTCCCACGTTCATCAAACTCGGACAGGTGCTCAGCACGCGCGCCGACATTGTCGGCGTGGCGCTCGCCAACGAGTTGCAACAACTCCAGACCGACGTCCGCGCCGACCCACCGGAGGTCGTGCGCCGAATCGTCGAGGCCGAGCTGGGGGGCCCTCTCGAACAGTTCTTCATTGCGTTCGATCTCACGCCGCTCGCCTCGGCATCGATCGGGCAGGTCCATGCCGCGCGGCTGCTCACGGGCGAGCACGTCGTTGTCAAAGTGCAACACGACGATATCGAATCGCGCGTCAAAGTCGACCTGGAGATTCTGATCGCCCTGGCACAAATGGCCGAAATGGTCCCCGAGTACGCCAACTACCGTCCCCGTTCGACGGCCCAAGAGTTCCAGCGCATTTTGCAGCGCGAACTGGACTTTACGCGCGAGCTGCGACACATGAGGCAATTTGCACAGGAGTTTGCCAACGACCCTCGCATTCGCGTCCCGTGTGGCTATCCGGAGTTAAGCACGGCGCGCGTACTAACGATGGAGTGCATTACAGGCATCCGGCTCGCCGATCGCGAGCGGCTGTTGGCGGCGGGGCTCAACCTGGCCGAGATCGCACGTCGTGGCGCGGAACTGTATATCACGATGATCTTCGATCACCGCACGTATCACGGCGATCCGCATCCTGGCAACATCGTCGTGCTGCCTGACAATGTGATCGGCTTGCTCGATTACGGCATGATTGGCCGGATCGACGAGGCGCTGCGCGAGGACATTGAAGAGATGTTTCTGGCGCTGGCCAACGGCGACCCAGAACACTTGACCACGATCATCACACGGGTGGGAGAAACACCGCCGGACCTTGACGAAGCCTCGTTGTCGCTCGACGTGGCCGACTTTGTGTCGAATTACACGAATTTGCCGATCGAGGAATTGAACGTCGCCGCGGCGTTGAACGAGATCTTCGAGATGGTCCGCCGCTACCGGATCATGCTCCCCGCGCGGATCGCGCTGCTGCTCCGCGTCCTGGTCATGCTCGAAGGGACGTCGCGGCTTCTGGAGCCAAAGTTCAGCCTCATGGACGTCATTGTCCCCTATCAGCGCACCATGATGTGGCGGCGTCTGGCCCCCGGTCGTCACGTGAAGAAGCTGTGGCGATTTTCGGGCGAGGTCGAACGACTGTTGCAGGCGTTGCCGCGCGGGCTGATCGATCTGCTGCAGCGTGTGCAGAACGGCAAATTTGACGTGCATCTCGACCATCGCGGCCTGGAACCGAGCGTCAATCGGCTCGTGCTGGGATTACTGACCAGCTCGCTGTTTCTCGGCTCGACCGTGATGATGAGCCAACGCGTGCCGCCGCTGGTCAACATCCCTTGGATCGGCGAGTGGTCGGTGCTCGGCATGAGCGGCATGGTCATCAGCCTGGGGCTGGGACTGCGCCTGCTGCGCGCCATCAACAAATCCGGACACCTCGATCGCCGCGGCTAAGCAACGCTTACGCCGAGAGCATCTCGCGGGCATGGTAGCTCGAACGGACAAATGGCCCGCTGGCCACTTGAGCAAAGCCGAGCGACTTCGCCCGACGCCCAAGTTCTTCAAACTCGTCGGGCGGCAGGTACCGGACGACGCTCAGATGCTCGGGCGTGGGTTGCAAATACTGCCCGAGCGTAAGCATCTCGACGCCGGCATCGCGCAGATCGACGAGCGTATCGAGCAACTCCTCGTGCGTCTCGCCGAGGCCCAGCATGAGTCCGGTCTTGGTTCTCACCGCGGGATTGAGTTGCTTGACACGGCGGAGCACTTCGAGTGTCCAAGTGTAGTCGCTCTTGCGACCGCGCACCTCGCGATACAGCCGTGGGACGGTCTCCGTGTTGTGATTGAATACTTCGGGGGCCGACTCGACGACCCGCTCGATCGCGCCGCATTTGCCGATAAAGTCGGGCGTGAGCACCTCGATGGTCGCACCGGTCTTGGCGCGAACTTTCAAGACGCATTGATAGAAATGCTCGGCGCCGCCGTCGGGCAAATCATCGCGCGTCACCGACGTGATCACGACATGCTTGAGCTCCAGCCGCAACGCGGCTTCGGCCAATCGGTCGGGCTCGTCCAGTTCCAAGGCCTGCGTTTTGCCTTTGTTTATCGAGCAAAAACCGCAGGGGCGTGTGCAGACGTTCCCCATGATCATGAACGTGGCGGTCTTTTGCGACCAGCACTCCATGCGGTTCGGGCACTTGGCCTCTTCACACACCGTTTCCAGCCGCAGTTCGTTGAGCAGCCGATCGGTAAAAAAGTTGGCGTTCCCTTTGGGCACGTTCCGCTTAAGCCAACGGGGCAAACGTCGCGAGTCGGGCTCGCCCTCGGCGGGGCGGTCGATGATCGGCAGGCTATTGAGCACGGACAGAACTTTCGTTGGCTGAGCCTAGGGTTTGCCGCACCAGCAAAGGGTGCCGCGAGTGAATATGATAGCGTCCCTGAGTGAACTGGTCACACACGTTCCGAATGACAGCCTCGCGCACCGAGGTCATTCGTATGCGGTGTCGACGTTCGACCGCGAGCGAGCTCATCGGTAAGCGCTGAGAGAAGTCGCTCAACACCCATCGACTTAGCGGCGAGCAAGGCTCGACATTCAGGTACGCGCCAAAATAGCTGACCGAGTCTTTGACCGCCAAGCCCGAGGCGCACAAAAGTCCGGTGCGCCCCCAGACCCCCGAGCCACGGGTGGTATCCTGGACCGCCACGCCCAACTCGACGAGCGCCGAGCGGAGTCCGGCCAGAAATTGCGTCTGAAACGCACCCACCGACAGGCGGTGATCGTCGAGCGCCACGACGGGATAAATGGCCAGTTGGCCGCTCTGGTGCAAAACGGCCCCGCCGCCGCGGTTGACCCAGCGGGTTTCAATATTCCGCTGGGTTAGCTCGTGGCTCTCGACCCGCACGTCAGCTATCGAACCTTGCCGGCCGATCGAAAGCAGGGGCGGATGCTCGCACAGCAGCAGCGTCATTTGCCCATCGCGGCTGCCGCTGGCGTCGAACACCAATCGCTGCTGAAGGGCCAGCGCCGCGGCATAGTCGACCGTCCCAAGCAGGTACACCTGCACGGCCGGCGTTGGACCCGTTGTCTGCTGTGTGGGACGAATCATGGCGTGTGTC
>CAYLYE010000213.1:0-10589 GCA_964387325.1 uncultured Planctomycetaceae bacterium
CAACGCGCTCAGTTGGTTGCCACTCAGGTCGAGCGACGTCAGGGCCGTGAGCTGGCCCAGCTCCGCAGGCCACGCGCTCAGTTGGTTGAACCTCAGGTCGAGCGACGTCAGGGCCGTGAGCTGGCCGATTTCGGCTGGACACGCGGTCAGCCCCAACCCCGAGAGATCGAGTTCTTGCGCCCCGTCGGCAAGGCACTTGGCAATCCGACGTTGTGCCTCCGAATAGGCGCGTTCGCCTTTCGCTGATTTCTTGGCCATGCTGACCGCCGCTCGTTTGAGATCGGACCGGATGAAAAAAACGCGCCATGCTCGCCGACGCGCACCGACAAACGCGCGCCCCCGGAGATGGCGAGCATCGCGGGCCACCCCGATCGTGGAACATTAGCCGACATGTCCCATTGGGCTTGAGTCGGGAACCGCTCCAAGCTCGCGGCGCTCACGATATTACCAACGTGTCCGCCCCCCTGCATCCTGCTGCTGCCATTTTGTGTGGCGTTGCTGGAGAAAATGTCACCATCTGACCTGATGTCCGATGCCGCTACAACCGATATGACTGATACGACCGCTCGAATCGGGTAGGTCGAGCGCGAAGCGTAAAGGCTTAAAAGAGGCCCGTTTTCTAGTCGAGTGAGACGAACCCGGTGCGGTCGACGCCTTCTATCATTGTGCAGCTTAGGACGACGTCAGCCGGGCGTCGGGGGTTGCTCGCGCCGCGGAGTTTATTGCTGGCGTTGCTGGCGTGTCTGGTCGGATGTTCGCTGCCGAGCAAACAGTCGCCGCCTGCCGCATCGATGGTGTCGTTGCCACCGATGAGCCCGCCCCCCAACTTTCCGACCGCTCCGATGCAAGTGCCGGATCGGCCGTTGGCTTCGGCACCCTCCCCTGCCCAGCCCGGGTCGCCGGCCCTGTCACCGGTCGTGTCTCCGTCGACGGTCACACCGATTGCGGCGAGCATGCCCGCTGGCCCGCAGGTGAATTTAACGTCGCATACGGAAGGTTTGCTGGCTCAGAACAGCGCGCAGGTCCCGTTCCCTGCGCCACCCGCATCGCGCAGCGGCTCGTCGGCCTTTCAGGAGCGTGTGCGTCTGCCCGACGAGTTGCCCGGAGCGAAAGCGCCGCCGATCAACTTGCCTCCCGAGACGCGTGACCAACCCAAGCTGCGGCAAGAGATGATCGATCGACTGTTTCCGAATCTGCCCAAGTCGCGGCCGATGGCACTCCCACCGATCCAAGTCGGTCAGCAGCCACTCTCGCTCGCGCAGCTTCAGGAGCTGGCGATCAACAACAGCCCGGTGCTCAATCAGGTTGGGGCCGACGTGACGGCTCGATTTGGTGACGCGATGCAGGCGGGTGCGTATCCGAATCCTGTCGTTGGCTACGAGGCGGACACAGTCGGCTCGTCACGCACGCGCAACTACCAAGGCGTGTATGTGACACAGACAATCAAGACGGCCAACAAGCTGGGGCTAGCGCGGAGCGTGGCGAATTATGACTTGATGAACTCACAGTTGAATATCCGCAAAACACGCACGCAGATTGCCTCGCGTGTCAAGTCGTTGTACTTCGCCGTGCTCGTGGCTCAAGAAAATCTGGTGATCTCCGACGCACTCGTGCGCTTCTCGAACGAAGTGTATCGCATTCAAGTCGACAAGCTCAAAGGGGGCGAGGCCACGGCCTATGAGCCCGTGCAGTTGCGAGCGATCGTCGTGCAAGCCCGGGTCAACATGGTGGCAGCCGAGAATCGATACATCTCGGCGTGGAAGCAACTCGCGGCGGCGATGAGCATGCCGGACATGCCCCCGACCGAGTTGAGTGGGCGCAGCGACATGGTCGCGCCCGAGATTCGCTACCAGGTCGCGCTCGCCAAGCTGATGGCCAACCATCCCGATGTGCTCGCCGCGCGTAACGCCGAGGCGCAGGCCCGCGCCAAATTGCAACTCGAAACGGTCAAGCCGATCCCGGATGTCGACGTCTACGGCACCGTCCAACGCGACTTCACGACCCCGGGCATGCCGCTGACCACGTACAACATGCAGATCGGCGTGCCGGTGCCGATCTTCGATCGCAATCGGGGCGGCATCATGTCGGCGCAAGGTTCACTGGTGCGAGCCTCGGAACAATCGCGGGCAGTGCAGAACGAATTGACCGCTTCGTTGGCCGACGCCTTCGAGCGCTACGAGACCAACCGCGCCCAGACCCAGTTCTATCGCGAGCAGGTGTTGCCCGATCTGGCCCGCGCCTACCGGGGCATTTACGAGCGTCACGAACAAGAGCCCGCCGAAGTCGGCTTTGGCGACATCGTCGTCGCGCAACAGAATTTGTCGACCGCGATCACGCAATACATTGCGAGCTTAAATATCCAGTGGACCGCGCTGGCCGATCTGACCAACCTGTTGCAGATCGAAGATCTGCGCGAACTGGAAAGCCTCCCCGTGCCACCACAACCACCCGAGCACATTCAGCCGCCGGTCGGGGAGGTGAAGCCATGAGATCGTCCCTGGCTTTATGGGTGGGAGTGCTTTGTCTGTACGGCCTTGCGAGCGCCGCGCGAGCCGATCAACCCGGCTCACCCGAGTCGCGATACTTTGTTCAGCAAACGGCATTTGCCGCGGCGTTGAATCAGGAGCCCGATCAGGGCGCAACGCGCGCCGTGCCCAAGGCCCCGCAGGTCAACATTCCCTTGCAACCCGACGACCCCGCGCCGCCGCGCTGGGGCGCGCTCGATCAACCGCTCGAATCTTGGGAAGCGCCCCCGGCGGTGAACTATCTCCTTGTCGGACCCCAGCGACACGTGATCCAACGCGATCAAGGCCAGGGCTACGAGCGATTCGTCGATGAGCCTTACAGCACGGTCTTCGACGCGCAGCAGTTTAATCAGCCGATCACGTTTCAGCGTCCCGACGGCCTCGCCCCGGCCGGTGTGATTGGCGACCACACGCTCAAGTCGGGCGGTCAATACCTGTTCTCGTACCGTTACCGTGTCGAGAACTACAACGGCAACCTCGGCGGCACGCATGGCGTGAGCGAGGCGCAGATCGCCGCGCAGTTTCCGTTCGTGCCCCTTAACATGACCCGCGAGCGGCACCTGTTCCTGATGGAATACGCACCGGTCGATGATCTGACCCTGATGGCCCAATTGCCCATCTATCACAGTGTCATCAACTACCAGACCGTCGGCGGCACCTTGCGTGACCAGAACACACAGTTGGGCGACCTCACCCTGTCGGGCATGTACGTGCTGCGACAGTGGAACCGGCAGCAGATCCACTTCAATTTCGGTGTCAGCGTGCCGGCGGGGTTGATCGACGTCCAAGGTAACCCGCCCGACATGACCTCGCCCCGACTCTCGTATCCGATTCGTACCAGCACCGGGACGTTCGATTTGATCCCGGGCCTCACCTATCGCGGCGAGAGTGACCGCTGGTCCTGGGGTACGCAGTCGCTCGTGACCGCGCATCTGGGGCGCAATCGTTACGATTACCGCGTCGGCGATCAGATCGAGGTCACCTCCTGGGTCGCCTCGAAGCTGACCGATTGCTGGAGCGTCTCGACTCGGCTCGACGCCCTGTTCTGGGGACACATTCACGGCCGGGATATTCGGCTCGACCCCACGTTATCCCCCACGCTCGCCCCAGGGTTGCAAGGCGGTCAGCGCGTCGACTTGTTGTTCGGCACGAATTACGTGCTGCCGCTCAGCGACCGGTTCGATCACCGTCTCAGCATCGAGGGGGGCATGCCCGTCTACCAATGCCTGCACGGGCCGCAATTGCAGAACCGCTTCACGATCTCGGCCAGCTGGAACGTCATGTTCTAGGGCGATGTCCGGCGGCCGAGCCGACGGCTTGGGGTGAGTGTTGCCGTCGGGCCATCCAAAGAGGTGCCATGTCCACAGCTCGGCGTGGACATGCTTGCTCGTCTGAGTTGCGTTACTGCCCCTCGCGCGTGTTCTGCCGCACCTCGACCTGCAACGCGCCGAGCATCCGGGTGATTTGTTTTTCTTTCACGCTGATGAACGGCACGTTGTCGAGGATGACTGCGCGCGGCTCGCTGCTGGGGTGCATGATCAGCCGACCGCTGCCCAGCAGCAGGTACTCGAACACGTCGTTGATTTCCTTGTCGATGCGCAAATTCGGCGCGGCAAAACGTTCGAGATTGCTCAAAAAGCCGTGATGGTGCAACAACTCGTTCGGCCGCACCTCCCAGTAATCAAAGTGCGTCGTGGCATACACGATTGCATAGATCACGCCCAGGATTGCGACAAACGACCAGTAAAAGGTCGCGTTGGCCGCCGGATGATAACTGCTCAGCAGGTTTGTGACCCACGGCAGTATCTGGTCGTTCCAGCGAAACAGCAGCAGCACACCGAAGATGATCGCCGCGATGCAAAAGAACAGCGTCAGCGACGTTGTCCGCGGAAAGTCGAAAGCCAAGATGACCAAGTTAAGCGCGAACACATCGAGGAACAGGATATTGATGATGCTGGCCGTGGTGTTGGTCGGCGCGAGCACGTCGCTGCCCCAGGTCGTGTAGCATGCCGCGAGCAGCGCCATGATGAACGTCGGGTAGAGAAACACGATCTTCGGGTAGGCGAGCAACACGATGCTCGACGGCGCGCTGTCGCCGGCCATAGCGCCCGCTTCGGGCGAGACACTCGAACTGGACATGAGTTTCCTCGTAAGACAAGAGACCCCTGCGGCAGCGAGCCGCGCTGAGAAACACTATCCCCGCCGGGAGCCAGGGCGTCAAGGAGAAGACGCCTCGGTCACAGGTTCTCCCGTCGACGAAACAGATCTCGGCGGCGTACATTCAGGCATCCATTCGTATGACCTATGCAGCTTCTTGGAGTTGTCGCTACTCATGTCATCCACTTGGTTCACCATTGCCTTGGCCGGGGCGGTCGGCACGCTCGCTCGTTATGCGTTGGGACATTCCTTGCGCGAGGTGTTGGGGGACACGTTTCCGTGGGGCACGCTGATCATCAACGCGCTCGGCTGTTTTCTGTTCGGCGTCGTTTGGTCGCTGGCCGAAATTCATGCCCTGGTCAGCGATCAGACCCGGCTCACACTGCTCACCGGGTTCATGGGAGCGTTCACGACCTTCTCGACGTTTGGGTTCGAGACCGCGCAGCTTATCGGCTCTGGGCAATGGTCGCTCGCCGTGCTCAACATCGCCTTGCAGAACGTGTTGGGCGTGTTGTTCGTGTTCGCCGGGATGGTCGGCGGCCGCGCCTGGGGTGCGTAACCCGCGCCGCTACATCATCTCCAGCGGGTCGACGTCGACGATCCACTGCACTTCCTCGGGAGGCTTGAGCTTCGTGTCGTACACGATCGTTGCTGCGGCGGCACGCAGCGCGGGGCCGTCGAGCCCTTGGAGCTGAATCTGGAAGCGATAATTGCCGCGCAACTTGGCCATCGGCGCGGGGGCGGGGCCCAGCACGCGGGCTTTGGTCTGCGTTTGCTCGCAGGCCGCGCGGAGTCGCTCGACCAAGTGACCGGCAAATTCGCGCGTCACTACTTCGATCGGCCCGCGCACGACGAGCCGCACCATGCTGCCATAAGGCGGATACGAGAGCTCCTCGCGCATGGGCATTTCGTACTCGGCAAACGCCTGGTAGTCGTGTCGCACGGCCGCAAGAATTGCCGGGTGATCGGGATTGAGCGTCTGCACGAGCACGCGGCCTCCTTGCTCGCCACGACCCGTTCGACCGGCCACCTGTACCAGCAGTTGAAACGTCCGCTCCGAGGCGCGGAAGTCGGGCAGATGCAACGCCGTGTCGGCGTTCACGACCCCGACGAGTGTGACCTGCGGAAAGTCGAGCCCCTTGGCGATCATCTGCGTGCCGACGAGGATGCGGACCTCGCCCGAGCGAAACTTGGCCAGGGCCCGTTCGTGGCTGCCGGGCTGCTGCATCGTGTCGGTATCCATCCGCAGGCAGGGCATGTCGGTGAAGCGGGCCCGCACCTCGGCTTCGAGACGCTGGGTCCCCAGGCCACCGTAATGGATGCCAGGAAATTTGCACTTGGGACACACGGTCGGCGGCGCCATTTCAAAATCGCAATAGTGGCACAGCACGATCTCGGTGTGTCGATGATGCGTGAGGGCCAACTCGCAGTTGGGACACTTCACGACCTCGCCACACTGCGGACACTGAATATGGGTCGAAAAGCCACGTCGATTGAGCAGCAAAATGACCTGCCCACCCTGGTCGAGCGCTTGCCGCATGGCAAGCTGCAACTGGCGGCTGATCGCGCCACGAAAGACCTTCTCGCGTGTTTCGTTGCGCAGGTCGATCGTCAGTACATCGGGCAACGGTCGATCGAGTACACGTTTCGGCAACTCGACGAGCCGGTAGTCACCTGTTCGGGCGCGGTGCCAACTCTCGAGCGATGGTGTGGCCGACCCGAGCACGAGCGGCACCCCTTCTTCTTTGGCCCGCCAGGCCGCGACGTCGCGCGCATGATAGCGGGGCGTGGAGTCTTGTTTGAACGTCGACTCATGTTCTTCATCGAGCACGATCATGCCTAGCTGCGGGACTGGCGCGAAGATGGCGCTCCGCGCGCCGACGACCACGTTCACCTCGCCGGCGGCGATCCGCTGCCAATGCCAATGCCGCTCGGCGTCGGTCAGATGGCTGTGAAGCACCGCCACCGCGCCGAAGCGGGCTTTGAATCGCTGCCGGGTCTGTGGCGTGAGGCTGATCTCGGGGACGAGCACGATCGCCTGCCGGCCGTAGCTCACGACGCGCTGGATGGCTTGAATGTAGACCTCGGTCTTGCCGCTGCCGGTGATACCGTGGAGCAAAATCGTCTCATGACGGCCTGCCTCGAGCGCGCTCGTGATCGTGTCGAGCGCCCGGCGTTGGTCGCTGTTCAGCTCATGGTCTTCTTCGGCCGCAACGAGCGCCTCATGAGGTTCGTTGAAGTTCAGGCGTTGCGAGACGCTCGCAATCAACCCTTTGCGGCGGAGTGTGCTGATCGTGGCCGTCGACGCGCGTGAGGCCTGCGCGAGCTGCTGAATGGTGAGCGGTTCGCGACTGGCCGAGAGCGCCTGCAACACCTGCTGCTGAGCGCGTGGTAGCTTCAACTCGGCAAGTTGCTTGAGCACCTCGGGCTGTACGCTCAGCAGGGTCGTGAGTCGGGTGCCAGCCCGATCGCGAACGCCGGCCGGGATCACCGTGTCGAGCACCTGTCCCCAGTCGCACAGATAATACTGCGCGAGCCAGCGCGTGAGCCGGATCATTCCCGGTCGCAGCAGGCACGCCGGGTCGATGACCGCCGCAATCTCCTTGAGCCGTCGTGGACCGACGGCCCGATAGCTCACGTCGACGCACCAGCCGATCATCTTGCGTGGGCCGTGTCCGAAGGGGACCTCGACGCGGCGCCCGACCTCGACTTCGCCCCGCAAGCGTTCGCTCACGAGGTAATCGAATTCCTGGCTGGGTCCGGTGGCAAAGACAATGGTCGCGACGAGCTGCTCGTCCTGGTCGTCTTGGTCCCAGGGGGCGTCGTCGTCGCCAAAGCTAAATTGTTGCTGTGCCATGCTTTTGGAGTGTACTGGCGAACAGTCTCCAAGCCAAACGGACGAGTTTTTGAAATTCTATTGATAAAATTTGGCAAATTTGTTCAGATTGGTGCTAGCTGATGTAACGAAACAGACCGATCAGTCAATCAGCATTAGTTCATGGATTCGAGATGGACTCGAACCGAGAGTGCCCCCAAGCTTTGAAATTGACCGGAGAGCCCAGGCCATGCTGCATTTTTCGACCGCAGGAACGTATCGGGATTGCGAAGGAAACACCCGTCGCGAATTTTTGAAGGTCGGCACGCTTGGCATGACGGGGCTCACATTGGGCAACTTGCTTCAGGCTCGCTCGCAGGCGGCCTCGGCTGGCAAGACGGTTAAGGACACGTCGGTCGTGTGGCTTTGGCTCGGCGGTGGACCCACGCACGTCG
Source organism: uncultured Planctomycetaceae bacterium (assembly GCA_964387325.1). Taxonomy (GTDB): domain Bacteria; phylum Planctomycetota; class Planctomycetia; order Pirellulales; family PNKZ01; genus CAZZBK01. The sequence continues at coordinate 7,953 of CAYLYE010000213.1, forward strand.
AGACGTTCGACCCCAAGATGACCGCCCCGGTCGAGTACCGCAGCGTCACGGGCGAAGTCAGCACACCCATGCCGGGCATCACGCTCGGCGGCACGTTCAGCAAGATGGCGAAGGTCGCCGACAAGATGGCCTTTGTTCGCTCGTTCGCCCATAGCAACAGCGGTCACGGTGGCGGCACCCACTACGTGATGACCGGTTACGACAATCGGGTGGTCGATAATGGCGGCGCTCCGAACCGTCCCGCGATGGGCTCGATTCTCTCGAAGTCACGTGGCACGAATCATCCGCAGACCGGCATGCCCACCTACGTTCGGCTGGGGGGCATTGGCTTCGATGGCCCAACGTTCCTCGGCACCGCGGCGGCCCCGTTCGACCCCAGTGGTCAGGCCCGCAATAACATGAACCTGCAAGTGGCCGACACCCGCTTTGAAGACCGTCGCTCGTTGCTCGCCAGTTTGGATCGCATCAACCGCGACATCGACCGCTCGGGCCTCATGCAAGGCTTGGGCAAGTTCGAGGAGCAGGCCGCGAACTTAGTGCTCGGCAGCGCTCAGAAGGCGTTCGACACGAAGAACGAAGATCAACGCACGCAAGAGATGTATGGCGGCGGGTTAGGCGAAAAGCTGCTCCAGGCCCGTCGCTTGTGCGAAGCGGGTAGCGGTTTCGTCACCGTTTCGTTCGGCGGCTGGGACATGCACGGCAACATTCTCAACGGCATGAAGAATCTTGGCCCGCAGGTCGACCGCGCGGTGGCCGCGTTTGTCGAGGATGTGGCTCAGCGTGGGCTCAGCGAGAAGATCCTGCTCGTCATCACCGGCGAGTTTGGTCGCACGCCGCGCATTAATAACAATGCCGGTCGCGATCACTGGGCTCCGCTCAGCACGCTGGCCTTGTCGGGTGGCGGCTTGCGAATGGGACAGGTCGTGGGCGAGTCGGCCCCCAAGGTCGACGTCCCCAAGAGCGCCCCTGTTACGCCGCAAGACCTGATGGCGACCGTGTTCCACGTGCTGGGCATCGACCCGCAGGTGCAATTCGTGAACGGCGCCGGTCGGCCGACCTACATGGTCGAAAACGGCCACGCGATCCGCGAGCTGGTGTAAGCTCTGCGAGTTGCATTGTCACGAAGAATTGCTATCCACTGAGCAAGCAGAGGGGTAGAGGTGCGGGGGAGTGGACGAGGCGTGTTAACGTGAACACACTCCTCCACTACTTTGTACCTCTACCCCTCCATCTTTCTTGGTGTCCTCGGTGCCTCTGCGGTTAACTTCTGGTCTACTCGACCCGCGCGTCGTCGTCTCGCTCGGCGGCCGCGCTGAGCCGTGCGAGCAGTTCAGTCACGATCGCAGGATGTTCTCCCGACACGTCACGCTGCTCGCCGGGGTCGCGTGCCAAGTTGTACAACGAGGCGACACCCTTTCTGGGCATGATCAGCTTCCAATCTCCGTGCAGCACGACCTGCGTGTTGCGACCCGGCCCGAGGCAGTAAATCGTCCGCGCGCTTGGCTGTGTATTCTGCCCACGGACGATCGACCAGATATCTTGCCCGTCCCATTTCAAATCGCTGCTGGGGGTATATCCCGCGAGCTTGCATAGCGTCGGCATCCAATCGCTGACGTGCAGCGGGGCATGGACCTCGCCCGCTTCGAGCTTGCCGCGCCAGTGGACGATGGCCGGTGTGCGGATGCCCCCTTCGTACAGTCCTCCTTTGAAGCCGCGCCACGGCGCGTTGCTGCCCCCCACTTGCAACGACGGATACTCGCCTGGGTATTTGGGGTCGTCGTTGCGTAGCCGGTCATGAGCGCCATTGTCACTGAGGAACACGACCAGCGTGTTCTCGTGTTGCTTCGTGCGATCGAGTGCGGCGAGGATTTTGCCCACGCCGTCGTCGAGATGCGCCAGGCAGGCCGCCCGCAGTTTGTCGGCTTTCGACTCGACATGCCCTTGGGCGTCGATCCATTCCTGCGGCTCGTCGAGCGGGATATGCACGGCCGTGAAGGGTACATAGGCCAGGAAGGGACCCAAGCGGGGCCGCTCGATGAACTGCACCGCCTCGCGGGTGATCAAATCGGTGACATGCCCCGCCTCTTCGATGAGCGTGCCGTTGCGTTGCCAGGTGTTGGTGTAGGGGCCGACCTTATAACGGTGATCGTAGGGTCCCACGCCGCCGCCGAGCGAGCCATACGAGGTCTTGAAGCCGAAGTGCTGTGGTCCCCAGTCGGGCTTGCTGCCCAGATGCCACTTGCCGAATTGCCCTGTGTCGTAGCCCACGCTCGATAGTGCCGACGCGATGGTCACCGTGTTGAACGGCAGTACCTGCTCGGCCTGCGGCGCGGTGCAACCGAAGCGGCTCGCATAGCGGCCGGTCATCAAAGCCGCCCGGGTCGGCGAGCAGAGCGGATTGACATAGTGCCGTTCCAATCGCACGCCCGTCTTGGCAAGCTGATCGATGTGCGGTGTCTTGTCGCGCGCGCCATGATAGCCCACATCACTGTAGCCCAGGTCGTCGATGAGGATGAGGACGATATTGGGTCGACTTCGCTTGTCATCCAAATGATCAGCCATTGCTGGAGCTATTCCGAGCTGAAGGTTAGCTGCTGCAATGATGAGTATCGTCAATGCGTGCAGTAGTCGACCCAG
>CAYLYE010000214.1:0-10550 GCA_964387325.1 uncultured Planctomycetaceae bacterium
GCTCCGCCGACGAAAGAAGAGCCCAAGCCAGCAGCCCCTCCGGTGAAGATCGACCCACCCAAGGTCGAGACGCCGAAGCCTGCCGAGACTCCCAAGCCGTCGGCTCCGCCGACGAAAACAGAGCCCGCCAAGCCGTCGGCTCCGCCGACGAAAGAAGAGCCCAAGCCGGCCACTCCGGCACCCAAGACTGACGAACCCAAGAAGGACGCGGGCTCTAAGGTCGACGCCTCGAAGAGCGTCGCGGTCGTCGCGGCTCTTCCGGCCGCCGCGGCCGTCGTGAAGAGCGATAAGCCCATGTACGGACCGCTCGATTGGAACCAGTGGGGCGGTAATGCCCAGCGCAACAACACGCCCCAAGGCAAGAACATCCCGTCGGAATGGGAGCCCGGCTCGTTTGACGATCAGGGTAACTGGGACAAATCCAGCGCGCAGAACATCAAGTGGGTCGCTGCCCTGGGTTCACAAAGCTATGGCAACCCGATCGTCGCCAACGGCAAGGTCTATGTCGGTACCAATAACGGTCACGGCTACATCAGCCGCTATCCGTCGACGGTCGACCTAGGCTGTCTCGTTTGCTTCAGCGAAAAGGATGGCTCGTTCCTTTGGCAACACAGCAGCGAGAAGTTGCCCACCGGCCGCGTGCATGACTGGCCGTTGCAAGGCATCTGCTGCTCGCCGTACATCGAAGGGGAGCGACTTTGGTTCGTCACCAGCCGCGGTGAAGTGGTCTGTGCCGATACCGAAGGCTTCTACGACAACGAGAACGACGGTCCTTACAAAGACGAAAAGTTCACCGAGAAGACCGAGGCCGACACGATTTGGGTCCTCGACATGATGAAGGAACTCGGCGTGTCGCAGCACAATATGTGCAGCTGCTCGATCACGGCCACGGGCGACACGCTCTGGGTTTGTACGAGCAACGGCGTCGACGAGACGCACATCAATTTGCCTGCTCCGCAAGCCGCCAGCTTCATTGCGGTCGACAAGAACACGGGCAAGGTGATCTGGACCAACGACGCGCCGGGGAACAACATCCTGCACGGCCAGTGGTCGAGCCCGGCTTGGGCGGTTCTCGGCGGCAAGCCGCAAGTCATTTTTGCCGGTGGCGACGCCTGGATTTATAGCTTTCTCGGTGAGCCGACCCCCGGCAAGCCGACGATGCTCTGGGAGTTTGACGCCAACCCGAAGGAAAGCGTCTACATCCTCGGTGGTCGTGGCACGCGCAACGAGATCATCGGCACTCCGGTCGTCTACGACAACAAGGTGTACTTGGCTGTCGGACAGGACCCCGAGCACGGCGAGGGGATTGGTCACCTGTGGTGCATTGACCCGACGAAGACGGGCGATGTCAGCTCGCAATTGGCGGTCGACATCAACGACCGCAGCAAGAAGTTGCCCAAGCGCCGCTTAAAGGCGCTCGAAGACGAGACCAAGGAGATCGCGATTCCCAACCCGAACTCGGCCGTCGTGTGGCACTACAGCGAGTACGACCTCAACGGCAACAGCAAGGTCGAGTTTGAAGAGACCATGCACCGTACGATCGCCACGGTCGTGATCAAGGACGACCTGCTCTATGTGCCCGACTTCAGTGGTCTGGTCCACTGTGTCGACGCCAAGACCGGCAAGCCGTACTGGACCCATGACCTGTTCGCGGCTACCTGGGGTTCGGCGATGGTGGTCGATGGCAAGGTGTTTGTCGGCGATGAAGAAGGCAAGCTGACGATCTTCAAGCATGGCAAGACCAAGGAGATCATCGCCGAGATCGACATGATCAACTCGATCTACAGTTCGCCGATGGTCGCTAACAACGTGCTGTACATCGCCAACAAGACCCATCTGTTCGCGATCGAGGTCAAGGAGTAATCCGTAATTCTCTCGTTAGCCGCGACGCGAAAGCGGATCGCGTAACTGTCGCTTGCCATTGAGCAGGCGTTACGCGCTCCGCTGCGCGTCGCGGCTAACGAAGACATTCGTTGTGCGAGACATCGCTATCGCACGCGGCACTTGAAGCGGACGAGGCCCCCTTGGCCCGCTTCGAGAGGTTCGTCAATTTCCCAGCGTAAGACGAGCGTGCCGACCTCTTGATTCGTGGCGCTAAAATTCGCTCCGACGCTCGCTTGAGCGCTATCCGGCACATATTCCAGCCGGGGCGTGAGGTGATCGATCACTACGATGTTCCCTAGCGGAGCCGTGCCGACATTGTCGAACCGGATGGTAAAGTCGACGATGTCGCCGCTCTGCGCGTTGTCGGTGCTGGCCAGCTTGAACAGTCGCAGCGCGGCGCGGCGATTGTCCTCGACCATGAACGTCGACTGCGCTTTTTGAGCCGTCTGGACTCCCTTGGCCTGCTTGCCGTCGAGCAACACCTGCACGCCCATGTCGGCGCTCCAGACGATCGCGGCGTCGACCGCGGTCGTCAGTCGGCCTTTCTCGCGATTGTCGAACTCGCCGCTACGAATGAGTCGCAAGTTCTCGTAGGGCATGAAGCCATCCTGGTAGCCGTAGGGCAGCACTTGCTTCGATAGCAGTCCGTCCCCTTGGCGCGTGCGGAATCCCTCGGGCAACATTGCCGCGGCATGATCGCCGAGCCCCTCACGTTGCAAACTCGTCGAAGCCAGCTGTGCGCGTTCTTCGCTCACCGCTCGGGTCTTGAGTTCGATGCCGCCGGCACGATCGGACTGCTCGTTTTCGATCAGCGCGCTGACGACTCGTACCGCGCCAAATCGCGGCGCGTAAAGGCAAACCTTGTTCGAGGCTTCGACATGCGTGCGACCATCGAGCGTATCGAAATGTGCGATCGTGTCCTGCGGATCGAGTCCGCGAACTTTCCAATCGGGGGCAACATTGACGCCCAACCCCCGGTCGCCACCGTCGCAGACGCACTCGTCACCCGAGTTGCACGCGCCGCGCCGCATGCCCACCGCCGAGCCGTTTCCACACGCGCGACAACCGATAGGGCAGGGGAGGGCAGGGGGGGCGATTGTTGCTTCGTAACTCACCAACTGGGCCTCGGGTACGAAGTGCGGCGAACTCGGTGAGGACGGTTGCGGACCATTCGCGCGGCGCGCCAGTGGAGCCCACGGCTCGCTGCCTCCCCAGGGCGCCCGACAGGAGCAGAGCGTTAATGTCACCACGGCGATGATGGCCCAAGTTCCGCGTCGTTCGCTCATGGCTTGATCCCCTGTGGTAAGAGGGCCGAACGATTAGCTGCGGCCGGTACGACCAGTGATGGCGGTTCGGTGGCCGGCGTCTGAAACACGATCAGCGGCGCGACGTTGGTCGCGAATTCAGTATCGGCCCCGAAGCGTTCGTCCGGCTGTCGACCGCCCATGCGGATGATCGCCAACGGTCGACCCCAGCGTTTGGCTTCTTGCCAAGGGTCGACATGCGGCGCGGCTTCGTACCACGGAGTCTTGTGCGGTTCGCTGTTGATCGGTAACGCCGAGTCGGGGTCTTCGACATAGATGACGCGCGTCACGAATCGTCCGCCGAGGGCGGTTCGCAAATCATCCTCGTTTAGTTCGAGCGGGATTGGAAACTTGGCCGCTTGTCCCACGGGCGCGTAGAGCCGATCGCACAATTGTATGCTGGGATACACGGCCGTCCCTTCGTCTTCGCCAGGAATGCCTGTGACCTTGAAACGGTAGTTGGCGCCGATGTGCAAGCCAACTTGCACGGGAGTGGGACGCGGCTCAACAAAGCGGCTCTGTACGACCCAGGCTACGCGCAATGATTCGCTACCGGTGAACAGCACGGGCTGAAAATAACCGGGGGTCGCGCCGCTGCGAGGAAACTCGCGCCGCGAGATCCCCTCGCCGAGTCGTGGCGAGGGCCCCGACGTGAACTGGGCTCGAGCCGCGCTCGGTCCACTCAGCATGAACACGAAGAGGAGCGCGAGCCACAACCACACGCGGCGTTGCGTGTCGGGTACGGCAGAATGATCTTGCGCGCTGGCCATCACTCCTCCGCTCAGCACCGATGGGACTTGGAAAAAGAAGCGCGGCCGGCAGGGTGTTTTCTCTTCCGGCCGCGCGACGATAGTTGCCTCGCCCACCGCTTACTGCGGAGGGCAATCGTTGGCTCGACGACCGAACGGCCAGCGGAATGCCGTACGCGCGTTCTCTTGAATGTACGCAGTCGACGGCGGACGCGGATAGCTCATGCCGGGCGTCTGCCGGACGTGAATCCGCTGCGTATCGACCGGCTCGGGAATCTTGGTGAACGTGTGATTGCGAATGACCTGCTTTTGCAAGCCGGCCGGTGTTCCCAGCGGAATGTGCGGTGGTCCGGGCAGTCCGAGTGGGGTACCGGTGATGGGCATTCCGTACTGCGCCGTCGACACGCCGCTCACAAATCCTGGTGCGCCCTCTCCCGCCGCGGCAACCGTACCGTCGACCGTCTCTTGCACGCCGGGCACTTCGAGGTCTTTGTTGCCCAAGCGAATGATCGCCATGATCGAGCCACGGCGATCCGCCTCGACAATCGGATCAATGCCCGGATCGAGTCGCGTACTCACCAGGGTTTCGACCCCCGCGATGGCGAGTTCTTGAAACTCCGCGTCGGGCAGATAGATGACCTTGGTCACGAAGTTGCCCGTCAATACCTGGTCGAAATCTTCCTCGGTGAGCTGGAAGGGAATCGCATTGTGAGCCAAGTACGCGTCGGTGCGCGGCATGGTCGGTGCGATCTCCAGAGTCGGATACAGCTCGATGCCGGGTCGGGCGGGAATCTCGGTCAGCTTGAGGCGGTAGATCGCGCCTTGGCCAAAGTTGAAGCGGCCGGGAGCCACGAGCGGTTCGCTGTCGAACTGCCCCATGCCGCCGGCATCCCAGGTGACTTGCATCCCCTCGGGTCCGACGAAGTGGACTTGCGAGCTGATTTCTTGAACGGGACCGGCGCCGGCTCCGTTGCCCAGCAACATGACACCTGGACCGGGACCGCCGACCCCTGGGCCGGGATGGGTCATTTGTACGGACGGCGGCAGATTGTGGTGGAACGGCGACTTGCAGCCGACCGTGGCGGCGAGTGCACCGAGCAGAATGATTCGAGTTTTCATGCTTCTAATTCCCCCGTCTTGTGAAGTGCGAAGCCAACGCCGGGCCGCCGAGCATTCTGACCACGCGCTGGTTTCTGGCATTCCGTCTGTCTATATGGATGGTAGTGGGTCGTGACTGGCCTGATCCGCGTCGCATTGACGTGGACCCGAAAGGGCTCGCTTCCTAGAATGCGATTCCCCTGAGGTAATCGTCGGCGCGGTACAACGCGATTCTTTGATAAATTCGGTACAACCGGACCATGAAGCAGCGTTTACCTATCTTGCCGCTGGCGCTGGCATTGCTGTCAGGCCCTCTGCTTTGGCACCTGGGAAAGACCGTCTGGATGGGCTCGCCCCTGTCGGTCGAGCTCCCCGTCGAGACAGACTCCTCGGCGGCCATCAACGCTTCGCCCGCGGTTGTGGCCGTGCCGGGGGTCGACCCGCAACAGCTCCTGCAACGCACACTCAAAACACTCGACGGATACAAGGCGATTTCAGCCAAGATGCGGCAGCGGGGAGAGTTTTTCGACGTGCCGATTTTGACCAGCGGCGTCTACGTACAGCCCCCCGCCAGTTCGCACCGGCTGAGAATGGACGTGGCGATGCAACTGGGGGACCGAAAAGGGGGCTTCCAGCAAATCGCCGATGGCAGCGAACTCTGGGTTCGCCGCGATCTCATCACCAAGCCGACCGTCCAACGCGTCGAAACCAACAAAGTTCTGGCGTATGAAAAGCAGAACAAGCCGGAAGGCTCGCCACCGATCAACTACCTTGTCGGGCTCGGCGGTCTACCGCGACTGGTCCGGTCGTTCGATCGATCGTTTCTTTTCAATACGGTGGTCAGCGCCAAACTCAACGACCTCAATGTCTATGTGTTACGCGGCGTATGGCGCAACGAAGTGCTGGCACGACTACTACCGGCTCAAAAGGCGGCAATTCTCGCGGGCAAGAGCGCCGACCTGGTCGAACTTGCTGAACAGGTTCCTGACGAGGTGGTACTGTACATAGGGCGCGATGACTTGTTCCCGTACCGCATCGAGTTTCTCCGCACGAGTGTTGCCCAAAAAGCGCGACGCGGAGCCACTCCACCTCTGACCAAGCTCATGCTGGTGACTGAATTCTATGACGTGCAGTTGAATCAGCCTATCGAAGACTCGGGCGTGTTTCAGTTCGACCCTGGCGCGACGGACGTGATCGATTGGACCCCCAACTATCTGTACGACCGATTGGTTTGGCCCCGATAAATCGATCGTAGCGGTTAAGAAAGTCTGGGGCTTTGTATTCGAGTTGGCCGATCTTATGTGCATTCCGACACCATTTCAGGTGGCGGGCGGCACTTGAGAATGGCCCATGTCTCGCGTAGATACCGACAGCGGTGATAGCGTCTTGCTGGCGCGCGTCATTCTGATTCTGCTCGGCGCGGCGGCGCTGCTCGGCTCGTGTGAATGGGATCACTATCGCCGACTTATCCAATGGAGTTCGTTGGATGTCACGCGCGCCGATCGTTGTGTACTTGCCTGGGTCATCTGCGCCAAGAGTGTTTGCCTGACACTGCCGTGCTTGGCACTCGACGCAATGATGCGGCGTTGCATTTCTCGCCGCGCGGCCGAGTGCGTTTGGCTCGCCGGACTCACCGTTGTCGGCGGTTATCTGGTCATCGATCTACGCGTCCAAGCGACCAGCGGCAATCATGCCTGGACCTATGTCACGTATCTCGCGGACCGCTCGACCTGGGAATGGATCGGCGGGGCAGGGGGGCTCGCCACGCAGTGCCTGCTCGTCATGACACTGACAGCGCTCGTTGCCGTGGCACTCAATGTCATCGCACACCGTCTCGCCACGCGATGTGTTGTTCGCTACCCAACCGCAGGGCAGGGGAGGGGAGTCGTCGTGGCCTTCGCAACCCTGGCCTTGCTCACCTGCGGCGTCGTACCGGCCCATGCGCTCGTCACACGCCGCCAAGCGGTCGATCGCCTGCACGCCTCGCTCCCGTGCGACCCGTTGGCCTCATTCATCGACGTTACAGCCAACCCACAGTTGGAGCACTTTCGGCTGACGATCAACGATCAGTTGCAACGCTCGTTTACTGAACTCGCGCCGCAACTCAATCAGGCGTATGATGTCGATCGCCGCGAAATTCCCCAGTCGGATGTGAAACCGCACGTCGTCATGTTCATCCTTGAGAGCCTGCGACACGATGTCTGGACGAACGACATGATGCCGAATCTGGCCGCTTGGGCTCAGACCGGCCTACGGCTCGATCGTCACTACGCAGGCTCGAACTGCTCGCACCTCGGCGTGTACGGATTGCTCTACAGCCGTTCGCCGCTCGGGTATCATCCGACGCTCGACGCGAAGGTTCCGCCGCAAGCCTGTGTGACCTTTAAGCAAGCCGGCTATGAGTGCTCGTATGTCGCCTGCGATACGATCCAATGGATGCGCATGAACGAGTACATCGAAGGGGGCGGCTTCGACCAAGTTCAGATCGAAGATCATGACGATTGGGTCGGCGATGATCGCCGAGTGCTCAGGCAGGTGCGAGAAAAATTGGCCGCGTCTGAGCGTCCGCAATTCATCGTTTGCTTCCTGAGTTCGACACACTGCCCGTATATGTACCCCGAGGAGTTTGCTCGGCATGGTCCCGTGATCGCGGCCGAAACCGTGTCGAGTACGACCATCGCGCGCCGCGCCGAGGTCACCAACCGCTATCGCAACTCGGTCGCGTTTCTCGATGCCGAAGTGTCCGACACGATTCGCGAACTCGATCCGAACCGGCATGTGATCGTGGTGACCGGTGATCACGGCGAGTCGCTCTTTGACGACGGTACGCTGTCGCACTGGGGACGACTCTCGGAATTTCAATGCCGCACGCCGCTCGCCATCGTCGGCCCAGGCTTCGAGAGCGCAACGATCAACACGGCCACCACACATGCCGACGTGCTGCCGACTATATTACATGCGTTGTGTGGCGAGCACGTCGCGCTGGCCCATATGCACGGTCGAGACTTGCTCCATGCTGAACCTCCCGCCGATCGTGTGCTGTTGGCGACCATGAATCAGCGTGGCCCATTGGAACAGGCCCGCCACTGGGAAGCGTTGCTCATCGACGGCCAGGAACGACTCAGCCTGCATATCTCACCGCGTGACGGCCGGATCGTCGCCCGGGGCTGTCTCGACCTCGACGGCAAATTCGATCCCCAGCAGTCGCCGCCGGCGGTTCAAGCCGAGCCTCTCGGCCGTACCGTGACCGCGGCGCTCGAGCGTCTGACGCGGTAAGGGCAGGGGAGGGGAGTAGAGGAGTAGAGGAGTAGAGGAGTAGAGGAGTAGAGGAGTAGAGGAGTAGAGGAGTGTGAACAAGTGAACATGCGTGACGAACCAGTGTCAGGGTGAGAGTGTCCAGTACATAAACCGAGGCCCTCTGCCCCTCCACTCGTCCGTTCCTCTACTCGCTTTCCCACCCCTCGCTCCGCGCCCCTCCTCGATCTATAATCGTGTTTTCCTCAAAAACGGTCATTTCCTGTCAGGAGACTCGTTCGTGTTCGACACCGTGGCCATTGTCGGCGCTACCGGCGCTGTGGGTGGATTGATTCGCAACCTCCTCGAGCAGCGCCAGTTCCCCTACAAGCGCATCAAGTTCTTGGCCTCGAAACGCTCGGCCGGCACGAAATTAACGTTCAAAGGCGCCGAGCACACGGTCGAGGAACTCACGCCCGACGCTTTCAACGACATCGATCTGGCGATTGGCTCCACGCCCGACGAGGTGGCCAAGGATTTTGTCCCTTGGGCCGTTGATCGCGGCTGCGTCGTCGTCGACGAGAGCGGCTACTGGCGCATGGATCCCAAGGTGCCGCTGGTCATCCCCGAGGTGAATCCCGAGGCGGTCAAGAACCATCAAGGGTTGATTTCGAGCCCCAACTGCTCGACGACCCAACTGGTCGTGGCGCTCAAGCCGCTGCATGATGCCGCCCGGGTCAAGCGCGTCGTCGTGAGCACCTATCAGGCCACGAGTGGCGCGGGGGTCGCCGGACAGCGCGATCTGGAAAACGGTTCGCACATGCACTTGCACGGCCAGCCTTACACCTACGAAACGTTCGCTCATCCGATCGCGTTCAATCTCATTCCGCAGATCGGCTCAGCGAAGCATGCCGGCTACACGAGCGAAGAGATGAAGATGGTGTTCGAGACGCGCAAGATCATCGGCGATGAGTCGATTCAGGTTTGCCCAACATGTGTCCGCGTGCCGGTGAGCAACTGTCACAGCGAGAGCATCCTGGTTGAGACCGAGCGCAAGGTGACGGCCGAGGAAGCGAAGCAATTATTCGCCGCGTTCCCCGGCATCATTGTGATCGACGACCTAGCGAACAAGCAGTATCCGATGCCGCTCAACTGCAACGATCGGGACGAAGTGTTCATCGGTCGTATTCGTGAAGACCTTTCGGCTCCTAACGGCTTGGCGTTCTGGTGTGTGAGCGACAACCTCCGCAAAGGGGCGGCCACCAACGCCGTGCAAATTGCAGAACTGCTTGTCAAAGGGGGCTACGGCCTCAAGAAAAAGACCGTGGCCTCGGCCTAGGCAACGTGCTGAGCGATGAATGCCCCCACCAGCTATGAACGAACCGCGGGATTCATCGACTAGTCCGCGCCGCCGTGACGGCCGTTGCGTCCGGCTCGTGCTCGCTTATGACGGTACGAACTACGCGGGCTGGCAATGGCAACTCAATCGGCCCTCGATCCAAGCGGCCGTCGAAGCGGCGATCTTGAAAATCACCGGCGAGTCGGTGCGGGTCGTTGCCAGCGGGCGAACCGATGCCGGCGTGCATGCCTTGCGTCAGGTCGCCAACTTTATTTGTCAAAGCAAACTGCCCTGCGATGCCTTGCACCGCGCGCTCAACGCCGTGCTGCCCGACGACATTGTCGTGCTCGAAGTGGCCGACGCGCCGCGACGTTATCATGCGATCCTCGACACGGTCCGAAAACGGTATCGATACGTGATCGACGACGGCGACCGGCCCGACATTTTCTTGCGCAACTATGCTTGGCACTATCGCGAACTACTCGATGCTGATGCGATGCATCGCGCCGCGCAGGCGTTCGTCGGCACGCACGACTTTGCCAGCTTTCAAGGGAGCGGCAGCCGCCGACTCTCCAGCATCCGCACGATTCATGAAGTGGTCGTGCGCCGCTGCGGAACCCACGAACAGGCGATGTTCGCCAGGCATCCGCCGGTAATGAGGCCGTCGCGCGTCGTGACGTTTGAGATCGAGGCCGCGGGCTTTTTGTACAACATGGTGCGTATCATGGCCGGCACGCTGGTCGAGGTTGGCAGTGGCGAACGGAGCGAGACTTGGCCCGCCGAGGTGCTGGCGCAACGGGATCGACGCGCCGCCGGCATGACCGCTCCGCCGCAAGGGTTGTTTCTCGTCGCCTCGTGGGAGAGAGAGGGAACGGGTGGAGGAGTCGAGGAGCAGGGGAGTGAAGGAGCAGGGGAGTGAAGGAGCAGGGGAGTGAAGGAGCA
>CAYLYE010000215.1:0-10481 GCA_964387325.1 uncultured Planctomycetaceae bacterium
CTAGGCGAGCCACGCGAAGCCGGGTTCGATCGGGCTTCCGCTGGTCGCCCTGGTTTATTAACCGCGCAGTCGTCATTAAGGAACAATCACAAACAGGTCACACGATCACATCAAGTAGAACATCCATGATGCAGCTCCAGGTGCTTGCACGGGTTCGCTCGGTTCTCGCCTTTTCTTGCCGGTGACCAAACACTAGAATTCTCCACCCATGAGCGTTGTCGCTGTGCCGACTCAGCATCCTGACCAGTTACGGCATCTGGTTGGTCGATTGGCGGCTGCCGAGGGCTTTGACGACGTGGTGACTAGCCTGCGAACCGGGCATGGGGCCACGCTCGACGGAGTCCGGGGCTCAAGCTGCGCGCTCGTGGCCGCCACGCTCCAGCCCCATTGCGACGGCACGCTGATCGTCGTCTGTGCTCATCAAAACGACGTCGACGAGTTCGCCGACGATCTGACGCTCTTCTCGAACGTGGCAGTCGAGCGATTCCCCGCCTGGGACTCGATCCCCGAAGAGTTGCTCGTGCATGACGAGGTGTTCGGCGATCGGCTGCGGGTGCTCAAGCTCATACGTTCGGCAGCGCCTCCACGGCTGATCATCACCAGCATCCAAGGATTGTTGCAAAGCGTCCCCGAGCCCGAGCGGCTTGCGCTCTGTACGAAGCGCGTCGCGGTCGGCGATCGACTCGAACCCGAGGACTTGTCACGCTGGCTCGTCGAGCAAGGGTTCGATCACACGTCGGCGGTCGAGTTGCCGGGCGAGTTCTCCTTGCGTGGGGGCATCATCGACGTGTTCGCCCCCGACTGGTTCGAGCCCGTACGAATCGAGTTCTTCGGCGATACCGTCGAATCGATTCGCCGCTTCGAGGTTGCCAGTCAACGCAGCCTGGAAACCCGTGACTCGATTGAAGTAACCGTCATGCGGGCCGCGACCGCCGATCGCGATCACCTCGCCTCGTATCTGCCGAGCGGTAGTTGGTTCCTGCTGGTCGAGCCGGGCGAACTCGAAGAGGAAGGACGCCACTACCTCAATCGACTCGAACGGCCCGAGTCGTTTCATACCGTGAGCGACGCCCTGCGTCGGGTCTACGAGTTTCCGTCGGTCACGGCCGCGAGCTTGTCGATCACCTCGCTCGAGACGACCTGTCATTTGCGCATCGACTCGGTCGAACGCTTCAGCGGCGACATTGCCAAGGTGCGGCAGGAACTCGATGCCGCGGGCGAAGGGAACGATGTCTACCTCGTGTGTCAGAACGAGGCCGAGACCCAGAGGCTCAACGAGATTTTTGGCGACACACGGCTGGCCGTCGATGGCAAGCTGCACTATGTCACCGGTCGGCTGCGGAGCGGGTTCCGACTCATCAGCGAGCGGACGGTGGTGATCAGCGGCGGCGAGTTGTTCCATCGCACCGACGTGGCCCGACCCACACGGCGTCGCCTGGGGCGCGTGATCGACAGTTTCCTCGAACTGCGCGAGGGGGACTACGTTGTCCACATCAGTCACGGCATCGGCCGATACCGTGGCTTGAAGCTGCTCGAAAAGGGCTCACAGACCGAAGAGCACCTCGAAATCGAGTTTGCCGACGAGGTCAAAATCTTTGTGCCGGCTTCCAAGATCGAGCTGGTGCAAAAGTACGTCGGAGGCGCGAAGGCCAAGCCACAGTTGGCCAAGATCGGTGGCAAATCGTGGGTCAAGCAGAAAGCGGCCGCCGAGAGCGCCGTGGTCGACTTGGCCAGCGACATGCTCGAGTTGCAGGCGGCACGCGCCGCGCGGCCAGGTATCGCCTTTCGACCCGATAGCGACTGGCAGCGTGAATTCGACGCCGCCTTTCCGTATCGCGAAACGAACGACCAGCTCTCGGCGATTGCCGCCATCAAGCAAGACATGCTCGCCGCGCGACCCATGGACCGGTTGCTCTGCGGCGATGTCGGATTTGGCAAGACCGAGGTCGCCATGCGGGCCGTGTTCAAAGCGGTCGACGCGGGTTACCAGGTGGCCGTGCTCGTGCCGACGACCATCCTCGCCGCTCAGCACGGACGAACGTTTCGCGCGCGGATGAGCGAGTACCCTTTCCGCATCGAGGTGCTCAGCCGTTTTTGCACCCCGAAGGAAGAACGCCGCACGATCGCCGGCCTCACCGACGGTTCGGTCGATATCGTGATCGGCACCCATCGGCTGGCGCAGACCGATATCCAGTTCCACAATCTGGGGCTGGTCATCATCGACGAGGAACAACGCTTCGGCGTGGCGGTCAAGGAACGCTTGAAAGTCTATCGACACATCGTCGACGTACTGACGATGACCGCCACGCCGATCCCGCGAACTTTGCATCTCTCGCTCTTGGGCGTGCGAGACATATCGAGCCTCGAGACGGCCCCGGCCGATCGTCAGCCCGTCGAGACGCGCGTCGTCCGCGCTGACAATACCGTGATCCGTCATGCCGTGATGCGCGAGTTGAACCGCGATGGGCAAGTGTTCTTCGTCCACAATCGAGTACACGACATCAAAAAGGTCGCCTGGGAATTGCAGCAGATCGTCCCCGAGGCCTCGATCGGCATCGCTCACGGGCAGATGCCCGAGCACGAACTGGAAGAGGTGATGGTCGACTTCATCGAGCGGAAGTACGACATCTTGCTGGCCACGACCATCGTTGAAAGCGGTCTCGACATCCCCAACGCCAACACAATCTTCATCGATCAGGCCGATCAATACGGGCTCGCCGATCTGCACCAACTCCGCGGTCGCGTCGGGCGTTACAAGCATCGGGCCTACTGCTATCTGCTGCTCGATCCCAATAAGCCGCTCGTTAGCAACGCGGCCAAACGACTGGCCGCGATCGAAGAGTTCAGCAACATGGGGGCCGGTTTCGCGATCGCCATGCGCGATCTGGAAATTCGCGGCGCGGGCAACATCCTCGGCACCGAACAGAGCGGACACATCTCGGCAGTCGGGTATGAGCTGTATTGCGAATTACTCGAAAAGACCGTTCGCAAGCTCAAGGATTTGCCCCCCAAGGTCGTCATCGATACGAACATCGATTTGCCCGGCGAGGCCTTTATTCCTCGCCGCTACGTGAGCGACATGCGCGTCAAAATCGACCTGTATCGTCGACTCGCACGGGTCTCGCAACTGAGCGAACTTGTCGATCTGCGGGCCGAACTGGCGGACCGCTTTGGACCGTTGCCCGCCGAGGTCGAGCGGCTGCTCGCGCGCGTCGAACTGTCCGTGCTGGCTCATCGCTGGGATGTCGTCGATGTTCATTTGGAAGACCGTTACGTGGTGCTAGCGTATCGCACGCGATCGAAAATCGAGGAATTGGCGCGTCTGCACAAGGGGCAATTGCGCGTGGTCGACGGTAGCAGCGCGTACTGCACGCTCCGCGGCGAAGTGTCGGATCCCACTATAATTTTTGGCGTGGTTAAATCGCTGTTGCAGCCGCGCTGATGTGCTGGCTATACTCCCGCCCCTTGCTCGTCGGAGTAGGCATGGATGCCTGCATGTTCCGGGGGCCAAGAGTCCCGTCGGGATCGCTATGACACGGCCATCGCAAGATAACGACGCAGATTCGATCGTGCGTTGGTTTTATCTGTCACTCTATGCCTCGACCGCCTTGGCTGGCGCGACTTGGTGGTCGCAGCGCGACGAGTCGCCGCGATTGTTCGACCTGGTCGGCGCACGCTATGCGCAGGCGCAATTTCCACCCGTGCCGGGCCTAAATAACCCGCCCAGCAACACCCAGCCGTTTGGTCAATCGATCACGCCGCCCGTAGCGGGCCCCGCCGTCTCGCGACCTGTGGGGTGGGTCGGTGGCCCCAACGCCGCGCCTCCTCCCGCTGTGCCCGTCACCGGACCCAACTCGAGCGAAGAGCAAATCGAAGGAGCCAAAAAGATCGCCCAAGTCGGCACCGAATTTATCCTCCTGGCCGATGTGCTCGGCCCGGTGAATGACATCCTGAATCGCAACGCCGATCAGGTCAAACGCATGTCTGCCGATCAGCTCGAGACGCTGCGCAACAACCTGATCAAGCAACGGCTCGAACAGCTGATCGAAACCAAGATGGTGCTCGCCGATGCCAAACGCAAGGTGGCTCCCGAGGCGTATAAGAAAATTCAATCCAAGATCGACGAGCAATTCGACTCGGTCGAAGTGGTCAAGGCGATGGAGCGGAGCGGAGTCAAGACTCGCGCTGAACTCGATGCCCAACTGCGACAGGCTGGCAGTTCGCTCGAGCGCGAGAAGCGCGTGTTTGCCGAAAAGGCTTTGTCGATGAGCTGGATTCAGCAGGGGGTCAAGGTCGACGAAGAGTACACCCACGAGCAAATGTTGACGTACTATCAGACGCATGCCGCCGAGTACGAGTACACGGCCCGAGCGCGCTGGCAACAGTTCCAGGTACGCGTCGACAAGTTCCCCAACAAGCAAGCCGCTTATGCCGCCATTGCCCAGGCCGGCAACCAAATCGCCGCAGGGGCCGACTTCGCCGAAGTTGCCAAGAAGCTCTCGCAAGGCTTCACGGCCGACAAAGGAGGTCTGCACGATTGGACCACGCAAGGCAGCCTCTCCGCGACCGCCATCGACCAAGCCGTCTTCACGCTCCCCATCGGCCAGTTGAGCCCGATCATCGACGACGGCCGCAGCTTCCATATCATCAAAGTGCTCGAACGACAGAACGCGGGCAAGCGTCCCTTCATCGAGGTTCAAAACGAGATCAAGCAGAAGATTCGTCAGGAGCGAATGAACGACGCCGCCAGCAAGTACCTGACCGAACTCAAGAACAATACCAAGGTCTGGACCATCTACGATGCGCAGCCCTCGATCTCCGGCGCGCAACTCAGCACCCGGCCTTACGATCACATTCCGCTCAATGCCCAACCGGTCGTCGGCCAGCCGCTCATCGGCCAACCGCTGCAACGCTAAGCCTCGCAGCGACTCGCCTCTCGGCCGCAACGACTATCGTTCAACACGACTTGCAATCAGCGCTCGCTCCTGCTCCTTCGTCGTAGGATTTGAGTTTTTGCTCGATTCGGTCGAAATATAAGAACAAGTTGATGTTCCTCGCAGGGGCTGCTATGCTATGGGCCTTGCATAACGTTGCCCACATCACGACCCGGTCTTGCAGGAAGTGCCTCATGAGCGTTCGACAACCCGCCCGGTCGACTGGGTTCTGTGACGGTATCGCGCGTCGCGACTTTCTCCGCATCGGTGGTCTCGGCCTTGGCGGTCTTTCGTTGCCGCAATTGTTCGCCGCCGAGTCTGCCTCGGGCGTGAAAAGCTCGCACAAGTCCGTCATCATGGTGTTCCTGTCCGGTGGGCCGCCGCACCAAGACATGGTCGACCTTAAGCCCGACGCCCCGGTCGAGGTTCGAGGCGAGTTCGAGCCCATTGCGACCAACGTTCCCGGCATTCAAATCGGTGAACTGCTCCCCGGCTTGGCCAAGACCATGGATCGCTGGGCGCTCATTCGCTCGATGGTCGGCTCCGAAGGGCGACACGCTGGCTTTCAGTGCATGACGGGCCACTCGGTCAAACAACAGCCACCTGGCGGCTGGCCCTCGCTCGGCTCGGCCGTCTCGAAGATCAACGGCCCCGTCAACGTCTCGACTCCGCCGTTCGTGAGTCTTGTGCCGAAGATGAAGAACGCCGCTTGGGGCGACCCCGGTCAGCCAGGGTTCTTGGGCGTGCCGCACAGCGCCTTCCGCCCCACAGACGACGGCTTGGCCGACATGCTGCTCAACGGTATCTCGCTCGATCGATTGCATGATCGCCAGTCGTTGCTCAAACGGTTCGATCAATTTCGCCGCGCGGCCGACTCTTCGGGCATGATGGCCGGTCTCGATCGCTTTCAATCGCAGGCGCTCGATATCCTCACGTCCAGCAACCTTGCCGCGGCACTCGATCTATCGCGCGAGAGTCAAGCGGTCCGTGATCGGTACGGTTACGGATCCCCCGAGCCTGCCGGCTACGGTGACGCTGGTCCGCTGTTGAACACCTATTTTTTGACCGCCCGCCGCTTGGTCGAGGCCGGCGTGCGCGTGGTCACCTTGGCCTACGGTCGCTGGGACTGGCACGGTCAGCCGCACAACACGACCTTCGAAAACTCACGTCACCACATGCCCATGCTCGACCAAGGAATCACGGCCTTGATCGAAGATCTCGAACAACGGGGCATGAGCAAGGACGTGACCGTGATCGTCTGGGGTGAGTTTGGCCGCACGCCCAAAATCAACACCAAGGTCGGTCGCGACCATTGGCCCAATGTCTCGTTCGCCATGCTCAACGGCGGTGGCATCAAGGGGGGCCAAGTGATCGGCGCCACCGATCGACTTGCCGGCGAAGCGGTTGCTCGCCCCGTCACGTTCCCCGAGGTGTTCGCGTCGCTGTATCACACGCTGAACATCAATCCCCGCACGACGACCTTGCCCGACCTGACTGGTCGCCCGCAGTACCTCGTCGACAACGGCGTCGGCCCCGTGGCCGAGTTGTTCAGTTAATCGATTGTCGTCGCCGGTCCTTCCGAGACCGATCGTGTTCGGCCAAGGGGAAGTGGTGGGGTAGGGGGGCATATTTGGCCCAAGCCGGGGGCTGAGGAGTTCGGGTGCCATGCCCACGGCTTTGCGTGGGCATGCAAGGGGCGTGACAAAAGACGGATGACCTCTGCTCGAACGATGTGGTTAATCGGCTTCCAGGTTGCTCCCCTCGGAGACGTGCCATCATGGCACATCGGAAGACTTGTCAACGATACAACGACCCTGGCCAGGCGCATGCCTTGACGTTCTCTTGCTTTCAACGTCAAACGTTCTTGAGCAAGGATCGTAGTCGCAACTGGCTGGTTGAAGCGATCGATCGTGCTCGTGAGCGGCATCGATTTCATGTTTGGGCTTACGTCATCATGTCCGAACACGTTCATCTGTTGATTTGGCCGACCGAGCCGACCTACGACATCAGCGAGATATTGAGTTCGATCAAGCAATCGGTGGCCAAGCGAGCGATATCACACGTGCGGCAACATGCACCAGCCTTTCTGACTCAGTTGGAAGATCGTCAACCCAATGGCAAGGTTCACTATCGATTTTGGCAACGTGGCGGCGGCTACGATCGTAATGTCATCAAGCCGGCGACAATCTATCAGCAAATCGAATACATCCACAATAATCCGGTTCGTCGTGGGCTGTGTGAAAAGCCTGAAGATTGGGGCTGGTCTGGGGCGGCGGATTTTGCTTCTATGCGAGTCGGACCGTTGCGACTGGATCGGCAGTCGTTGCCGATGGGCTTGAGTCGCTGAGCGAGCGTCCTCACCGCATGCCCACGCCGAGCCGTGGGCATGGCACCCAATGTATAATGACCGTACCACATACCGCAGGGGGTGCGCCGGATAGTCGGTACGTAATATAATCCGCTGATGATGCAAGCGTGGTTCATGCCAATGGGCCAAATATAACGTGCTTGGTGACCGAACACGCCAAGGGTACGATACAGCCGGTGTTGTGAAATTACTTGGTTCGTGACAGGTAGGACAATCGTTGAACAACCGAGGCGAGACGGACCGGCTATGAGGCGGCGCACCACTCGCTCCAGAGACGGCGGAGGACGTCGTGCAACTGTCGGGCCATGCGCGGACCGTCGACCAACGGCGAGGTGTCGTACAAGGCGCGCAAGCGTGGACGTAACTCGGCGAGTCGGTCGACACGTTGTGATAACTCGACGGCGAGCCGCACGTAGTCGTCGCGATCGCGGGCGACGGTCTCGGTGCAGCCTACCGTTTCGAGCACCGCATAGGTCTGCCGACTGGCTATCGTCTCGCCGGGGAACGTGACCGTCGGCACCCCCATCGCCGTGGCGATCAACGAAGTGATGCCGCCCGAGAACGGGAATGTGTCGAGCGCCAAATCGACCTCTTGATTGTATGTATCGAGCATCGGTGCATACGGTGAGCCGCCGCGCAATAGGATCCGTGCAGGATCGATCCCCGCGTCGGCAAATTGCTGCCGCAATCGATCTGGCGTGCGTGGACCGTCGAGTCCGTAAAATTTCATGAGCAGCCGCGTGGTGGGCGCGCGACGCAATATCTCGGCCCAAGTCGCGACCACTTCGCGATTCACCTTGGCCATGTTATTGAAGCTGCCGAAGGTCACGTAAGCGTTGCGGAGTGCGGGGAGCGGGGCAATCTCCGGTCGAGGGCAAGGCAGCTCGTAACAGAACGTCGCTCCGGCGAGACGCTCGACGCGCTGCCGATAGCGGGGCATCAACGTCTCGCTAACCATCAGTGGGTCAGCAATGAAGCAATCGATTTGCTCGACGCCGGTGGGCGCAACATAGCCGAGCCACGTGACCTGCACGGGAGCAGGCCTGCGCGCGAAGAGCGACAGGTGGTTGTCACTCGTGTGGCCCGTGAGGTCGACGAGGATATCGATCCGCTCGCGGACGATGAGTTCCGCAAGCTGTTGTTCACTGAGCGTGTCGACCTGATGCCAGGCATGCGCCGCTTGCTGCAACCGTTCGCGGATCGGATCGTTGAACCGTTTGGTCGCAAAACAGCATGCTTGCATGGGACTGTGTCGAGCGGCTTCGAGCATTCGCACCATGAGGAGCCCGACCGGATGCACACCCAAATCGCCCGAGACAAACCCAACGCGCAAGGGACGCTCGGGATCGCGAGTGTTTTCGTAGTGGGTCGTGATCGGTTCAGCATGGGCGAGGTATCGCTTTGCCCAGGCGCGATGCAACTGATCGAGTTCTTCGATCGTCGCGCCGCAGCGATACTGCTCGCAGAGCAACAGTCCGCTCGAAGGCAACACGAAGTCGGGGGACAGTGCGATCGATTGACGATAACCTTCGGCGGCCTCATCGAGCCGCCCGAGGCGCTGGAGCACGGTGGCTCGGTTGTGCAACACGACGGCTTGGCTCGGCAGCAATTGCAGCGAACGATCGTAAGCGTCGATCGCCTCGTCGAACCGTCCGAGGAACATGAGCAGGTTGCCTCGGTTGTTGTGTGTGCCCGCATCGTTGGGATCGAGCGTCAAGATTCGATCGCTCGTTTCGATGGCGTCGGTCAGCGCACCGCTCTGTCGCAATGACTTGGCCGTGGCGCGGAGCGCGACGAGATCGTTCGGTTGCACGGTTAAATACGTGCGCAGGTGCGTGGCGGCCGGCGCGTACTCTTTCAGTTCGTAGTGCGCCATTCCCAGGCTGTAATGGATGCCGGACGAGTGCGGGTTCAGTCGCAGGGCTGCCTGGAAGGCGTCGCGGGCCTCGGGCCACTTGCCGAGCGCGCGGTAGCAATCGCCCAGCAGGGCCGCGATGGCTCCGTTCTGGGGCGCAAGCCGGGCGGCCTGCTGCATCAGGCCCAGGGCTGCGAGGATCGCCCCCTGGCGAATCCGAATCATGGCGAGCAGGTGCAAGGCGTCGGCCGACGGCGAGGAGTGTATCAGCGGCGCAACGAGATTCTCCGCCTGCTGCCAATCTCCGGCGTTCAAGAGTCGCCAAGCGTTGCTGAGTGTCGACTCGTCGACGGTCATACGGCGCTCGACTCGATCCAGCCACCGCCGAGCACTCGGTCACCGTCGTAGCAGACCGCCGCTTGCCCCGGCGCGATGCCGTCGCGCGGCTCATGCAGCCGCACGTGCATGCGGTCTCCTGGCAAGGCGGTGACCGTCGCCGGCACTGCCTGGCTTTGATAGCGGATTTTGACATGACACTCGAACGGCGCGTGCGGTTCGTCGACGAGCCAGTTGGTCCGCTGAGCGATCAATTCGGTTCGGGCCAACTGAGCGCGCGTGCCGATGGTGACCCGTCGCGAGTCGCTGTCGACATCGACGACATAGCGCGGCTCACCAAACGCGACGCCGAGTCCTTTACGCTGGCCGATCGTGTAGTTTTCGATCCCTTCATGCCGGCCGACGATATCTCCCTCGACCGTGACAATGTCGCCCGAGAGGTCAAGTTCGCCGCGGCGTCGACGCACGAACGAAGCGTAGTCACCGTCGGGCACAAAGCAGATTTCCTGACTGTCTTTCTTCTCGGCGACACGCAGGCCGATCTCGCGTGCCAGATCGCGAATTTGTTCCTTCGGATACTCGCCCACGGGAAACATGACGCGCCGCAGCACGTCACGCTCGATGCCGAATAGGACGTAGGATTGATCTTTGACCGGATCGACGCCGCGACACAGGGCGGGCGTTTGAGTCGGATCGTCGCGGTTGAGCAGCCGCGCGTAATGTCCGGTGGCGACGAACTCGGCCCCGACGCTGTCAGCATAGTCGCAGAGCTTTCCGAATTTGAGCCAGTTATTGCACATCACGCAGGGATTGGGCGTGCGGCCGGCCGTGTATTCGGCCGTGAAGTAATCCATGATCTGGCCAAACTCGTCGGAAAAGTCGAGTGCGTAGAACGGGATGTCGAGCCGGTCGGCTACACGTCGCGCGTCGGCCGCGTCGCTGGCGCTGCAACATCCTTGCTTGTGTGACGAGCGCTGAATGATCGGCA
>CAYLYE010000216.1:0-10465 GCA_964387325.1 uncultured Planctomycetaceae bacterium
ATTCCTCGAAAACTAAGAAGATGCGAAAGATTCCAGTGCGGCCTGAAGTTGCCAAACTCGTGCGTAAACTTTTGAAAACCATGCCGCCGCAGAGTGGGCACCCGATCTTTCGCAACGCACAGGGGAATCCTTGGAAAAAGGTCACTGGTGTTCATCGATTCCTCCGTCTCAAAAGTAAGCTCGGGTGGGATCAGGATCTGGTGCGTACAAAGTATTCCTGTTATGCCTGCCGGCACACGTTCGCGCACCGGATGCTCTCGGGTTATTGGAATGGCGGTGTCGGCTGTTCAATTGAGGTTTTGGCCGAACTGATTGGCGATACGCCGAAGGTCGCGTTCGATCACTACGGCAAGGAGTGGGCACAGCACTACCAAGACCCACTCTGGGCGGCGATCGGAAAGTAGTATGAGGCGTATAGAGAAAATCCATTCCGTTATCAATCTCTCTCCACACTGAACAAACGTTCGGTTGGACATATTTCGCCGAGCGATGCTTTACTCCCGATTTAGTGTTGCTATTCTAGGGCTCGGTTTACAGGCATGTTATATCTTCATTCAACCGTGGGGCGGCCATGGGCAACTCTTCTCCACTATTGCGACAATGGGCATTGTTGCAAGCCCTAGCATCGGGCAACGGTGAGACGACGATCAAATCACTCGTTGCCGTCACGGGGATGAGCGAAAAAACGATTCGACGCGACATCGCAGTTCTGCGACGCGTCGGTTTTCCGGTCGTCGAGCAATCAGGCGAATTCGGCCGCAAGACATTCTCTTTAACATCGCCCGACGTTCCGTCGCTGCTTTTCAGCTATGACGAGGCCTTGGCGTTGCATCTCTGCCGTCGCGCGGTCCTCGGTTTCGGCGGCACGTTCGTCGAGCAGTCGCTGCTTACCGCGTTTCGAAAAATTGCCGCTTCACTCGGGCCGCGCGCTGCCAAGTACGTCGAGTCGATGCTCCCTCGTATTTCGCACACACAACTGGGCGGCGACTATGCGGACCAGGCCGAACTGCTCGACAGGCTGTTCATTGCCATCGAAGAAGATCGGGCTGTGTTCCTCACCTATCGTTCTCAGCGCACGACCGAGCCGATCACTTATGATATCTACCCGTACCGGCTGGTCGATCATCGCGGTTCGCTGTATTTGTTCGGTTAGCCTCAGCCGTGAGGAGTTTCCGCGGCAGATCAGCCGCGGCCACATTGAAGCCTCCACTGGTGCCTCGCCTTGGAAACCTTACGTCGGTCGGCCCAGTGGCACGTTGATGCCCGGAAAATTCACTCGTGGAAGTGGCGGCCGACGGGATGGGGCAATCTGCGGCTTGACGCGCATCAGTTCTCGGATCCGCTCAACTTCATTGGCCTCGATGCGGATCCGTCCCTGCCCTTTTGCACCTCCTTGCAGATAGTCGATCGTCACATGCTGGCCTCGGATTTCTAGCAGGCCGTAACGGCTACGGCCGAGCCAGTCATAGAGCGTCGTCACGGTGATCCCGAGACGAGCGGCGGCATTGCGAGGCGTAAGAAGTGGGTCGTCCATGACCGGAAATCACTGGGCTGAATTGTGACGGCATCACCGCCGCTCAATTCCCAGGGGAATTCCGGTCAGAACAACGGAGCCCTGTGATGATTCGTCAAGTAACACCGCAACCTTATGTGCCCAATGGAGTTACCTAAATATGTTCGGATTATGTGGCATCTACAATGTGGGATAAATAACTATTGTCGCTTACCGGAACGAGCAGCATTCCGGCGGCAACCGGCATGTCGACCGGAATTCCCTTGGGCTATGGAGCAAGTCCTCTTACCCCGGGAGATACGACATGAGTGTTACTCACGCATCCGAAGAAAGTTGCACGACGCAACGTTTGTCACCCGAGACGCCGTCAAGTGAATGGGACCTTGACCGCTTAGGCGAACATGCACGCGAGCTTCACGAGCAGATCGCGAACAAAGAACACAACTTAGCCCGAGATTATTGGTTGCTGGGGCAAGTAATCGTTGTTGCCCGACGTCAGTTTCAGTATGGTCAGTGGGTGAAGTTTTTGACAGAGCGAGGTATTGATAAGACCCGAGCGTCACGGGCGATGGCGATTTATCGTACCTTTAGTCAGGTTGCCGATCTCGACACGCTGACGGTCAAGCAGGCTTATGCAGCCAGGAAAGTGCAAGGGAAGAGAACTTCCCGTCAGTCCAAGAATCGATCGCGAAAGCCGATTGCGCAGTCTGAGTTCACCGCGCCAACGTCGCTCGGGGATTGGCTGGATGTCATGACGACGAAGAGTACGCGTTTTACGGAGGAAGCTACGTTTGCCACTGGTGATGCGGCAGGTAAGTTGCTGGACACGGTTGACCAGGCCATGCAGCAACTCCAAGGCTTGCGTGAGTTGCTCGCGCAGCGTATGGCCATTTAGCCTCATGTGGGGAATTAACTGCCGTGCTTTGCGGCGGTCGGCTCAATCGTATCGTTAAATCGTGAGGTTACTTTGGCCGTTGACGTCGATTGTGCTGATGTGAGGGTTCCGCTCGAGGCGGAGGTATAAAATCGGCAACGGCCGCCAGTACGTCGACCGTCGCAATTTCGACACGTCGCTGCTGCTCGGGGTGATTCGGACAAGCCCCAACGCATTCCATTGTTTCTTCATTAACAATGTTGCTGTCGTCAACCTGAAAACGAAGCGGACCGCCGCACCGAGTGCACCGAACATGATCGCGATCAGCAACCCGCTGCGCAAGTTGTTCCACAGCGGCCGTCGCGGCCGCCGTCATGGCTTTATCAACGAATGAGGCCACTCTCGCCGTTTGGTTGGTAGGCGTTGCTTGCCGCTTGATCCCGACCATAACGGTTTTTGAATGCCGATCGGCAGCCCGACGGCTTTCCACCATTTGCCGATAGTAGTCGAGCACTCGGTGGAATGCGCCGATCAAATCGGGGTCGTCGGGTGTCTCCCAGAGCCGCTGCAAGATTGGCTTGATAATCGGCATGCGATCCGAAATGAGTACCAGCGGCAAATTTCCAAATACGGCTTGGGGGGAGTAGAACTGCTCAAACAATGCGCTGGCGTATGTTGTAAAATCATCGATGAGGCAATTTTTCAGCCAGCCACAAGATACAAAGAGGCAGTGTGAGATTGCCTGATACGCTTCCCATCCGAGATCCTGCAGCACCGCTTTGACATCTGCTACAGAGATTTCACCAGAAGTTTTTGTGCGACGATTTGCCAACGATTTAGGTAAATTGCTGTGGCTTCCCCAACACCATTCAGAAAATTTGGCTTGTGGATCAAATTGGTGCTCCTCCCATGCTTGGCTGAGCCGAGCGATCACCTCTTCACGTATGGCGTCGTTCGGCGATCGCTCACGAGGAGTCGCATACAAAGCCAACCGCACCAATGGTTGAACCTCATTCGCACGCAAGTGCATTGGATTGAGCAGGGCCGCGGCCATCAGACCATGAGCAATGGTTTCCGAGCTGTCAGGATCCTGCACACCAGCTGCGCGCGCGGCTTGATGGCCTTGCTCCAAAAAGTCATCCAGTGACCACGGACGACCATCACCGCTCGCATTGAGTCCCAAGTCAGCGGGCAGGATATAACGCTGATCAGTTTCAGTCCGTCCAGACCGTTTGATGATAAATTCAGATGTCGATGCAAATTTGCGGCGCAATTTTAGCCCCCGCTCCTTCAGCCAACAAAAGGCTAGCCAATAGGCTCGATAACTAAAGAGTTTACGAGCGGAAAGTCGCTGGTGGTGCTCCAATATCGCTAGCCCACAGGCAAAGCCATTGCTAATTAGATTTTCAGCGCCATAACGCGGCGCGATGCGTAGATTTCCATCCGCATCTTCGACCCCCACCATATGCAGTGCGGAGGTGAATGGTGCTCCCAGTACCATCTTCGGTGGCAGTCGCCACTCCATCAATTTGACATGCGTGGAAGGAGCTTCATGCCTCCAATCGATTTCGCCGGCCGTTACCGGCGTGATGTCTAAATGGCCGAACACAGATTGTCGCCACTGAATAATTCCGCTCATGACGGCACTCCTTGCCTGTCAACTTAGCCCACTCGATTGAACCCCATTAATTCACGTTACGGTTCTACCTAAGAGGAGGCAAGTGCATTTTGACAACCAATTTAATTTACCCACGAGGAGAAGATCAATGTCTCAAGGTCAACCAGCACACAAGGCCACCGCTATGGAATTGAGGACATCGCAGCGTGAACAAATCACCGCCGCCCAAGTCGCATTCGCACAGGCCCTGGGCCAAGCATTGTCCGCCGCTTGGCTTAATCGACCCCCATCTGCAGCCGTGACCAAACATCCGGGCAACCGAGTCCGACAAATCGGTGAGGCCAAAAAGATCTCTGACCGGAATTCCCTTGGGGGTTGAGTCCGGTGCATACGTTGGTCCAGTCGACCAGCCGCCGACTCCGCCTTTACCGAGGAGAAATATCATGTTACATCAGCCATTGCGATCCATCCCCCACGAGAACCTGCTCGATTCGATTGAACATTTGGCGAGCGGCGCGTCTCTGGTGGGGATGAATCAGTCGCCATTCGCGGCGTGCTACCTGCGATATTCGTCGGATCTGCAAAGCCACGACAGTCTCGATCAACAAGAGCGAGCCTGTCACGAACGGGCCCAGCAAAACGGCCACACCATCCCAGCCGATCGGGTGTTCAGCGACGAGGCGGTCTCCGGCACCAAGCTGATGCGCGAGGGCCTGCAGCGAATGGTGCAAGCTGCAGCGCAGGGCCTTTTCAGTACGTTGTACCTTTATTCCCTTTCCCGTTTGGCTCGGGAGACGTCGATTGCCGTACCGCTGGTGAAGACATTGGTGCACCGCTATGGCGTCCGCGTGATCAGCGTGGCGGAAGGCATCGACTCCAATCAGCCAGGTTGGGAAATGGCGTTGCAGATTCTCTCGTTGGTCCACGAACAGTTTATTCGTGACCTTTCGGCCAGTGTGCGTCGTGGCCATGAAGCCGCCCAGCGCCGCGGCCATTCGACGGGCGACTACCCGTTCGGATATAGCTCGGTACCAGCACCCGGTTTTACGCCTGCGAGTAACTCGCGGCAGCAAAAGGTGCCCAAGGTGTGCGTGATCGATGAAACGTTGGCCCCGCACGTCAAGCTCATGTTTGATATGTACAACAATCGAGGCTATTCGTTGATGAAGATTGCCAAGGAGTTGAACCGCCTCGGAGTACCGAAAGACCACCGTTCGTCCACCGCTACTTGGCATCCGGGTGCCGTGCGCAACGTGCTGGCGAATCCCAAGTACACTGGGCGATGGGCTTGGGGACGCACCAAGACCAAGCGAGATCCGATGACAGGCCGGACGAATCAGGTCGTGCAGCCGGCGGAGGAACAAGAGCGTTGGTTGTCGGTGCGGCCGGAGTTGCGGATTGTGACTGACGAGGAGTTTACCTTGGCACAGGCGCGGTTGGCACGTGAAAGCCGAACTCAGCGTCGTCGCAAGCATGGCCGTTTGGCCGGCGGTACGACGGTGGCCAATGGTCAGGCCCCCCGTCAACTGCTGTCGTGTTTGATTGTCTGCGGCAGTTGTGGCCAACCGTTTTATGTGACGGGGCAGAACGGTGCTTATCTTGGATGCAGTACCCAGTTGACCGGCGATTGTCCGTGTAAGACGAAGTTGCAGCGCAAGCGGTCTGAGCGGCTGATTTGCGAAGCGATTGGCAAGGTGATGCTGAAAGACAGCCCGTGGTGTCAAGCGGTGATTCAAGCCACGCTCGACCAGTGGCGAATCACTCAGGAATCGCTCTTGCCGCGCCGGACCGACTTGCTCCGTCAGCAGCAGGGCATCAAGCAGAAAATTGAGCGGCTTATGGATGCCGTCGAAAATGGGGATGAAACCGGGGATATGGCTGCACGCTTGCATCAGCGTCGCGATGACCTGCAACAGGTCGAGATGGAACTGCATGAATCCAATCGTCTTGCGTCGCAATTGTGCGAGAAGCCCAGCCCTGAGTGGATCATTGCCCAGCTGAAGCGTTTGCACGAGTTGTTGCAGCAGGCCACCCCGGCGGCGGCCGTGGCCTTGCGGAAGCTGGTGAATGGTCGGATCACGGTGGAGCAGGTCGCGATTCCAGGGAAGAAGCGGGGATATTTGCGCGGACGGTTTACGCTGGACGTGGCGTCGGCGGTGGCCAGCATGGTCGGGGTTAGCACCGACGTTGAAATGCCCACGGAGCAGACCGAGATCGTTATCGACTTCGTGGACGACGATCCGCGGATCGAGTTGTCTGAGCAGGTTTGGACCTTGTACAAAAACGGTCTGCTCCACAATCAGATCGCAGTTGACTTGCAGCTGAACCGTAACCGTGTCACGAAGTTGTTGAAAATCGCCGCCGCGCGTCATGGGGAATCGCTGGAAGATGGTCGTGCTCGTCAAGGGCGTTTGAAGCAACAGGGCGAGCCGCATCGCAAGCACGAGCTCATCGCGGAGCAAGTGATGGTGCTCGTGAACCAAGGTCGCTTGTTGACGGATATCGCGCAGGAGCTGGGCACCCATCGCGATATGATTACCGCGGCTATCCGGTATTGGTGCATGTCGCGCGGGTTGCCGGTGCCTGATGGGCGTATCCGTCGTAAAGGCTTGCTCCAGAAGACGTCTATGCGTGCTGCCTCTTAAGCGCGCAGTGAGACCTCCTCAATGTTATTGCAGATCACGGGCCTGGAATGGGCGTTAGCCGGTTCCAGGCCCGTGTCTGCTTATCGTCGGTGATGAATCTGATCGGTGGCCAGAGCAAGGCCGGTGGCAATCACCGCGTGCGCATCAGCGTCCCTCGACTTTGGCCAGTAACGAGGCCCATCTTGTGAGAGTTACTGGGCTCCACTCTTGAGACCGTGCTTCCAACGCACTTTCGGCTAACGTTGCTCGATTGCACATCGTCATGATGTAGACGACGAGGTGAGCTCCGCACTGGGATGGCCACCTGACGGACTCCTTTCCAGGGCATTTGACGGCCTAAATAATCGGCCCAGCGGTGGCATCTAAGTAGATGACCTTGTTAACGGTTGCGTGTCAACCATCCATCCCGTGTCGCGTGGTCGCTGATGTGTCGACCACGCGGCAGATTATCTTCCTGGAGATTCTATGTCGCACCTTGTTTCCACTCAGACTGTGGTGCGTGACCCGGTCGCGATTGCCGCCGCCTTTCAGCGACGGTAACTACCATCCCCTCAGCGGGGGACGACACCTTCACCGGCACTCCGACACAAAGCAGCGTGCAAGGACCGAACTATCTGGCGACCGTGAACAACCTGGGTCGTGTGTATTCCTTCCATGCCTTCGGTGGCTCAGATACGGTGCAACTAAGTGGCTCGACGGGGAACGATACCTTCACGGGCTTGCCGCAATTCAGTGTCATGAGCGGCCCGGGATATTTTCTCCAAGTCGGCGCGTTTAGCAGAGTGAATGTCGATGCGTCGCAAGGGGGCACCGATACCGGCCTGCTCTTCGGTTCGAGCGGCAATGACACCATCATCGGTCAACCGACACAGAGCACCTTCAGTGGGTCGGGTTATAGTCTTACCCTGTTCGCCTTCGACAAGGTCTTTGCCGATGCGTCACAAGGGGGCGCAGATACCGCCACGCTCAACGACTCGAGGGGCGATGACACGTTGAGCGCGATCCCTGACTTTAGTTCACTCAGCGGGGCGGCGTTCTTTTATCAAACCACTGGATTTCAGCAGATTATCGTGCCTGCTTCGAGCGGTGGTAACGATCAGGTGTTGCTCTACGACTCCGACGGCAACGACACCCTGAATGCGAGTGGTAGCCAGGCCATTTTGCAGTATCCTGCCAGTCTGCCTTTGGCTACGCGCGTGACGATTAACAATTATCCTCGCGTGGTGACGTTGAAGTTGGCCAACAAAGGGATCGACGCCGTGATGCAGAACGGGATCAACTTCACGCTGCAGAACAATTGGGGTCCTTAAGGGAATTCCGTGGGTAGCTCTCCGACAGGTGGGTGGAGGAATTCACGCTCACGTTAAGCCACGAACCGCGGCGACGACGATCAGAGTGACTTCATGAGGGCCGTTTTGAAATGCGCTCTAGTCAGATCTGACTGGACTGTCACGATGCTGAGCACTAACCTACGGCGAAGTACTCCACATTGAGCCCTTTTTTCGTCTGAGTCGAATCATGTCCACGAATGCCTTATCGCGTCGCGAATTAATGGGCCTAGGGGCGCTCACCGCTTATGGCCTGACGTCATCCGACTTACTTGCCGCCGACACGGTCGCAACGCCCGCCGATTTGGAACAGGCCATCACACAACTGGAAGCAATCTGGAATGGCTCGTTCGCAATCGCAGCGCGACGTCTCGACGCCCCGGGCGAATTCGTGCGACGCCCCGAGTCGGTGCTGCCCACCGCGAGCGTCTGTAAACTGTTTGTGCTTTGCGAGCTCTTTCGTCAAGCTGAGGCTGGGCTGATCGACCTGAATGCGCCGATTTCATGGAAACCAGAACACCATCGAGGCGGTGACGGAGTGTTAAGGGCCTTGGTTCCCGGCCAAGCCTTGTCGGCCCACAACATGGCGGTGTTGATGATCGTGCTCAGCGATAATATCGCTACGGCGGTGCTGGTCGATTTGGTCGGAGCAGCGAACGTCGAACGCAGCCTGTCGATATGGCAGCTCGGCGACAGTCATTTCTACGCTGGCTTGCCAGCAGGACCTACGGCGAACGAGATGTCGCAACCCGTGAGCAGTCCGCGTGATCTCGACTCGCTGATGACGCGCATCTATCGTCACAAAATCTTGACGCCCAAGTCGTGCGACGAAATCATTCGTATCTTACGTGCCCAGCGGTGCAACGACATGCTGTCGCGGTTTATTCCCGTCGGCGAAGATTGGGGGCAAGCGAACACTTGGATTGCGAACAAGACGGGCTACGGCGAATGCCGCGTCGAAGTGGGCATCGTCAAAGCCGCGACGGTGACGTTTTCGCTGGCGATGTTCTTCAAGCCGCAAAAGGCTCCGCCGCATCGACTCAAAAGCATCTCCGACTATCCGCCCGTACTGGCGATGGCTCATGCGTGCCAAGCGGTTTACAACCACTTTGTCTCGGCCTGACACGTGTGATATTTCTAATCTTGGAACATGCGATCGGCAGCACATTGAGCAAGAGCATATCATTCATAAGCTCCACTCTTATTGCATGAATGCGCTGTGATAATTCGGAAAGATTTCAGAGAACGGCAGTCACATCAGTCGTCAAACCAGCTAATCGCTGCATATACGCGGTTGCTCTTGGGGAAGCTACCTAGTCCAAGCTGGCTCGGATTGCTTGGACTAAGTGAAAATGCGATACGCGCAGTACGCCCGGAGGGACTCGAACCCCCAATCCTCGGTTCCGAAGACGCCTCGGAGCTCTTGCCGAGAAAACCTCAAACACGTTGATTGATTGGAGCTTACGCCAAGCATTTCAATTTTAGCTCGTTAGCCCCAGTTGCTGTGCCTTGAGATTTGCTCAGCATCTGATTTCTCGCCCGCTCTAAATTTGTCACCGATCGGTGGCATCTACCTTGAGGCTCTCTTTGCATCTCTACGGAAGCCTCACCGTCAGCAACCATTTTATTTTTCGGAGGCCATATGTCTCACATTGTGTCCATTCAGACCGAGGTGCGTGACCCGGTTGCGATTCAAGCCGCTTGTCAGCGACTGCAACTCCCCGCGGCCACGCAGGGGACGTTCAAGCTCTACAGCACGTCGGCCACGGGCTGGGGCGTGCAACTCACCGCTTGGCGATACCCGGTGGTCTGCGATACCAGCACGGGGCAGGTTCAGTTCGATAACTTTGGTGGTCGTTGGGGTGAACAAGCCCACCTCGATCAGTTCATGCAAATGTACTCCGTGGAGAAGGCACGTGTGGAAGCTCGGCGTCAGGGGCACACGGTGACCGAGCAGCCCTTGGCTGACGGCTCGATCAAGCTCACGATTCACGCAGGAGGTGCCACATGAGTCAGGTGATCGAAGTCATTGTTTCACCCACTGGCCAAGTGCGTGTCGAGACCAAAGGGTTTTTTGGGAGCGAGTGTCGCTCGGCCAGTGCGAGCCTGGAGCGAGCCTTGGGGCTGCGGCAGATTGAACAACTCACCCCTGCGTTTCATCAGACGTCTCAAGCTCAGACCAACACCCAAGTTCAATAGGAGCTTTGAGCCATGGGAGAACACATCGCGGCCGAGATTCGCATCGGTGGCCGACTTCAACAAACCGTTGTTGCGGGTCTTTGCCGACTGATCACTGACAGCGGTTTGAGCACCATGCTGGATCCAGGGGCAAGCTTCCGCCCCCGCTCGGTTGATGACTTGTTGACCAACCGCCAACAAATTGGTCATCACTGGTGGCTCTGCTTGGGTGATGATCAAGCCAGTTGGGGCGAGTTTCGCGATCTGGAGGCGTTCCTCGTTGAACACCAAATCCCGTTTGATCGATTT
>CAYLYE010000217.1:0-10416 GCA_964387325.1 uncultured Planctomycetaceae bacterium
GAAATCGAGCCGCTTCCTGTACTCTAACAGTGTGTGATAAGCGTTAAAAGGCTGATTTAATCCCTCCACCGGAACCTGCATCGCCGTGGCAAAAAAGGACAAAGAACCATCCGAGCCGACAGCCCGCGACAATGAGCAACTCATTACGAACAACCGTCGCGCGCGCCACGAGTACGAAGTGCTCGATACACTCGAGTGCGGCATGGTGCTCGTGGGGAGCGAAGTGAAAAGCTTACGCAACGGGAAAATCTCGCTCGAAGACGCCTACGGCCGGGTCAAGGGGAGCGAGGTCTGGCTCGTCGGCTGCGAAATTCCCGAATACAAACAGGCGAATCGGTTCAATCACGAACCGAAACGGCCTCGCAAATTGCTCATGCATCGCCGCGAAATCAAACGCTTCGCGGCCCGCGCCTACGAAAAAGGGCTGACCCTCGTACCGCTCAAAATGTATTTCAAACTCGGCCGGGCCAAGGTCTTGCTCGGCCTGTGCAAAGGTCGCCAACTGCACGACAAACGCGAGAAACTCAAAAAGGACTCGATGAAACGGGACATGGATCGAGCCATCAAGGGGCGGTAACTTTCCTCAGATCGTCTACCCACTCGACTCCGCTTCTGGGTGCCAACCCCTTCTACATAAGAGGCGTTACACTCACCCGCGGATCGGCTCGATCCCCTTGGGCCGTCGTCCGAAAGGTGACCAAGTCGACCCGAGTCCGGGCG
The DNA here is from genome assembly GCA_964387325.1 of uncultured Planctomycetaceae bacterium. GTDB lineage: Bacteria > Planctomycetota > Planctomycetia > Pirellulales > PNKZ01 > CAZZBK01. Next base: position 721 of record CAYLYE010000217.1, read on the forward strand.
TGCTAGCACGCCCATCGCGAGTGCTCTTGACGATCTGCCTCGTTTAGCCCGATAAATCGCTTATCTGATTCGTGTGCATATCCTTTCGGCAAGGAGGCCGTTTGGCGTGTCTACTTCTTCCGTTACGTCGCGCGCGCAGGCCCCATCGGTGACGTCGCAGCCGCTTTGCCCATCCGCATCGAGCGCCCCTGCGGGCGAATATTTGCCCCGTCGCTTGGAGCGCATCGATGTCGCTCTGGTTTGGCTCTTTGGGTTGTCGATGTTGCTCATCGGTCTGGGGCGTTCGCGCGTGTTGACTTATCACGAGGTGGTGTTTGCTCAGCCTGCTCGAGAGATGCTCGCCACGGGAGATTTTGTGATCCCGCGGATCAGTGGAGTACCGTTCCTCGACAAGCCGCCGGGCAATACCTGGCTGATCGCCGCGAGCCTGGGGTTGTTTCAGAGCGAAGCCGAATGGGTCGCGCGGTTGCCCAGCGTACTGTCGGTGGTCATCACCGCTTGGCTGATCGGTTCACTGGCCGCGAACTGGTTCGGTCGCCGACTCGGCGTGCTGACGTCGCTCGTGTATCTGACGAGCGTACACGCCACTTTGCAGGGGCGACTGGCCGAGGCCGACACGGCGCTCGCGCTCTTTAACACGGCCGCGATGGTGGTTTACGCGCGATCACAAGTCGGGCCGCAGGAAGAACGTTGGCAGAGCGGATGGGCACCGGTGCTGTTTTACGCGCTACTAGGGTATTGCTTTCTGATCAAGTCGCTCATCGGGCCTGTGCTGGTCGGAGCAAGCTGCGGGCTGTTCATATTGGCGCAGGGGGATTTGCGGCGTGCTAAGTTCTTTTTCAACCCCTGGGGCCTGTTGACGTTCGCGGCCATCGTGGGGGCTTGGCTGTTTGCGGCGTACAGCAAGTATCCGCCGATGGTCGAGTGGATGACCGCACACACGTTCGGCCGATTTCAAGGAACGATGGGAGTGAATGACCCGTGGTGGAGTTACTTTTACAGTATCCCATTGATGCTACTGCCTTGGTTTCCGCTCGTGCTCGTGGGCGTTTGGCACTGTGTACGGCGCGGCTGGTGGCATGACGCGCGTTGGCAGTGGCTCGCGTGCTGGTTTTTGGGGGGCATGGCGATTTTGGCGGCTAGTTCATTCAAATCGAAGCATTATCCGATTCCGCTCTTTGCGCCCCTAGCGGTGTTTGCAGCGGTCGGCATGTGGCAGCATCTGGCGTGGCGCTTTCGCACCGTGCGGTTACGAAGCGTGGCCTGGGCGACGCTCGCCGTGCTAGGTTGCACGCTCGCGGCCGTCGTGGTGATGAAACTGGGCGTGAGGCGTGCGGATTACATTGCTGGCGTGATTGCTGTGATCGGTCTCGGTTCTCTGGCAATTGTGTATTTCGAGGCCCGACGGCAAATCACGGCGCAGCTAGCGTCGCTCTTCGCGGTCGCATGGTTGGTCAGCGTCGGAGCGTACACGCTCGTGGTTCCGGCCTACGACTCGTATCGGCCGCAAGCCGAGTTGGCCCAGCGTGTGAGTCACGTGCTCCCGAAGGGGGAGCGGCTCTACATGCTCGAGTTGCCCGACAGTCAGATCGGCTATTACCTGCCGCTGAACATCGATCGTGAGGATCATTTTAGCCGTTTCCCCTATCGCGATGAGGTACGCCAGGCTGATCGCATCTACGGACTCGCGCCCCACTGGGTGTGCGATCTCTTGTCGCGTCAAGGCGAGGTCGAGCGGCTCGATCAGTGCGCAACGGTTCACAAACTGCTCACTGAAAAGGATCGCATGACCTTCTTTGCGTACAAGCCCCATCGGTCAGCCGAACAATCGCCCCGCTAGCATGCCGTGGAGTCACAACTAACTCGCGCATGACAAACGTGTTAGGTCTGGTTTGATCTTGCGGCAATCAGCGCACTTCGTCAGAATCCGCACCCCTTCGGTGATTCATTTCTCGACATCCACTCGCTTGCAACTTGGAATGATTCCTATCACATGAAGTTCTGCCTGCGATGTTTGTGTCTGCTGCTTGCCGTGACGTTGTTTGCGTCACCGGCGCGAGCCCAGGTCGATCGTGCGGTGCTCATGCAGTTCGGCGCACAGCAGTTTCCTCGCTCTCAAGAGTTACCCATTCGTTTGGTGACGAACGATGTGAAACCGGTTTCGGCGGATCAGCCCTTCACCTCCGCGATTGCTCCGCCGACGCCGATTTTTCCGCCGGGGTCTCCGTCCTCTGCTGAGATCGTTCCCGCCCCGACGGGCCAAGAGCCTTGGCGTCCGTCTCCCTCGGCATTTGATAACTCAGGCCTATTCGAGCCGAGTCCGCTGAGCAACGACCTGCCTCTGACGCATGGCCCGGTTGCTCGATCGCGATTGTTCGTGGCGCAGATCGTCGCCGATCACAAGAACTACTACACGTGGCAAAATTTCGGCCGTATGTCGCTCATCTTTGGTGGCGGTGCCATTCTGGCCAACACGAATCTCGATCAGCAATTTCGCGATTCGTGGCAAAATAACATCGGTCAGTCCTCGACGCTGCATGCCTTCAAGGTGTTCGGTGAAGGTTTAATCGTGGTCCCGAGTTACGCGGCGGCCATGCTCATCGGAGCCACATTCGACGAACGCCCCGTGGGCGGCTGGATCGGCCAATGGGGCCAACGCTCGTTCCGCGCCACGGCCGTGGGTTTTCCGCCCATGCTGCTTATGCAGTTCGTGACCGGCGCCTCGCGGCCGGGCGAACAACCGTACAATAGCGCCTGGAAACCGTTTCAAGACAATAACGGTGTCAGCGGCCACGCTTTCATGGGGTCGATCCCCTTCCTGACCGCCGCGCAGATGACCGACTCGATTCCGCTCAAGGTGGTCCTGGTCGGCGGCTCGACACTCACCGGCCTGTCGCGCATCAATGACGACGCACACTACCTCTCACAGGTGATCTTAGGTTGGAGCATGGGCGTCTTCGCCGTGTCGGCCGTCAATCAGACGGAAGGAAACACCGGCGTGCGGATTTTCCCTTATGCGGCCCCCAACGCCAACGGGCTCACCTTCGAGTGGCGACGGTAACGCGCTCCGCTCGTAAGCCGCGGCGAAGATTATTCGACGATTAGAAAAAACAATTCGCCGATCACAAACGACGCCACGTTCGCCAACACAATGGCACTCATATCGCGCAGCGTCGCGCGAACATCGCGAGGATACACTGACACGAACAGCCATCCGAACAGCGCGCACTCGGCCAGCGGCGCGAAGGTCTCTGCCAGGCTCAAGTACAGCCAGCGTGGCGCTTCGAGCCCGAGCATGAGCGGCATCACGATGACCACGATCGGATAGGTGGCCGCCGTCAAGGTGAAGCCGGCGATGAACCGTTCGCGCCACGGATGACGCTGCGACAACCCGATGAGCAGAATCGGCAACTCGATCAGCACGGTCAGTGCGTAACCCCGGGGCAAAAACTCCCAGAGTGTTGTTGAATTCATCGATTGTCGCCCAGCCGTGGATTAAAGTAGCCGTAACAGGAATGGTACCTCGGCCAGCACGTGTAGCATGGCGACCGTGAAGTAGATGTCACGGGTCACGGCATAATCGGCACTGAAGCCGACCCAGAACAAAACCGTTGCCGTCGCGCCGAGGAGCAGTATGGTTTTGACCAGTTTCGACCACCCTCCGCCGCGACGGGCGAGTGGTATCTGCTCCCAACGCCACGGCGCGGCCGTGAACGTCACCAGAGGGATCGCGATGAGCCAGACCGCATAGTGCAACGATTCGAGGAACACATGCGTGGCGACCAGGAAATGGGTCGACACACCGCGAACAATGTCGGCCCCCGCGTGCTGCGTGATCCGCCAACTCAAAGCATCGTTGCCGCTTAAATCGGCCGCACCGGCCAACTGCCAAGCCAGCAGCGCCACACACAACGGAACCAGCGGCAGCACGCGACGATACACGACGCGCAACGCACGGTGCTGCCGTCCCAGCTCGCGATCAAGAAACCACAAGGCCACGAGCGGATGCAGATACACGAGCGCCAAATCCCAGGCCAATGGCCAAAGCCACGCCAAGGCCACCACACCGCCGGTCACAAGCGGCAGCCAACTCCAGTCGCGCCGCGGATTTTGTCGCGCTCGCAACAGCGCCAATGCCGTGATCCAGAGAGCGAGCAGCGTGTTCCACGACGAGAGCGCGATGTCCCAGTGCTCGCCACTCCAACTCCACTCACGGGCCACGTACGGCAACAAGGCAAACGCTGCCGTGAGGGTGATCGTCCCTGCGATCCCGAGCGAGAAATAACTTCGCAGCGCTCCCCAACGGGCAGGCATGCGCGCCAGAAAATACCGGGCCTCCATCCAGTTATGGGGGCCCGCGAAGAGAAACACTCCGACGATCGACACGCTCAGCGGCAGTGTGCCCGAGAGCAAGGCGAGCGACAACGTCAATACAACGAGCACCGCCGCGAAGCGCTGCGCGCTGGACGCGAGCCCAGCAGGTTCGATCGTCGATTGAGAGACGGACGTGCTCATACCGAGACGCTCACGTGACGGTTGTTACGGCAATGACTTGCTCGGCGCGCCTAGAGCGTTCGGTGCATTTGACGTCGGGGGAGGCTGGAATCGATTACCTCGCGACTTGGCTTTTGTACCGATCACAAGCGATACGACGGGACCTTGCTCAACAACCTCGACAATCACGTCCCCTTGAAATGGAGTGTTCAAAACCATCGGCGGAGGTGCAGGTGCGTTGGCCCAAAGTTCGACGGTTACTCCGGTCAGTACACTCGTCGCAACGACGAGTGCAGCAACACCTCCGATCCGCCGCTTACGCAAGAACAACATACCAACCACACCCAGCGACAGGGCCAGCGCTGCGACGATACTCCGTGTCGCATCGAAACGCTCAAGCAGCGGGACGTTCGCCTGCGGTCCTTTACCCTGCGGCAAGAACGCTCGGGGAATACGTAAGACTGAAAATTCGCTGTTGATATCCGTTTGAACGGAGATCGGATGTGCTTGCTTGCCCGGCGGCAACACGGGTGGCCGGGGAGGAATATCGGCCCAAGCCGTCGAGACGCCTGGCAGGAGAAACAAACTTGCCACGACCAGATTACTCAATCGGTTCCGAGTCATCGTCGGCTCCTTGAAGTTGAATTCGCAATGTTTCGCTGCTTATGAGATTCGACGCGCAGTATGGCAAAAAGTTCCGTCACTCGGCAAATCTATTTCGCGCGACGGTACCAACGTTGGCATCCATCCGAGCGCAATGATACATTGACAAGCGTAATCAACTGCCCTCCACTCACCTCGCAGGACCTTTCGCCGATGGCCACCGCCGAGCGCGTCAGCACAATTATCGACTCGTATCGCCAACGCACGCCCAAGTCGGCCGCAGCGGCCGCGCGTTCCCGCGAGGTCTTTCCTAGCGGCATCACGCATGACAGCCGCCACCTGGAGCCCTATCCGCTCTACATCGAGCGCGCCGCAGGCTCGCACAAATGGGATGTCGATGGTCACGACTACGTTGACTACACCGGCGGGCACGGCGCGTTGCTGCTGGGACACTGTCATCCGGCGGTCGTCGAGGCAGTTCGCAAACAGGCCGAGCGGGGCACCCACTTTGGCGCGTGTCATGAACTGGAAATCCGCTGGGGGGAACTGGTCAAGCAACTGCTGCCGAGCGCCGACCGGGTCCGCTTTACCGCCTCGGGAACTGAATCCACGCTGCTCGCGATCCGGTTGGCCCGGGCGTACACCGGCCGACGCAAGATCGTCCGCTTTCTTGGCCATTTTCATGGCTGGCACGACCACATGGCGTTTGGTGTGTCGAACCACTTTGATGGCTCACCGACCCCCGGTGTCCTTGGTGGTATTGCCGAGGAAGTGTTGCTCGTGCCGCCGGGAGACGAGGCCGCGACGCTCGCCGTATTGCAGCGCGACGACGTGGCCGCCGTGATCATTGAGCCCACCGGTGCCAGCTGGGGCATGGTGCCAGTGTTGCCCGCGTTCTTGCATTTCTTGCGCAAGCAGACGCTCGAACGCAACATCGTGTTCATTTTCGACGAGGTGATCTCGGGCTTTCGTTGCTCGCCCGGCGGAGCGCAAGTCGCGCTCGGCATTCGACCCGACCTGACCACGCTGGCCAAGATCGTGGCCGGTGGGCTGCCCGGGGGCGCGATCGCCGGTCGTCGCGAGATCATGGAGCAACTTGACTTTGGCATCACCAAGCAAGGACGCGAGAAGGTGCCCCATCAAGGGACCTTCAACGCCAATCCACTCTCGGCGGCGGCGGGCATCGCCACGCTCGAAATCGTCGGCTCGACCGACGCCTGTGAGCGCGCGAATCGCTATGCCGCCCGACTACGCGACGCGCTGCATCAAGTGTGCGTAGCCGAGAGCGTGCCGTGGGTCGTCTACGGTACCTATTCAGGCTTTCATATCTTCACCAACCCACAACAACTGCCGCTCAGTCCGGCCGATGTGCTCGCGGGTCGCTGCGACTACAAGGTGCTCAAGAGCGTCGATCGCCAGACGCTCCAGTTACTGCGGCTGGGCATGATTCTGCACGGGGTCGAGTTGTTCTCCTGGCCCGGTGGTCCCACGTCGGCCGTGCATAGCGATGACGATCTCGAACGCACGGTCACGGCCTTCCGCGGCACACTGCAATGGCTCAAGACCGAGCGTGTTGTGTGAGGCGGTAGCCGGTCAAGACACGCGACTCGTCAGTGTCACTAACCCGCTTCGGTCGCAGTGGCCAGACGCAAACCGACGCGGCAGGCTTGATCGAACTCGCGCAGGTCGAGGCACTCGCTCGTCATGTGTGCGTTCATCTGCCCACATCCCAGCGTCACGGTCGGCAGGCCGCGAGCGCTGAGCCAGTTCGCGTCGAGTCCACCGTTGCTAATAGCTCGCAGTGGAGACCCGCCCGTCGAACGAACCGCAGCCTCGGCGGCCAACACACACGCCGCGTCGTCGGCGAGCTTAAACGCCTCGTAATCCATGCGGCTCGTGATCTTCACCGAGCCGACAGCGTCGCCGATATTTTTCACCGCCGCGACTGCATCACGGAACGCCCCCTCGATCGCAGCAAGAATTTCCTTGCGGAACTCAGGATCATGGCTGCGACACTCGGCTCGGACGTGGACGCGATCGGTCACAACATTGGTCGCTTGGCCCCCTTCGATGACACCGACATTGCTGGTGCCGCGACGATCTTTCTTTCGCACATCGCCGAGCCAGCCTTGTTCGTGCAGTCGAGCGATGGCGACGGACGCGATCGTAATGGCGCTCACCCCTTGCTCGGGCGCCCCGCCGGCATGGCTGGCGATGCCCGAGACGTCGATCGTGATGCGATACGCGCCGGTCGCGCCGACCGTTAGCTTTTCATGCGAGCCGCCGTCCCAGTTGAACACTAATTTCGGCTTGTCGAGCAACTTGAGGTCGACATAGTGCGCTCCGTAGAGGCCGACCTCCTCTTGCACCGGCCAGAAAAATGTCAGCGGCGGATGCGGCAGCTTGCGGCGCACGATCTCGAGCGCGGCGGTGAGCACGACGGCACACCCGGCCCGATCGTCGGCGCCCAGCGCCGTGTTCTTGTCGGCCGAGCGAACCAAGTTCCCTTTGACAACCGGCTTCGATCCGACACACAACGGCACGGTATCCAAGTGCGCCATCAGCATGCGACGCGGGCCGCTCTGTGTGCCCGGCAGCGAACAAATGAGATTGCCGACTTCGCCCCCCATCGGAATCTTCTCGTGCGCGTTGTCACAACGAATGGCACTCGATGGCACGCCGGCGCTCTTCAACTGGTCGATGATGTACTGTCGCACGGCCGTTTCTTGACCGCTCTTGCCGGGGATGCCCATCAGCTCGACGACCCGTTTGCGAGCCGCTTTCAGATCGGGCTCGAGCGCCTGTGACGAGTTACTTTGGGAAGGAGCCTTTTTCGACGCCAGAGCACGAGACACAGCCATGACAATCACACCGCTATTGTGGAGAGAATAGAGAAACTGAGCCGAGCGCGTATCGTACTCGTTCGCGACTAATCACTCCAGTCGCGCCAACCGTTACGACCGGACCACTAAGCTGCGGCAATCGACGGAACGATTCCTTGAAAGGGGGTCGCGCGACACTACAATGAACAAGATATTCCCGTCTTGTCGGCTGTCACGGGTCTAGTTGCAGCCACCGCAGTTTTGATAACCGTCACAACTTATCTCGTCGTTCCCTTCAATTTCCGACTTCTCGACACTTGGTCGATCCTCAGTCGAGGCTCGAAAAGGTAAGGTTGACTCGTCGGGTTGTCGAGCCCTTGTCATGCGTCGAGCCGCCACCACATGAGCAACGCCTGCCGTACTTGCGGCCGATCGAACCTGGAGCGCGTGATTGACCTTGGTAATCAACCCTGGTGCAATCATTTTCTCCGCGCCGACGAGGTGGGCAAGGAGCCGATTTACCCCTTGCGCGTGGTCTACTGTCATGACTGTTCGACGGCGCAGCTGGACTACACCGTGCCAAAAGAGGTGATGTTCGGCGACCACACGTACCTGTCGGGCATCACTCAGTCGCTCAGCGAGCATTTCAAATGGGTTGCGACCCAGGCCGACTCGCGACTCACGACCCATGACCGTCCGCGCACCGTGCTGGATATCGGCAGCAATGACGGTACGCAGCTCAAGCACTTTCGTGACCTGGGCTACGATGTCCTGGGGGTCGAGTCGTCGCGCACCACAGCCAAGATCGCCGTCGAGGCGGGGATCAATACCGTCAACGCGTTCTTCAACGAGTCGAGCGCCGCCGAAATCGGACGCTCATTCGACATCATCAACGCGGCCGGAGTATTTTTCCACCTCGAAGAATTACACAGCGTGACCGAAGCGATTCGCAAGTCACTGAAGCGCGACGGCGTGTTCGTCGTGCAGTTTTTGTACATGAAGCGGATCATGGAGATCTGCGCATTCGACCAGATTTATCACGAGCATCTGCTGTATTACACGCTCCAGACGATTCAGGAAGTGCTCGGTCGTCACGGCCTGGAACTGTTCGACGCGACGCTGAGACCCATTCACGGCGGTTCGATTGTCGCGTTTGCCACACACCAAGGGGCGCGACCTCAGAGCCCCGAACTCAAGTCGCTGCTCGCGTCCGAAGAGGCGAGCGGCTGCAACAAGATCGGCGCCTATCAGGCGCTCGCTCGCCGCATCGAACAACTCAAGATCGAGAACGTCGCCTATCTGGAGCGCGTTCGATCACAAGGCAAAAGCGTGTACGGCATGGGCGCGCCTGTGAAAGGGAATACGCTCATCAATTACTTCGGGCTCGATAAGCGTCATCTCGATTGTCTCGTCGAACGCAACACTCTGCGCAAAGGACTGTTCTCGCCCGGGGCCCACTTGCCGATTCTGATCGAGTCGGAACTGAGTGCGCCGCCGGACGTGTATTACGTGCTGGCCTGGAATTTTAAGCGCGAGATTTTAGCCCGCAATCAGGATTTGCTTGCCCGGGGTGTCGAGTTCTATTTCCCCATCGACCCGGACGTGAACTTGAACTAACCATGCACATTCTCGTCACCGGATCGTCGGGCTTCTTGGGCACCGCCCTTTGCCAGCGACTTGAGTCGCGCGGCGATCAGGTCGTGCGCACCCACTCGCGCAACGCGAATCTGTTGCAGAGCGGGTCGCTCGATCCCTTTAGTGATACGCCGTTCGATGT
>CAYLYE010000218.1:0-10358 GCA_964387325.1 uncultured Planctomycetaceae bacterium
CGTTCATCATGCCTGTGTCTCCGACCGGGCCTGGACACACGGCGTTGACCCGAATGCAGTCGTGGGCATGCGACAGGGCCAGACTTTTGGTGAATGCGATCAGCGCCCCTTTGCTGGTCGAGTAAACCGGATCGTGGGCCCGCGGCAGGAGACCTGCATTGCTGGAGACGTTGACGATCGCCCCGCCACCCCGCGTTTTCATCGAGACAATCGCCAACCGAGAGGCGAGAAATGCCGACTTAAAATTCGTGTCGAGACAGGCGTCCCATTCGGCCTCGCTAACGTCGGGGATTTGCTTGACCATCGCAATGCCCGCGTTGTTCACCAGAATGTCGATGCCGTCGGCCTGGGTGATCGCGGCGTTGAGGAGCGATTCGACATCGGCATTCTGTCGCACGTCGCACGGCTGCGAGACAATGCCCAGCTTGCTAAAGCGAGCCTGGTTCTCGTCGGCGCGTAGGTTCATGTCCCCCACGAACACGCGTGCTCCGTGCTCAGCGAGCAGCACGGCCGTGGCGCGTCCGATGCCGCTGCATCCCCCCGTGACGACCGCGACCCGACCTGACAAATTCATGTTCACGATAAAACTCTTTCTCAGCTATAAACGACTACGCAGCAACCTACGACGCTTACGGGCTAATGACCAACTTGGAGAGTCGCTCGGCGAGCCGTTGTCGACCAGCGGCCGTGATTTTTGTGCCGCCGATATTCAGCTTACGCAGGTTCGTCAGACCCAGCAGATGCTCGACCGCCGCATCGGTCACCTTGTTCGAGTTGAGCGCGAGCGATTCAAGCGTTGTGAGCTTCGCGAGCTGTTTGACCCCTTCGTCGTCAAACACGCCGTTGACGAGCAAGAGCAGTCGCAGCTTGGGGAGCTTGGCGATCTGCACGAGCGTCTCGTTGCTGGCCGCCTTATCGTACACGTCGAGCTCGTACAGGTCTTGCAACTGACCGATGAAGGGCAGGGCGGTCGGGGTTGTCTCGGGGCCGTGGACATGCAACTGCCGCAGGTTCGTCAAGTTGGCGACGTGTTTGAGTCCCGCGTCGGTCACCTTGGTATGCACGATTTCCAATCGTCGCAGGCTCGTCAACTTGCCGATCGCTTCCAAGCCTTCGTCCGAGGCGGGTGCCGAGTGCAAGTTGATCGACTCGAGCTGCTTCATGCCGCCGAGGTGTTTAAAACCCGAGCCGGTGATTTTCGAGGCGCAGATCACCATTCGCTTCATGTTCGTCAAGGCGGCCAGGTGTTCAAAGCCGCTGTCGTCACACGCGGTCAGGCAGATATTGAGAATCTCGAGTGCTTTGAGGTCTTTCAGATGCACGAGCCCGTCGCTCGTGACAGCCGTGCCCGACAATTCGAGCCGCCGCAAGGCATCTTGTCCGGCGAGTAGCTTGAGCGTGTCATTATTAACTCGGGCCGAGATGGGTTTAGGAACCGCTTCTTTATGGCCATCGGTTCGTTCGTTCAGTTCGAGTTCCACGATGCGTGCGAACACGGCGAGTGCGTCGTCGCCGACGATCTCGCGCAGAGAGCGTGGGCCGGTCCCGTCGAGGATCGCCTTGCCGCCGTGCCGCTTCACCTCGGCGAGCAACAGGCGATCTTGAGCGTGCCGTGCCGCAGCGCCTTCGAGTTGCTCGACGAGCTTGCTCGCCTCGGCTGTCAGTTGGGAATCGGTCAGCCCGGCGAACAATGACTTGAGTTCATCGGTCGTGGCCGCTGAGAATTTATTGTCGACGAGTTTGGCCTCGGCGGCGACTTGCGCCACTTTGCGGAGCGCCGCTGCATCGGCGTGAACCTTGAGCGGCACGACATTCAAATAGCGCGTGATCGACATCGCCACGCCCGGGTGTCCCGCGAAGCCTTTGACTCCGACCTTGGCATGAAACACGCCCGGGGGATCGCCCGTGGTGCAAAAGATCTCGTCATGATTTGGTCCTCCGAAGGCGATATTGCTCACCACCTTGCTGGGCAGCGGCAGATATGCGAGCACCTCGGCCCTGGGGCTCAATACGGTGATGCGTCCCGTCTTCGAGTCGGGTCGATGGAAGTCGGCGACCCACAGATTACCTGCCGCATCGAACGCACAACCGTCTCCGCCCGAGCCTTCGAGATCGTAAAAGACCTCGGCCTTGCCGAGTACGTCGTTCGCCTCGGGCAAAGCATAGCGAAGGATTTTTTTCGACTGCGACTCGATGACATACAGAAACTTGCTGGCCGGATCGACCTCGATGCCGTTCGGAAACGCGAGCCCCGAGCCGATGCGATCGACGCGGCCGTTGGGCTGCACTCGGTACAAATCGCCGATCGGCTCTTTGAGCGACGAGCCTGTAGGGTCGGTCCAGTAAATGTTGCCGCGAGCATCGACGGTCAAGTCATTGAGCCCGCGCAGGGGCATGGTGCCGAGGCGGTCAACAATCACGCCGAGCTTGCCGTCGGGGGCCAGATCGAGAATCGCTTTGAATTTGTTGTCGGCGATGAGCAGGTGTCCGTCACCGCGTAAAACCGTTCCGGCAGGACCGATCTCGAGGTACTTGCTGACCTGCCGTTGGGCGTCGACCCGCAGCAAGCCGCCGCTACAGAAGAACACGTCGCCGTTGCGCCACGTGGGCCCCTCGGAGTAGCCGGGCGCCTGGGCGTAATGATCGAACGTGACTCCCGAGAGCTTTTTGGCTAACTCACCGCTGGGCTCGGCAGCCAGCGTGAGCGTGCCGCACAAGCCGAAGAACAATGACACGACGAACACTCGTGAAGCGATCGACATAAAAATCCCTCGACGGGAAAAAGGGGCGGTTTTGATGTGCATCAACTTAGGATAAGGACTCTGCTTCGGCCAGAGCCCTCCGGCAAGAAATGCGTCTCGGAACGAGGCGAGTCACTTGCAACGCTCGCCCGATCGGTCCATGCTGATGTGGTATGTCTCAAGCCCCTCGTCGTCGGATAACGATCATGCCTAGCCTGATTGAAGTCGCTCCGAATATCTTCCTCTGGCCCTCGAGCTGCAACAGCTACATCATTCGCGATGGCGACTCGGCGATCATCATCGACCTGGGCGACGGTTCTGTGCTCGATCAGTTGAGCAAGATCGGAGTCAAAAACATCGAGTGGGTGTGGTTCACGCATCATCATCGCGAGCAGTGCCAAGGGGCGGCGCGGCTCAAGTCGCTGGGGGCGAAAATCGCCGTGCCGGCCAACGAGCGGGCGTTCTTCGAGCAGCCCACGTCGTTTCGCAAGATGCGGCCACAATTGAGCGACACGTTCGCCGTTCACGGCACGAGTTATGTTCGCCCACCGGTCGAGCCGATCAAGGTCGATCACACGTTCAAAAAGATGGACGATTTCACTTGGCGAGGCCGTGAATTCTGGTGTGTCGAAACGCCAGGCAATAGCCCGGGTCACATGGCCTACATGCTCAAGGATGGCAAACGGTGGCTGGCGTTCAGCGGCGACTTGATGCTCGCCGGCGGCAAGCTGCACAACTGGTTCGATGTCGAATGGGACTACGGTTTCGCGGCGGGGTTGTATGCCCTGGGGAACAGTGCCGCCCAAATTGCCGGTTACGAGCCGTCGCTCTTGCTCCCCGCGCATGGGCCCGTGGTGCGCGAGGCGAAACAAGAGCTCGATGATTATGTGACCAAGCTCCGTCGACTAGGCGATCTCTACATTCGCGGCTACGACTCGAATCGATTTGCGAATTGCGATCAAGACAACGTCTCGCGGCCCTCGACGGTGCCGCATCTGTGGCAAGTGACGCCGCATCTGTATAAGTTCCGCGGGCCTAACTACTGGGTCAACTTTGCAATGATCTTGGCCCCCTCAGGGCACGCGCTGCTCGTCGACTGCGGATTGTTCGACGTGACGTTTTTGGATCAAATGTTCGAACGCGCCAAAGCACGGCTCGGGCTCAAAAAGATCGATGCGATTTTTGTGACCCACATGCACGGTGATCACGCTCTCGACGCCGAACATGTGCGGCAAAAATACGGCGCGCAGCTTTGGACCATGGAGGGGATCGCCGACAAGTTCGAGCGACCGTGGGATTACGACCTCTCGGCCATGCTGCCGTTTTATACCGACCGGCGACGCAACTTGGGCCCGCTCAAGTTCGATCGCGTGCTCAAAGACGGCGCGGTGATTTACTGGCAGGATTACACGTTCGCCGTCGATTGGATGCCGGGACAGACCAAGTACCATGCCTGCCTGCATGGCCAGATCGACGGCCAACACGTGGCCTTTACGGGCGATAATATCTTCGCCAGCTCGAAAGACCCGAAGCAGGGTGGCAACGAATGCGTGCTGGCCCGCAACGGTGGGACGCTCGAAGAGGGCTATATCTATGCGGCCGATTACCTGCACAACTTGGGTCCCGACCTGCTGATCGGCGGTCACTGCTGGGCCATCGACGAGCCGGCTGAATTGATCGGCCGGTTCCAAAAGCGGATGCACGAATTGCGCGAGGTGTATCGCGAGTTGAGTGCCGAAGACGACTACCGCGTGATGTTCGACCCTTACTGGGTACAAGCCTATCCGTACCGCACGCAGCTCAAGCCGGGCGAAACGGCCGAGGTGGTCATCAAGGTGCGCAATCACCTGAACCATCCGCACAAACATCGCATCGCGGTGCATGTCCCGCCGGGCATCACCTGCCAGCCGCCGGTGATCGAGGGAACAACCGCTCCCGAGGGGCTCAACATGTATCCCGTCCAATTGAGCGTGGCCAAGAACGCGCCTCAAGGGACGCACCTAGTCGCCTTGGACGTGACGGTCAACGACCGACGTTATGGCGAGTGGTTCGACATGCTCGTCCACGTCGGCGATTTACCCGCCGACGCAGGCACACCGGAAGCGAACAAAAAGCCGGCGGCCTATTGACCCACCGGCTGGGTTCGCCCCCGAGCCATCTTATCGATTGACATGGACCACCTTCGCCGGCGGGAAGCCGTTGAAGTGGGTCGACGAGGCGTGCGTGTATGCGCCGACGTTCTCGGCGTAAAGCAAATCACCCAACTCGAGGTCGGGCAGCTCCTCGGACAGCGAAATCGTGTCGAGCGCGTCGCAGGTGGGGCCGAACACGGAGCAAATCTGCGTGGGACCTGACTTGAACGACTTGAAGTGATACTGGATGTGGTCGAAAATCACGCCCGAGAAGGTGTGATAGACACCGTCGTTGATGTAGTAACACTGCTTGCCATCGCGGACCGCCTTGCCCACGACACTGGAGACGGCGATGGCTGAGGTGGCGACAAGAAAACGTCCGGGCTCGGCGACGATCTCGACCTCTTTGGGGAACAGCCGATCGAATTCGGCGTTGAGCATTTGCGCGAGCTGCTCGAAGGGCTTGACGTGCTGGTCGTACGGCGTGGGAAAACCGCCGCCGATGTCGAGGATGTTCACCTCGGGATGACCGCGCTCGTGGGCCTCCTTGAAGATGGACGCGGCCAGATTGAGTGCCTGCACGTAGTTGGCAAAGTTCGTGCATTGGCTGCCGACGTGGAAGCTCAGGCCTTCGACAACCAGCCCCGCCTTGAACGCCTCGATGATCAGATCGACGGCTTCGCCCGACGACGCGCCGAATTTCGAGGACAGCTCGACGACCGCGCCGGTGTTGGGAACGCGAATGCGCAGCACGAGGCCCGCCTGAGGGGCGAATTTCTTGATCTTGCCGATCTCGGCGAAGTTGTCATACGTGACAAGTGGCTTGTACTGGTTTAACTCGGTGAGCGTCGCCGTGTCCTTGATCGGGTGGGCGTAGATGATCTTATCCCAAATGAAGTCCTGCCGTTCCTTGGGGGGCATGTCCTTGATGTTGTCGTAGACATTGCGGAACTCGGCGATCGAGGCGACGTCGAAGCTAGCCCCTTCCTTGAAAAAGGTGCGGACGATTTCAGGATCCGAGTTGGCTTTGACGGCGTAGTAAGCCTGCACGCGAGGCAAATGCCGCTTGAAGGTTCGATAGTTCTCGCGCAACACATCGTGGTCGACAATGAACAGCGGTGTACCGTGCTCGGCCGCCAATTGCTGAATCTGCTCGCGTGTAATCATGCTAGTTACGCTCACCCACTAAGAAATTCTTGAATTGCCACGGGTCGTTAGGATCGATATCGGCGTCGACGTAGCCTTCGAACGCGTTCTGATAATGCTTGAGCGGAGTCCAGTCCGAGGGGGTCGACAAGACTTTGCCCAAGTACGGTTTGCAAATGGCGAGGATGTAGTCGTGCGGCAAGTCGTCGGGGACGCAGATGCCCATCACCGGATGCTCGATCATCCACTTGGTCGCGGCGACGACGGCGATGGCAACTTGCATCGTGGTCGCGTTCTGATGCGGCACAAGCTTGCGCGACTCTTCGATGCTCAAGTCGCTGCCGGTCCACCACGAATGATACGCGTGTCCCATCAGCAGCGCGCCGAGCATGTCGCTGCCGGCGACAATCTCGTCGCGCATAATTCGCTGCTTGGCTTGCACGGCGTAGTCATACCCGCGCAGCTCGTGTAACGAGGCGATCGCCGCGTCGCAAGGGCAGTAAGCATAGTGTACCGTGGGACGGTAGACGGCGCGGTCACCTTCCCAAACGGTAAGCTTGTCGGAAATGGTAAACGCTTCGCCGTGGCGTACGACCATGCCGCGGATCGTCGAGTTGGGGACCCACGAACGAACCCACGTATTCATGCCCATCTGCGCCAAGCAGATTTGATTGCGAGGGCCTTCGCTATGCTGAAAGGCATTCGGCGGCAGCTCTTTTTCGTGCGTGCCCCAGCCCATTTCGACCGTCGTGGTCCCCTCTTCGCGAAACCCTTCGACGCTCCAGGTGTTCACGAACTCGTTGACCTGCTTGGGCACAGCGGCCATCTGCGTGTCACGCTCTGAGCAGTGAATCACCTTGATGCCGAGCTTGTGCGCCAAGCGATTAAACTCGCGATCGGTGATCAATTGTCGCAGCACTTCGGCATCGGGCCCCGTCACCTTGCGACGCGCAAACAACCGCTCGGCAATGTCGATCATCCCTTGCTTGACAAAGTGGGAGATCAGCCCCGGGTTCGCGCCGTGTTCGATGACGGCCGTCGGCCCTGGCTTTTTCCACTTGAGCTTCATGCGGCGGATGTTCATGTGCCGCCAGTAAAGCGTGCGCTGGGTCGGGGGCGAGTAGAAGCTATGATCGTACGGGTCCCAGACCTCGACCGACGTGTTCAGATAGAGCACGCCGTGGTCGTGACACCAGTGAATGATCTCGCAGCAATCGATGTTCCAGGCCAGATCGATGAGCACGTCGCCGTTGGACAGATAGCGTGAAAGAACTTCGCCAAGGTTCTCTGGCGCGATCCGCTCCTGAACAAAACGAACCCCCTGTGCGATCCAAGGAGCAATCTGCTCGGTTCGATCTTCAAAGTCGATCACCGTGATGTTCGACAACGGCATCTTGAAGTGCTTGGCCAAAACGGGCAGGGTGCATTGTGCCACCGACCCAAAGCCAACGAAGAGAATACGTTTGCCGAACTCGAACATCCCGTCACTCCGACTGGAACCCTACACATAAAGCACGACATTGTGCCGACTTACGCCCCGGGGGTCAACCGGCCGTAGCGCAATTCTCACGTCTCACGCGGTGCCGCGAGCACCAAGTGACGGGCATCGACCGTGAGGTGGATGCCGTCGGGCAGATCAAACGACTGCCCGGAACCAAGGCGCACGGCCTCATCGAGTCGGCTCCATTCGTCATGCCCCATCGACTGCATCGGCCAACCGCGCTGCTGCCAAATCCGGATAAACAGTTGCCGCACAAGATAATCACCCGCCCCCCGTAACGTGTCCAGGGCGACACGCACCTGTCCCCGCTCGTCGATCACCGCGCGGTCGTACAGGTTGTCCACCAAAGCATCGATCACTCCCTGGGCTTCACGTGCCAGTGTCCCCAACCGTGTCAGAGCTTCGACGACCCGAGGATTGTAATCTTCGGCCAATTTGGGGAGCAAATCGTGCCGCAGACGATTGCGTGTAAATCGCGTATCCACATTGCTCGCGTCTTCGCGAAAGGATTGACCAATGGCCTGCAAATAGTCGCGCAGTTGTTGACGCCGAAACGACAACAAGGGGCGAATCAACGCGCAACTCGGGCTCAAGGGTCGTGAGCGACGCATGCCCGTGAGTCCTGCGAGCCCGGTGCCGCGCACAATTCTGTGCAAAATGGTCTCCGCCTGATCGTCGGCCGTATGAGCCAAGACCACGTAGCGAGCGCCGATGCGCTCGGCGATCGTTCTGAGTGCTTGCAATCGCACGGTTCGCGCGGCCGCTTCGAGACCATCTCGCTGCAAGTCAGCGTGCTGACGGACGTCACCATCGACGGCGTGAAACGGGTGGCCTAAGTGTCCAGCTAGTTCTTGGACAAAGCATTGATCGCCGTCGGCTTCGATCCGTAAATGATGATGGATATGGGCCACGCTGAGCCGCCCGCCATTTTGCCGCACCTGAGCATCGAGCAACCGCAGCAGTGCGACACTGTCGGCACCAGCCGAAACCGCCACGACGACCGGCACATCGCACCAAGCCTGCGATGGCCAACTGCGGGCGAATTGCTCGTGGATTTCAGCAGTTTTGGTACTCATCGAAGAATGCTGCTCAGGCGCCGGTCTCAATGCTCGGTGGACACACGATCGAAAACCAAGGGGCTAACTATCCCTGATATCACTCTGACGAAAAGTCATTATTCCGGGAGGCCCAGAACACACTGGGCCCCTCGATTGGGTAGCCAACTTGATGCGTGTGACGCTCCCAAGACACGGTCTCGGGCTTCACCATTTAAGGCATCATGACGGATTCCACATCTGCTTCCAATGGTCGGGTAACATCCGGAGCCTAGAATTCTCAGCAGTGTAGGGAAATCGTGAAGGGGGAGTCCTTGTGCGGAGCACGGATCATGCTCGTTCTCAGTCGTAAAATCGGAGAAGAAATCGTCATCGGCGACAACATTCGCGTGCGGATCGTCGAGATCCGCGGCAATCGAGTCAAAATTGGACTCGAAGGGCCAGCGGACGTCGCGTTTCGCCGACAAGAATTGCTGTCTGAACAAAACCTGCGCAGCTTGGTTCGTCCGGTGGTCGCCGCCACGCGACCCATCGCGACTGCTGTCGTCTAGCCAGGCGGGTTGTTATTGAGGTTCAGATAATGAACTTAACAGGACAACCAGCGGGAGTCCGGAAATACCGGCCTCGCGTTGCTCGGCCTAGTTAAGCTATTTAGCTGTGGATCAATAGCCCAGACTGGCTGACGGGGCCTCGTGCAGTGCCCCGCGCAGCTCATTGGGCAATTCCAGGCCCAGGATCCGACAAGCCTCGATGAGCGCCGTATGGCATACGCCGGTTTGAATCACGATCAACTCCTCGCACTGCACTTCGGCTAGGGCCTGCTGCACGGCCGTCGTCGGCGAGTCGCTCACGATCAACTGTTGCACGCGGCCACCGTGAGCCAATCCCTGCTGCAAGAGCGACGGAATTTCTCCCTGCCGCCGATCGTGCGTGTTGTCGTGGTCAAAGAGAAAAACCCGATCAAAAGCCGCGGCGAGCTGCTCGCCTTGTCGCACGATATCGGCCTCGCGGCGATCACCGAATGCGGAATAGACCACCGTGCGGCGGCGATGCGGTATCGCCTCCAAGGCGGCGACCAGCGCGGTTAGCGCCCCTTCGTTGTGACAGTGATCGAGAAGCACTTTGGCTGAGCCATACTCGATGAGATTGAACCGTCCGATGGTCGTCGCCAAATCAGGTTGAAACGACTTTACGCCCTGCCGCAACAAATCGAGCGACAGGCCAACGGCCCAGCCGGCCGCAACGGCCGCGAGCACATTTTGTACCTGAAACGGCACACGACCGCCAAGGGTTAATGGCGCATCGGACAGCGACATCAGCGGAGTCTGCTGAGCCCCCTCGACGAGCACGATCTGACCGGCCGAGGCGATCACCGCACGTCCGCCTTGTTGGACATGTTCGGCAACGATCGGATCATCCGCTCGATCGGCAAAGAACGTGGTCGTGCCACGGCTGTAGGTCGCCATCGCCGCCACGAGCGGATCCTGAGCATTGAGCACCGCGACGCCCGTACCCTTGAGGGTCACATCGACGGCCGAGCGCTTGACGAGCGCCATTTTCTCGGGCGTTTCGATATCGTGATGCCCCAGGCGATCCGGGATCCCGACATTTAAGACCACGGCGACCGAGCACTGATCGAAACCGAGTCCGGACCGCAAAATTCCGCCACGTCCGGTTTCAAACACGGCCGCATCGACGTCGGGATGCAACAGCACGGCGCGAGCGCTGGCCGGCCCGGTGCATTCTCCCTCGTCCATTGCGTAGCCGTCGACAAACACCCCTT
>CAYLYE010000219.1:0-10325 GCA_964387325.1 uncultured Planctomycetaceae bacterium
TGCCCCACGTTCACCACGCAGAGTTTTGACGTGCTGTCGCATGGCATGCGGCAGGTCGCGGCGGCCTGCGAACAGTGGCGCGACGTGGGCGAGGCGGTCGTGGGCATCCACCAGGAAGGACCGTACTTTGCCACGGAAGATGGCCCGCGCGGGGCCCATCCGGTCGAGCATTGCAAAGCGCCCGACTGGGACGAGTTTCAGCGATTTCAAGACGCGGCGGGTGGTCGCATTCGCATCTTGACCATGTCGGTCCACTTTGACAACGCGGCCGATTTTATCGCCAAGGTGACCGCCTCGGGCGTGATTGTCGCCATCGGTCATACCGGCGCGAATGGCGAGCAAATCCGTGCGGCCGTTGATGCCGGCGCGCAAATGAGCACGCATCTTGGCAACGGCGCCCATCGCATGCTACGGCGACATCCCAACTACATCTGGGATCAACTCGCTGAAGATCGTTTGGTCGCTAGCCTGATTGTTGACGGCCTGCACCTACCTGGCGAAGTGGTCAAATCGATGGTGCGAGCCAAATCGCCCGAACGCGTGGTGATCGTGAGCGATGTGTCCGGACTGGCCGGCTTGCCACCCGGAAAGTATCGCTCGAGCGGCTGCGAGTTGGAGATTCTCGCCGATGGCCGACTGGTGATTGCGGGCCAAGATCAACTGCTGGCCGGGGCGTCGCTGCCCATCGGCTTCGGGGTGGCGAACATGATTCGCTTTGCGGGAGTCGACCTGCGGACCGCCGTGACGATGGCCTCGACCGCACCCGCTCGGTTGATTGGAGCCCCGTGCGGAGGACTCAAGCCCGGTGATCGCGCCGACTTGGTGCTTTTTAACTGGTCGCCTCAAGCACCTACGATCGAGATCCTGGCCACGCTGCAGGCGGGCCAAGTGGTATCTGGCCAACTACCGAGCAGGTAGCTGGCGGTCGTTAACGATGAGCCTAAGGTCAATTAGGCCACCGTTAATTAGGCCACCGTTAATTAGGCCACCGTTAATTAGGCCACCGTTAACTAGGCCACCGTCGTCTCGTCAACCAGCCGCACAACCCCCGCTACGCGTTGGCAGCACTGTTGGCAGATTTGCTTGTCATAAAACGTATGCAGACGACCACTTAGGGTCACCGTGCCATTGTCGGCCGTGACGTTCAGCTGGCGCAATGCGGGTTTATGTCGACCGTGTAGAAAATTCCATACCCGACGTTCCAAATCCCGATCCGATGTGGCTGACAGCACTCCTACCATAATTGCTCCATCCTTTTGTGTTGGTTGATCCTAGCGGCCGTATTAGATCGGCCAATCGGTTGGATGCCCTTTACCGTGCAAGCGGTGTGCCAAGGGCATGCAAGCAGATCAAGTGCGATTGGATTTTAGCACTCGCATAGCCGTAAAACGTGTGAGTTCTGTACTTAATTGTGGTGCAGAAATTACGAGCGCCCAGGTTCATGGCTCGTCTCGAATGTGCCTATCTTGTGCGCACAGGTGTGCGAAAAGATGGCGCAAAAATATGCCTCGCAAATAGCGAGGCATCTCGAAAAATCGAGCAAGAGGGCTGTAATTTCTAGCGAATACGCCCCCGAACTCCGTTGGGCTGCTGGGCGGCCGCGTTCCCTTGGCGACTCTTATCGAGCGTAAAGCCAATCAAAAACCAGCCGTTCTCTTCGCTGATCACCGTACCACCCCCCGTGCTGGCATGCTGTTTGATGCTTTCAAAGGGGGGCAGCTTGCTGCCATCCAACTGTTGAACTGCGGGCATTTTACTGGTGGGGTCCGTCAACATGGCATTGAGCAGCTTGCCCGCCAGGTTGCTCGCCTCCATCAGTTTGTTCTGCCGAAGCAACTCATACGCCACGAGAAAGCGTTCTTGGTTGGGGTAAAAACTCTCCGCGGCCGCGGGAGGAGCCTTGCCGTCTTTGCCAACCAGCTTGCCAATCTCGCCACGGATGAATTGATATTCATTGTCGCCGGCCAAGGGGGCTGCTGCTTGCGGGGTCTTCACGATCTCTAAAATCTGCTCGAAATGAGAGCTGACAAAAAGATACCCATTCGCAACACCAACGCCTTGACGGGGGGCGGGAACCTTCTGCTGGTTGACGCCGGCATTAATGTCGAGCGGGGCAACGCTCCCTTCGTCCGGAATGATCTCATAAATTTTGGTCCCCTCGACGACATGAACCTTGGCGCTTTCGTCGTTCTTCATCAGTCGCTCGATCGCGGCTGCCAATGCCGGCGGATTCTTGGCCTTTACGGCGATCAAGCGCCGTTGGCTATGCACGCCAATCGGCTTCTTGTTGTCAATCATCACGGTCGCACGCGGCTTGAGATGCGCGACGATGTCGCCACGCAGATCAATCTTCGGGCCGTCCGGATCGTTCTTCAAGCTGTCGATCACATCGGGCCAAATCTCGTCCCCTTCGCCGAACATCGTGTCAAATAACGTGCCAAAGTTGTCGAACGCATTGAGCGGATCGATATGCAACGTCAGGTACGAGGCGATGGCATTCGAGACGAACTCTTCCGGCTCAAAATCGTCGGTATTCGGGAATTTGAGCATGCGCATCGCCCGTTGCCAGGGCTGAGGCGCGTAGATCGAAATACGATAGATCAGACCGTATTGCTCGGCACTAAAGTTGATATGCCCACCGATTCCTTTGACGGCGTCAAAGCCTTCTTTCTTGGCGATCTTGAAGTAATCGGTCCCCTTGAGTTGCTTGGTCGAGCCAGCCCGCAGGCAGTCCCCCACCCCGATGGGGTCAATGTAAAACTTCGCCTGATGCGCCAAACTAACGGACGTCTCACAACGTTTCATTGTGGTGACATAGGCTGGCTGGGTCGACAGGCTGTCGCGGCGTTCCTTGGTCGCAAACTTCAATATCTGCGTTGCCAACTCCAAATCATCGACCACGACCAATTGTTGGTCGTTGAGCAAAAAGTAAATGGAGTGATGCGACGGAGCGCCATTTTCGCCAGGGACTTCAAAGTGACTGAGTGTGACGCCGCCGATTTGGTGGGGGCTGCGTCGCGCACCACGCTGGGTGGTCAAAAACTGTTCGACCTTGGCGATGGTTTCCTTAGCCGCCTCGAGGTTCTTGGCCACCTCGACAATCGCCACGAAATTGGCTTGGCCATCGCTGGCTTTACACAGCCCCAGAGCCAACTCGCCCGAGGCCAGACCTTCTAAATCTTCGATCGTAATACCGATTCGGTCCTTGAGTCCTTTGTTCTTTTGTTGAAACTGTTGCTTGAGATCTTCGACGAACGGCTGCATAGTTGGGTCGTCGATCAATCGTCCCAGCGGGGAACGGTGGAACCCATCCGACAGCGCATCGACATCGGGGACCGAGAGAAACGCCTTGGTATCGGCCGGCAGCAACGAATCGGCTGGCGGAGCAGCCTGGGCCGTCCCCACCAAAACGAGCAACCATGCTGCAACAAACGAATACTTCACGATGGGGTTCTCCTCAACCTCGATTAGGATGCGCTGACCAGCTGTACGAGTGTACGAACGTTGAGCCAATGAGGCTCCGTCATCCCGAACTTCCAGTTCGGCCGAGAGTTTAGTCACCGGAAACCAACGATGCTAGGTGAATTTGACGGCGAAGCCCTGATCAACGACCCAATTCACGGGTACATCCCCCTGTCATCGGGGGGGGGCCGCACATCTTCCGAGGTCAGCGAGCGCACGATCCTCGACCACCCCTGGGTGCAGCGACTGCGGCAAATTCACCAGTTGCAAACGGCTTGGTGGGTCTTTCCGACCGCTGAGCACACCCGTTTTCAGCACGTGCTGGGGGCCATGCACTTGGCCAGTCGTGCCGTCGAGCGGTTGTTCGCGAGCCTGCAAAAAACTTGCCCCGACGTCCCCAGTCGCGGCTACGTCGAGTCTCTCGTGCGATTGGCGGCTCTGTTACACGACGTCGGGCACGGACCGTTCGGCCATTTTCTCGACGAACATTTGCTCTGCCATCACGGTCTCACGCACGAAACGCTCGGCGCGAAGATTATCCTCGACGAGTTGGGCGAGCTGATTCGCGGTGTGCGGCGCAACCCCAACTCGGCACTCGAGGCCGGCGAGGAACTCGATCCACGACAGATTTGCTACCTCATCACCCGACCGCGCGGCGAGACCGACGCGCCGCTCTGGTTGCGTCTGCTCCGCTCGTTGTTTAGCGGCCTGTACACGGTCGACAACATGGACTTTGTGCTGCGCGACGCCTACATGGCCGGTTTTAGCACCAAGATGTTCGATCTCGACCGCCTGCTGCATTACAGCTTTTTCACTCCCCAGGGGCTCACGATCCACAGTCGCGGGCTGAGCGCCCTGGTGCGATTCATCACGGTGCGCAGTGAACTATTTCGTTCGCTGTATTTTCACCGCACGGTACGGGCTCTGGATTTGACCTTGGCCGATCTGTTTGCCGAGAGCCGCGAGCTTATATTTCCTGGCAACCCGGCTGAGCGGCTCGACGATTACCTGCGGTTCACGGAATGGTCGCTGCTGATCGACGTGGCCCGCTGGCCACACGACCCCGACGAGCGCAAGCGATCGCTGGGCGCACAGTGGGCCGAGCTATTGGCGCGCCAGGTCCGTTGGAAAATGGTGGCTGAGCGGACCGTGTTTTTTGAGCCGGGCAAGAGCGAGCAAGGCACGGTCTTTAGTCGCGAGGAGTTTTTTCTCTCCGCGCTCCGTGAGGCACTGCCGGATCATTTACGCGCGCTTCCGTTGCGAGTCGATTTGGCTCGACACGTTCATCGGCCGGGCACCCGCGCCGCGGCAGCCGGTCAAAACTTCCTCTACGACCAGCAGCACGACGAGGTCCGCCCCCTCTCCGACAGCGAGTTATTTCGGCAGATCCCGCTGAGTTACCGCCTCTGCCGCATTTATGCCTCCGACACGAAACATCAGCTCGAGCTCTC
The DNA here is from genome assembly GCA_964387325.1 of uncultured Planctomycetaceae bacterium. Classification (GTDB taxonomy): domain Bacteria; phylum Planctomycetota; class Planctomycetia; order Pirellulales; family PNKZ01; genus CAZZBK01. The sequence goes on from CAYLYE010000219.1 coordinate 4,914, forward strand.
GTCGGCACTCGACGCCTTAATCAGCGCCGGAGCCGACGACCGCACCAACATGTGAGCGCCCCTCAGAATGTCATCGCCTCCGCTTGTCGGCCGGTTGGCTCCATCGCCTACGGGTGCTCAACACATCGGCAACGCGCGTACCTATTTGTTGGCATGGTTGTCGATCCGTTCACGCGGCGGGCGCCTCATTATGCGGATCGAGGATATTGACTCGCCGCGAGTCAAGCCGGGCGCGACCCAGCAGGCAATCGATGATTTGCATTGGCTCGGGCTCGACTGGGACGAGGGGCCCGACGTGGGCGGTCCACAGGCTCCATACGTACAAACCGAACGCGTCGAACGGTACCGCGCCGCGATTGAGATGATGCAAGCCGCCGAGCAGGTCTACCCTTGCACCTGCACGCGCGGCGACATCGAATCGGCCGCCAGCGCGCCGCACTTGGGCCAGGAAGGCCCCGTGTACCCCCGCACCTGTTTTACTCGCCGCGTGGTCGATGCCGTTGGGCTCAATCAGCCCTATGGCTGGCGATTCCGCACGCACGACGAGCCACGGCAGCTTGTCGATCGCTGCTGCGGCGCTCAGTCCGCGCGATTGGCCTCGCACTGGGGAGACTTTATCGTGAGCAAAATGGACGGCGGGCCCGCGTATCAGCTGGCGGTCGTCGTCGACGATCATGAGATGGGGGTGACCGAGGTGTTGCGCGGCGACGACTTGTTGCCGAGCGCGTTTCGTCAATCGGCCCTCTATGAGTTCTTTGCTTGGCAGCCGCCGCAGTTCGCCCACGTCCCGCTGGTCGTGGGTCCCGACGGACGACGGTTGGCCAAGCGACATGGCGACACCCGGTTGTCCGTGCTGCGCGACGCGGGGGTCTCTTCCGCGCGGCTTGTCGGCCTGCTGGCTCACTCGTGTGGGCTGATCGACCGTCCCGAGCCGGTCGTACCTCGGGAATTGCTCACGGCTTTCGATTTGAGCAAAATGCCTCGCCAGCCTTGGGTGTTTACCGAGCCAATGTGGCAATCGGTTTACTAATATCCGAGCCAGAGACTCACGTCCCCGGCTCGGAATCATGGGCACAGCGAAACCCTGCGCTCTCAGCGGGGTTGAATCAGCTATCGGAGGTCACGGGCGAGCAACGGTACGAGGCACTGGCCAGCGATGGTCGTTGCACCGTACCATGTAAGGTGCCGTGGGTTTGGTCTCCGAGCAACGTTTGCGAGTTTGCCCCCTGTGGCGGTCAGCAGCAGCGACACACACGAGTTCATCGATTACGAACTGCGGGACCCCGATGTCCGGCTGATGCTCGACGTACGCGCCGATAACGCGGCCGCTTTTGAGGAACTCATGCTCCGCTACCAGCATCGGGTCATCACAATTCTCGAACACCTTGTCGGTCGCGGCGGACAGGCCGAGGACCTGGCCCAGGATGTGTTCCTGCGGATCTACCGGGCTCGCAAACAGTATGTTCCCGGCTCAAAATTTTCGACCTGGCTGTTCACGATTGTCAATAACGTGGCGTCGAACGCCCGGCGGTCGCAATCGCGGCGCCGCGAAGTGAACGTCGTCGCCTCGGTCACCGAGAGCGGATCGATGTCCGCTTCGCCGCTCGATGAGATGGCCTTGGCCGCCAGCGGCTTGCTCCCCACGCGGCAGCTCGACAAGGCCGAGATGCGTGACATCGTTCGCTTGGCTTTGGAGTCGTTGAACGATCGCCAGCGGATGGCGGTGTTGCTCAATAAATTCGAGAGCATGAGTTACGAAGACATTGCCGCGGCGATGGAAATGACGCCGCAGGCCATCAAATCGTTGCTGTCGCGAGCACGGCTCAACCTGCGCGAGGTGCTCGAACCCTACCTGCAACAAGGCAAACGCCCTCTTTGAACTCCGGTTCGCCCATGCAACCTCACTCAACCACTCACCGCGACGACGAATTGCTCGACCAGTTGTCAGCCTACCTCGACGGCGAACTCGACGCCGCGGGGCGACAGCAGGTCGAGGCCTTGTTGGCGAGCGACGAACACGTGCGGCGCGAATTGCAGCGGCTCGAACAGGCCTGGACGCTGCTCGACGATTTGCCCCGACACGAGGTCACGCCCAATTTTACGCGTTCGACGGTCGAGATGATCGCCGTCAACATGCAGCACGAACTGGGCCAAGTCGCCCAGGGGCGACGGCTGCGCCGCCTGGGCACAGGACTGCTCGTCGCCTTGGGCTTGTTCATCGTGGCCGGAGCGGGTTACGTGACGGTCGATCGCATCTGGCCGGACCCCGACGAGGCCCTGTTACGTGACTTGCCGGTGCTCGAACGACTGGAAGCGTACCGGCATCTCGACGACATCGAGTTTCTGCGGTTGCTCAAGCAGGAAAAATCGCTGATCCCCGCGGAGGTGCGTCGTGGCAAGTAAGCTGAGCCTGCTGTGCATGGCCTTGCTGTTTGCCGGGGTCTCGACCGGCCCCCTCTCGCTGAGCGAGCGACGCGCCTACATTGAACAACTCTCGCCGGACGAGAAACAGCAATTATTGACTCAGTTGGAACGGTTTCGCGAATTGCCCGAGGCGGAGCAGCAACGCCTGCGAGCGCTCAGCGCCGCGCTCGAAGCGGCGCCGGACGCGGCAGAACTGCGGCAGACACTCGACGCGTATCAGGAATTTCTCGGTCAACTTCCAGGTCTTAAGCGGAGCGAGTTGCTGCAACTAGAGCCTGCCGCGCGTCTCAAGCAGATCAAGCAATGGCTCGCGCAACCGCACGACTCGTCGCCGCGTCAGTGGAACGCGCCGCGACTCAGCGATGGCGATCGCGAAGCCGTTGCCGCCTGGGTTGAACAGCAGGCTCTGTCGCTGGTGCCGAACGACAAGCGAGCCGAGTTTGAGAACCTGACGCGAGAAGAACGTCGACGCATGCTGGGGCGCATGATGCAGCAACGCATGTCCAGCAACGACCCCAATCAGCGTTTGGGCCCCCCCTGGCAGCGTGATTTGCAGTCGCTACGCGACAAACTCTCGCCCGAGGCTCGCGAACGACTCGATCAAGCGGAAGCGTCCCCCAATCGTTCCGGGGTGTGGATGAACTGGCTGGGACAGTCGTTGGGAATGCTACCGAACCCCGAGCAGTTCAAGCAGTTTTACAGCCGCGATCTACCGGCCGATGAGCGTCAACGGCTGTTGTCGTTGCCGGCCGATGAGATGCAGCGCGAAATGCGCCGGATGTATATGGAGCGCGGCGAGAAACCGACTCCGCCGATCCGACGCGATGGCCTCATGCCCAAGGGGATGCCGCGTTCAACTCCGCCGCCCCAGGACGGTCGACCGCCGCGGATGGGTGACGATCGTCCGCCCAAGCCAACGGCACCTCCGCGATAGCACGGTGCTCGGTTTTCCAAAGCCGCCTTGCTGTCGCGGGCAGAATTGCTCACAATCCGCCCCCTGCTACTTCCCGGTGGAGGAGTGTCGTGATGCAATCGACTTGGCCGAGCGTGGCCCTGAGGTGTTTGCTCCTGTTGAGCCTGGGGGCTTCGCTTGCGCGCGGAGTCTGTCCCTTCTGCGAGCCGCCTGGTCCGACCCTGACAGAAGAGCTCAAACAGTCCGACGCCGCCGTCGTGGCGCGCAAGTTGCCCCCCAAAAAAGCCGATCCAGCGGTCGACGTCGACGAGTTTGCTCCCTCGACGTTTGAAATCCTTCGGGTGATCAAAGGCCCCGCCGGACTCAAGCCAGGTCAAAAACTCTCGGTCTTGCACGTCGGCGACGAGCCGATCTCGGCACATTTTCTGATCGTGGCCGAGCAGGATGACAAGCTCATGTGGTCACAACCGCTGGCCGTGAGCGCCGCAGCCGAGAAATATGCGGCCACGTTACTGACACTGCCGGAGGAAGGCTCCGCACGACTGGAGTTTTTTCTCCCTTACTTGTCGCACGCCGAGCAATTATTGCGCGAGGATGCGTACGACGAATTCGCACGCGCTCCGTACGAGGACGTAAGGGCGTTGAAGCCCCACTTGCGGCGCGATGTATTGCTCTCAGGCATTGGCGATCCTGAATGTGCGGTCAATCTGCGTCGGCTCTATCTGACGCTGCTGGGGGTGTGTGGCACGGCTGATGACTGGCCGCGGCTCGAAGCGATGATTACGACCGAATCGCGGGCGCTGAAACCTTCGCTCGACGCAATCATTGCCTGCTGGTTGACGCTGCGCGGCGCGGAGGGGTTACCTCTGATCGAGGAGCAAATTCTCCGACGCGAGCAGGTCGAATCGATCGACATTAACGCGGTGGTCCACGCCATTCGCTTTCATGGCGAAGAGGAGAAGTCGATTCCCCGTCCGCGGCTGGCACAAACGCTGCGGCTGGTCCTCGATCATCCCGCGCAGGCCGACACGGTGCTGGCCGACTTGGCGCGTTGGGAAGATTGGTCGGTGGTCGAGCGGGTCGCACGCATGTTCCGTGAGGCTGAGGACGAGACGCTCTATATTCGCGTGCCGATCTTGCAATATCTCAAGGCCTGCCCGTTGCCTGAAGCGAAACCGTTGCTCGTCGAGTTGTCGCAGCTTGACCCCAAGGCACGCAAGCAAGCCGACTCACCGTTGCCGGTCGTTCGTCGCCTGACCCGCGACACTGGGGGCCCCGCAGCATTGGATGAGCCGTCGAAGGAAACGAGGCGATAGGGGGTTGAACTCAGTATCGCAGGCCGTTCTTGCGAATATGCACATACGGCTGAGCGTCCTGGAGCAGTCGTCCTCCCACGACCTGGGCAATAATGATCCGATGATCGCCACTGTCGGCATGGGTTAACACCTTGCACTCGAGATGGCCGAGCGTGTTTGCCAGGATGACGACACCGTCGGCGGTTCGCTCGAAAATCAAGCCGTTAAAGGCACTCTCGCCGGGCTCGAAACCTTTGCCGAAGTGCTTGAGAAACTCCTTGTTCCCATCGCTGAGCAGGTTGAGCACGAACGTCGCTCCTGGAACCAGCCATTGTGTCACGTACCGATCGCGGCGGACGGCCACGCTGACGGCCGGCGGCTCGAAGCCGGCCTGCACGACCCAGCTGGCCAACATGCCAGTTTCCTGCTCCGCGTGTCGGGCGGTCAAAATAAACAGTCCGCTCGGGATTCGCCCAAGCGCCTCGGCATATGCGGGAGTTTCGCTCATCGGTCGGTCGTTTTCAGGCTAGAGAACAGGAATCGACGGCCCGCGGCCGCCGCGCAATGGTCATGCCAGCAGCCTACGCAAGGCGCGCGACGATTGCTAGACTGACCGGTAACGATTTATAATCCCCCACGGGTCGCACATGCGTCGTGCCCTGAAGTCCGCCGGATCGAACGGCCCGACGCGCGATGATGGCGGCGCACGTGAGAACCACCCCCGAGAGGCGAGGATCGTCGATGGGAAGCGGCTATACGTTGTTCATGACCGAGTTTGTG
>CAYLYE010000220.1:0-10318 GCA_964387325.1 uncultured Planctomycetaceae bacterium
ACGACCGTCGTGCGACGCAGATCGCCGCGCAACTCGGAGAGGGCCTTGCCATCAGCCAAGTTAAAGAGACGAGCCCGCTTGTCTTTACCAGCGGTGACCAATCGTGTGCCGTCGGCACGAACGGCCAGCGAGACTAAAGGACCGTCGTGCTTGATCTGGCGCACTTGGCGTTTGGCGGGCGCGTCAAAAATCGTAACCGTGCCATCCTCGACACCGATAATCACCTGGGTCGGATTATTGGCGATCGGCTCCATCGCCACCGCCTTCTTGCCCAAGGCGGGCAACTCGATCGCCGGCTTCATCGGCTCAGCCATGTTCAGCACGAGCGCTTTGGGCTCGGCCCCGGCTACGACCACTTGCTTGCCGCCGTCGATCACAGCAAAGGTCTCGATCGGGAACGGAGCTTCGATTTGGCCTGCCGCTTCGCCGCCGGGAAGTTGCCAACCGCGAACCGTTTTGTCGGCCGATGCTGAATACAGCTTGCCATCGGCGGTGAACTTCACGCTGGCCACGGCACCGGTATGACCTGTGAGCGTTTTGAGCAATTTACCCCCTTCGCGCTCGAAGACCTTCACGGCTCCGTCGGCCGAGCCGACGGCAATCCACTTGCCATCGGCACTGACGGCCATCGCGCGTCCCACGTCACCGACATTGGCGACCTTGCCCTCTTGCAGATTGCGCGGACGCTGCCAGAGTTTGGCATTTCGATAACCACCCGTAGCAAGCGTAGTGCCATCCGGGCTGAACGCCAACGATTGAATCAGATCCAAATCGGCAACACCAGGTTGCTTGTAGATGCCTTGCTTGACCAATTCAGGATCGGTGAGTCGGCCGATCACCCGGCCGGTAAGGGCTTGATAGAGAAACACTTGATTGGCTCGCGCGGCAGCTGCGTATTGGCCGTCGTTCGACAGAGCCACGGCATAGATCGGATTCACTCCGGGCGGCAATGGTTGCCATTGGATTGCCTCGGCCGTGCGGGTCACCGTGCCGGTCGCACCTTGATCGATCCAGAGCTTGATCAAGCCGAGTTCTTGAGGCGTGAGTGGCTTGGCGGCAACTTTGTTATCTTTCGGCGGCATGATGTCGTCGACTTCGCCCGTGGCTCGCTGGAGCAGCAAGCTCTTCAGGCCATCTTTAGCGATAACCGATGGACCGCTGTCGCCCCCTTTGAGGATCGACTGTGGGCTTTCCAACACGAGCTTGCCTTCGGCCTGCGTCGTGTTGTGGCACGCGACGCAATTCTTGCGCAGGATCGGCAACACATCCTTTTCGAAGTCAACCGGCTTATCGCGTTTGACCTCGGCGATCTGGATGACCTTCTTCCCATCGGCGGCAAAAAGCGCCCCAGCATGCAAACTAACGATCGCACACAACGCCCAACGGAGACAGGAGATTTTGAAAAGTGACATCGACGCACCTATGTCAAAGCAGAAAATGATGATAAAGGATGGACGACGCGACAGCATTAACCATCGCGCAGGGGGGCTGGGCTTACTTGTCGACCTTGAGCGTAAAGGTTTGCTCAACGGTCAGATTCTGATTATTGAACTTGGGCTTGCCACGCAGCGTGATCGTGTAGCTCCCGGCGGCAGAGTCTTTGGCCGTGGCCAGCGTGATCGGCGCTTCGTTTTGTCCCTTGGCAATCGGCTTCGGGGTTACCTTCACGTTCTTCAATTCAGGTGGCAAGGCAAGCTCAAGCTCGATCGCGTCGGCAAAGCCATACAGTCGCTCGGCCGCAATGGCGATATCAATCTGCTCGCCGACCTTGACCGTCGGCTTGTCGTTTTTCAACGACAGCTTGACTGGCGCGGCGGTGATCGACAGTTGTGCAACGTTCGAGGGGATAATGATGTTCAGGTCTTTGGGTTTAGCCGCATTCGCCATATCGGTCGCCTTCTTATCGGCAGCGGTCTTGGCATCGCCAGCAGCCTTGGCCTTGGCTTGTGCCGCCTTGAGCGCCTCGTCCGCCGCGGTCTTCTTGGCGGCGGTCTCCTTGGCCTTGGCGTCGAGCGCCGCGCGATTCGCATCGGTGGCTTTTTTCAGTTCGGCTTGTGCGTCCTTGGCGGCCTTGTCTGCGTCTTGAACGGCTTTCTCTGCCGTCTTGACCGCTGCGGCCAAATCGGTCGCCAACTTGTCCATTTCTTTCTTGAAGTTCGCGGCCTTATCGGCACCCACCGTGTCCCGCTTGTACGAGACCTTGGCCGGTGCTCGCAGGTAAAACGAGAATGTTCCGAGCGGCGCATTACCGGGCACATCAAAGGTAACTTTGCCGTCAGCAGCCCCAGCGGCGATCGTAACATTCTGCGGCTTGAAGACTGCCGGTAAACCGAGCGGCGTGAGGGTAAGCGCTTCCTTGAATCCTTCGCGGCGCGTGATCTTGACCGGGATCTCGACTTTGCCGGCTCGAGACATATCCCAAGCCTTACCTTCGCCGAGTGCAATGGCAACAGGCACGCTTTCGCTAGCCACTACGGCCATTGTCAACTCACGAGCCACACGGGCCTCGGAAGGCTTGCCAGGTTGATTCTGAACGACGACGGCAGGCCAAATCGTGGTGCCACTACGAGCCGTGTGGGTCACCGCTTGATCGCCGATCTTTGCCTTGCCCACAATTTTAATCGCACCGGACCATGCTGCGGCGGTCTCGGTCGCAGTGAGCACCAAAGGGAGCGAATCTTGATCGGGGCCCAACAACGTTGACTTGCAGGTTACGCCCGCGGGCAAGCCTTCAATCGAGACCTCGATGGGGTCGTTGAAGCCGTCTCGGCGGAATGCGGCCACATCAATGGTTTCACTGGCCCCGCGACGCAACTCGACGTTCCACGGTCGTGCTTCTTTACCCAACGTGGGATACGAGGGGACCGCTGCCAGACGAAAATCAGGCTTCGGTTCGCGAATGCTCAGCCGATACACACGTCGCGGATCGCCCACCGAACCATAGAGGTCGCGAACCAGTACGCGATAGGTCGAGTCTTCGGCAACCTGCAACCGATAGCTTGCGTCACCGTTCACGGTCGGGAAGGCCGCTCCCACGAGTTCCTTCGTGTCGTCGTCCAACTCGGTGACATCATTCGTCTTCTCAACCCCCATCGCATCCTTGGTCACGCGCTGGATCACCACGCTCGGATCCGTCGGCAAGCCGAATCGCTGCGACACGATTTCGACATAGTAGACCGAGCCTTTCTTGGCATCGAATTGGATCCAGTCTTCGTCCGCGCGGGTCGAGAACTGTCCAACATAGTCACTCGGAACCGTGACCTTTTGGGCATGGGCCGGGTCGTTGTTCGGTTCTTGCTCAATCACGACCGGCGCGGCGGCAAAGCCGATCAACACCGGGTTCGACAACTTCTGTGAACTCTGCACGCGATACTCGAAGCCATCAAGCATCGACTCGCTCGATGCAACATAAGAAGGCACAGCGAGTGTGTCGGCTTGCTTGGGAATATCGAGCGTCACACTGATCTGCTCAAGCGTACGGCCAGCCACCTCGACCCCCTTGGTCGGCACGCCACCAGGCAAGTTGCGACCGTAGATCTTGAAAGCCTGCTTGCTTCCGGGCAAGGCGACCGGCGGCCAAACAAAGTCAACGTAAGGACCCGTGTGGATATTCAAACGATAAAAATGTTCAAGGCCCCCTTCGTAGAGAAAGTCGTAGACCGCGACAACATATTCGCCATCGGCGGGAACCGCCAAATCGATCAGCGGATCGCGGCGATTCGTATTGCGATTGCGGGCCAACTCGACTCCTCGGCTGTCGAACAGAATCAACGACGCATCCATGCGCGAGTCCAGCCGTTGCGCCCATACATCGACAAGGATACGCTGACCTTTCTTGGCTGCGAACTTGAAGAAGTCGGGATTCGCTGCGTTGGCAGCGCCATTGACCGTCGTTTCCAGATTGATCGAGAGCGCTTTGTTAAACGACGTGTTGTCGGCCGGTTCGATGACTTCATCGAGTTGGCCGACCACGAACGATCGGGGATTCGAGATGCCATACTGTCCAACCGCTCGAACATCGTAGGTTCCGGGCGGAACATCTTTTGCCACGGTCACGATGAACGTGCTAGGTACCGGTTGCGGAGTGCCACCATAGGCGGGCGCCTCCATCTTGGGCTTGCTCACAATGCCAGGATGAGAAAACAGCAACTTCTCGACGTTGTCCAAGTCGATCCCGGCGGTGATCTTCACTTCCAACTCGACACCGGCTTTCGTGCCAAGCGGAGCGATGGCCCACAGTTGAATAGCGGGCAATGCGGCCGAGTCTGTTTTGGGTTGCGCGTGTGCTGCGCGCTCAAGTGAGCCGAGCAACGCGAGCCCCAGTGGGAGCAGCGCCATGCAAGCGACAAGCCGTTGCCAACGCCGTGATGAGAACAACCATGCAACCGTGCGATTCGATGCCATAATCATTTGCCTTATGGACTGATGGTGCGAGCGGTGCGAGGAGGGGATGAACCCAAGGTTCATCGTTCGCACGTTTTTGGGGTAGGTCAAACTCTTTTACGTCCGTGCTCGAAACACAACGACGTTCGCGTAATCTGCGCCGTCATCATGATCGATAGAACCGTAACTAATTAGCGTAGTCATCTGGCCGAGAATGTAAAGCAAGTTTTTACACGAAAGCGGCCAATACCGTGTGCCAGGTCGCACACATCGATGCGTTGAGACGGTGGCCGGTTCTCCGCATCGGAAGTGAGTTGTATCCAAAGTCCAAAATGAACCGGGGGCAGGCACAAGGCCTGCCCCCGGTCAAAGTTGAACAACAAGTCCCGCGGTGGCTCACGCCAACCGAGGCCTGTTTAGTGATTGAACAAAAACTCTTTCGTGTTGATCAAGGCCCGAATGATGTCTTCGTAAGCCTGCTGCTTATTTTCGTGCTTCTCGACGTGGGCTGCGGCGATCTTCGCCTCTTCAGCCGTCGGTAAGCGGGAGAAAACTTGCAGGTACAGGGCACGAATGTTTTCCTCGGGCTTCTTGTCCTTGTCGCGGATAAACTGCGCGGCTCGACCACCACCGGCCGACAACTTGCCCTGAATCTCGCTCGAATTGAGCAAGTGCAGGCTTTGAGCCAAATTAGCTTCACCGGAGCGTTCGCACTCGCAGGCGCTGGCCGACTCGGGGCGACCGAACACCGTGAGGAAGTACGAATTGACACTCGTGTCCGGCAACTGAACCGCTCGGGTACCGGTGGGTAAGCCACCGAATGCCGTCGGGGCCAAAGTCGCAACGTCAACCGAATCGAGCAGCACCTCAGCGGTCAATCGCTTCGGATAGTATCGCGAGAAGTTCTGCTTGTCGTTCAAATTGTACTCGTTCGGTTCCGAGCTGAACTGATAGACGTTCGACTGTACAATCGTGCGGACCAAACCCTTCAAGTCGAACTTGCTCTTGATGAACTGATCGGCAAGACCGTCGATCAATTCCTGGTTTGAAGCCGGGTTCGTGACCCGCATGTCGTCTTCGGGATCGACAATGCCGCGTCCGAAGAAGTGCTTCCAGTAACGGTTGACCAACGATTTGGCAAAGAACGGGTTCTTCGCGTTGGCCATCCAATCGGCCAGCGATTGACGCGGGTCATTTTGCGGTGACAGCGCCAGCGGCTCTTCTCCCAAACCGGTCGGCTTGAGCCGCTCGCCGGTCTTCGGGTTTGTCGCGCCGGCTTCGCCTCGCTTGTGAACCAACTTCAACTCGACCTGATCCGAGCCGGGCTTCTTGCTCACTTGCGAGAAGAATGCAGCAAAACCGTAATAGTCGCGTTGGCTCCACTTCTCGAACGGATGATGGTGGCAACGAGCACATTGAATTCGCAGCCCCAAGAACAACTGGGCCGTGTCTTCAACTTGTTGCTCGACCGTGTTGACTTCGCGATACCAAGTCACGGGCGGGTTCTCAACCAAATCGCCCGAGGCGGCCACGATGTCGCGAACGAACTCGTCATACGGCTTGTTCTGATAGAGGCTCTCGCGGATCCAAGAGTGGAAGGCGTAGGTCCCCTTCACGTGGGCCGGCGTGCGGCGGCGATTGCGAAGCACCGAACTCCACTTATTTGCGAAGTAGTCGGCATAGTCACCGCTGGCGAGCAATCGATCGACCAACTGATCGCGCTTGTTGGCGCTCTTGTCGGCCAAAAACTGTTCGGACTCTTCGAGCGTTGGCAACCGACCGGCAACGTCGATCGTTACGCGACGGATGAAAGTTGAATCATCACACACGGGTGAAGGTGGTACGCCCAGTGTCTTGAGCTTCGCAAAGACCGCTTCGTCGACAACGTTCTTGGCTTTAGGCAAATCTTTGACGACGATGCCCAAGGGCAACGACGCACGGAACACCGCGACTGAACCCTGATATCGGGCCATCACGGCCACATCACCAGTCAGGTCGAGTGTTCGCACCAATCCGGTCGTCGAAACCTCGGCCATTTCCGTGTTGTTCGGCTCGAACTGAGCCAAGCGAGTCACATCCTCGACCGAGCCATCGGTATAGTGCGCCAACACAATCAGCTGCTGGCGTCCATGACGTAACATCGTTCGGGTCGTGGGGAAAGTCGAGATGTAATCGACCTTCGGATCGCTCTCCGAGCCGAAGGGCATGCCGTTAGAGATCCAACGACGCACCAAGCGATACTCGTGCGAGTCAATATCCATGCGCTGCCCACCACCGTGGGGAACACTGTTGACCGCCTTCTGCAAGAGCAAGCTGCGATCAGCCGACGCCGGGAACAAACGACGGCCGCGACCTTCTTTCACCAAGTGTTCAAAGTCTTCGCCGGGTTCAAAACCCAACAATGACAACTTAAAACCGTTCTGACCACTGGCCTTGCCGTGGCAACCACCACTGTTGCAGCCAAATTTGGTGAAGACCGGCACGATTTGGTTTGCAAAATTGATCGGTCGATCGTCGATAAAGTGATCGACAACCACTTCCACTTGCGCGGATTGGCTGTTCCCACTGGTCGCTTTCACGACCGCTTTGCCGTTCCCCAGTGGGCGGACCAAGCCACTCTCGTCGACCGTCACAACATCGGCTGGAGTCGACTCGTACTTGACTTGATCGGTTACGTCGAATAACTCGCCATTGGCGAGCTTCGCCGTAACGACCAACTGTTGTCGGGCGTCCTGACCTCGCAACACGACCGGATGCTTTTCACCCAAGCCGCCATCGACTTGAATACTGGCAATCGCGGCCGTGGGCTTGGCCACGACATCGGACTTGACTGCTGCAGGTTTATCAGCAGCCGATGCGCCTAACGGCAGCACCAGAAGAAGTGAAGCTAACCAAGACCAACGACTCATGGGGTCCTCCCTTGAGCAAAGCAAAGCGAAGGTGATTCAGGCAGGGTATGAAAGGCGGGCAGTCACATTTGCATGGACTTAGTTACTATTATCTCTACTCAAGTCCATTGTTGCAAGCAATTTTCGTCACGAATCGTCAGATCGGTCGGCCCCGAAAGACGGGAGCCGGAAAACAAGCCTCGGCTGGGATCGCAGGGCGACCCAGCCGAGGCAAAGATTCATTAGACCATCTCGTGGATGGTTTCGCGGTGCTCAACCAAGTACTGCGGGCGACCGGCCGAATCGATCAGTTGAGTCGCATCGACATCGATGCCCAACTGGCGATAGACCGTCGCGAACACCTGCTGCAGCCGGACCGGGCGATCCTGAGGACGCTCACCTAGGTGATTGGTCGAGCCAATCACCTGACCGGTTCGTAGTCCGCCACCGGCCAACACGGCAAACCCTGCGGCGGGCCAGTGATCGCGGCCAGCGGTCATATTCACGCGCGGCGTACGACCAAATTCGCCCGAGATGAGGATCAGCGTGTCGTCGAGCAAACCGCGATCCTTGAGATCACCCAGCAGCGCGCTGAGACCAACGTCCATTTGCGGCAACTGGCGTTTGAGGGTATCGAAGTTTTGACCGTGCGTATCCCAGCCACCAAAGGTGAAGCTGACCACGCGCACGCCGGCCTCAACCAGTCGACGAGCGACGAGGAAGTTCCGGTTGCTACGGCCCATGTTGCTATTGAGCTCGTAAGCGTCACGCGTCTTGGTCGGCTCTTTGTCGGCATCGAGCGCATCGGCAATGGCGCCGCTCAGGACGACATCCATGGCCTTCTGCGTGAAAGCGTCCGCCGCAGCCATCGTGCCCGATCGATCAGCGTCACGTCGGAAGTTATCCAAGCTGCTCAGCAATTCCTTGCGTTGATACAGGCGTGCTTCTTCGAGCCGCAGACGTAGATTGGCCCGGGCTTCGCCATCGGGTTGATAATCTTTGAACGTCGGGCCCAGATAGCCCGGCGAAGTGAACTGCGACAAGGCCACCGAAGCCAGCGGGCAACCCGCCGCGGGACCATGCACCTTCGTGACCACCGCACCCAAGCCAGGTCGGCCACCCATCATGCGAAGCGAAGCCTCGGGCCAGCCCGAGTCGGCCTGCTTAGTCGTGTGTTCGTTTGAGAAATCCGAGACCGAGCGAACAATCACCAGCTTGTCGCCATGCTGGGCAAGTCGCGGCATGTGCTCGCAGATTTGCATGCCCGGCACATTCGTGTCGATCGGGCGGAAGTTGCCACGAAACTCGACCGGAGCCGTCGGCTTCAGATCGAAGGTGTCCATATGCGACGGACCACCGGGCAAGCAAATGTTGATGATCGAGCGACGCTTGCCGCTCACGCCGGCCAGCGCATCGCTACGGAGCACATCGGCGAGCGTCAGGCCACCCAGGCCCATCGCCCCAATCCGCAACACATCGCGGCGGCTCACTTGATCGCAGAATGAATTTGAAGAACGACCTTCGATGGACAACATAAGCGGCCTCCTATCGATTGGCTTTCCAGGTGGGAATGGACTCGGGCGGGATGTTTGTCCGCAATCTCCGTCGTGAAGATCGCGTGCTATCTATAAAGTCATTTGCGGCATGCATGAAAAAGGTTTCACACATTCCTTCAACTCGGCTGCAATATATCGGAAGTTACTCATTTAATCAACAAAATCTTATGCCTCTCGCCAGCGACCACCACTTCGGGTGGGTTCTTCGGGGTCATCCTCAAATCCATTTGAACCTGTTACACTGACAAAAGTGGCTCGTTTAACCCCGTATCTGGCCTCTGAATCAAGACATGCTCATGAAATCGCTCGTTTCACTGTTGATGCTCTTAGCCTTGCTGCTGAGTGGTTGTGGTGGCCGAAATATTGGCGAGGCGATGGAGAAAAACGCCGCCGATCGCAAAGAAAACCATCGCTTCACGCGAATCAAGGAAGGCATGACTTACGAAGAGGTCGTTGCGATCCTCGGTCAACCCGTGAAGCCGCCGTCCTGGATCCGTTACAACGATCCGAGCAAAACCGACGAAATGCAGGCCAAATGGGACAATCAATACGGCCAGCTCGACACGACGTTCGTGCTCAATAAGCTGTACCGCAAGTTTGAGCGTCTACGTCGCCAATAGGATTCGCCTTTGAACGTGCCGCAGAGATTCTTCGGCATGGCCAACAGTTCTTCGGCATGGCCAAAGAACCGGATTCGCTCCACGCGTTGAAGTTGACTCTGCCTTCGGATCGGCTCCTGGAATCGCCGCACATGGCTTCGCTCGGGTGGACGCTGTTGATGGTTTGCCTTGTGGCCATCGGCATCACCGTGCATCACAACATCGCCCAACATTGATGAGGCTCGGGCGTCACGACCGCTGAGCAATGAGTGCGTCGAGTTCTTGTTTCAACCGGCCGAGAATCTGATCGTACGGAAACGCTCCCAACTCGACGCTTTGCTTCTTAAGATTCACAAAGTTCGGGCCGCACCACAGCCCCAAGTCGGCATCGTCGGTTTCGCCAGGACCGTTCACGCGGCAGCCCATGACGGCGATCGTGAGCGCGTGCTCACGGGCATACGCAGTCATCCGCTTGACTTCCTCGGCCAATTCGATGAACGCTTCGTTCTCGACCCGCGAACAGCTCGGGCAGCTGATGATATTGAGCGTGTTGAGACCAAAGTCGACAACGCTGCGCACCCGGCCGGCGGCAATGTCGGCCAGGATTTGCTTACCGGCGGCGATTTCTTCGGGTTTACGGGCATTGGGGACCGTGAGCGACACGCGGATCGTGTCGCCAATGCCGCGCGAGATCAACTGCTCGAACGCGATGCGCGTTTTGATCACGCCATCGGGCGGCATCCCCGCCTCGGTCACCCCGAGGTGCAATGGCACGTCCGGTCGCTGCTCAGCGAAGCGTTTATTGACCTCGATCACCTTGCGAGGGTCCGAGTCTTTGAGCGACACGTTATAGCGAATGAAGCCGAGCTGATCGAGTAGCTCGCAATGCTCC
>CAYLYE010000221.1:0-10300 GCA_964387325.1 uncultured Planctomycetaceae bacterium
TTGCTCGACATGCCCGCCGTGGTAGCGACCCCACGAACCATCGCGCCAGGCGCGCTCGAGTGCCTCGCGCACCACCTCGTCGAGCGGTGGCCAGCCGGGTGGTCCGGAGGGTAATTCCGCCACGCCGCCGTCGATCGCCAATCGGGAGTGACCACCACGGGAAGACATAAGTTGAACTGGAACAAGTGTTTCGGAAAGACGCCCCAAGCCGGGTTCGATTATAATCGGCCGCCGATCAATTCGCAGCGCTTGGGGCTGGTACAGCGGGGTGAGTTGCGGCTAGAATGGCCCGTTCTACATTGGACGGGCTTTTTTCGCGCGTGAAGGTTGAGCGTCATGGCTAAGAGTAAGAAGAAAGTGGAAGTCGTGTTTTTGGTCTGTGAAGAGACCAAGGACCATAATTACACGATTCGTCGCAAGCAGGGGGGCGAGAAGCTCAAGCTCATGAAGTACAGCCCCCGCCTGCGCAAGCACACGCTCCATTTGGAGAAGAAGAAGTAATCGTCGGCCGTTTCAGGGTGTCGTCCGCGGCTCCCCTCGCTTTGTCAGGGATGATATGGCCAAGCTCTGGCGTCTGCACGCACATGATCCGCAGCGCCTCGAGCGATTACAACGCGAGTCGCGACTCAGCAGCGTGGTTGCCCAACTACTCTTGTGCCGCGGGATCGACGATCCCAACGTCGCCAGCGAATTTCTCGAAGCCAAGCTCTCGCAACTTCGCGATCCCGCCTTGCTCGGCGGCGTGCCGCAAGCAGTCGAAAGGATCATGCTCGCTATTCGCGAGCGGCGCAAGATCACGGTCTACGGCGACTACGATGTCGATGGTATGGCGGCGACCAGCATTCTTTATCAATGCCTGGGTCTGCTCGGAGCCAACGTCGGCTACTATGTCCCCCATCGACTCGACGAGGGGTACGGACTGCACGACGACGCGCTCCGCACGCTCAAGCAACAGGGAACCGAGCTGGTCGTGACGGTCGACTGCGGCGCGGCCAGCTTGGCCGAGGCGGCCACCGCGCGCGAGATCGGCCTCGAACTGATCATCACCGATCACCATGAGTTTCGAGACACGCTGCCGGACGCGGCGGCGATTGTGCATCCGCGGCTCCCCTCGGCTAGCTACCCTTTCGGCGGACTGAGTGGCGCCGGCGTGGCGCTCAAGTTGGCCTGGGCCTTGTGTCAGGCGGCCGACAATGCCAAACGGGTCAGCGAGCGGCTCAAGAATTTCCTCATCGACGCGGTCGGACTGGCCGCGCTCGGCACCGTCGCCGACGTCGTCCCGCTGGTCGATGAAAATCGTGTCCTCGTACTCTTCGGACTGCAAAGCCTCAAACAGCATCCGGGTCTGGGGCTCACCGCGCTCTTCCAGCTCACGCAGCTCGACAAGAAAGCCCGGCTCGATGCCGATGACATCGGCTTTATGATCGCGCCGCGCTTGAATGCCGCGGGCCGACTGGGTCAGGCGCAACTGGGGGTCGAACTGCTCACGACCACGTCGAGCGAGCGGGCCACGGCCTTGGCCGAGTACATTCACGAACTCAACAACAGCCGCCAGAGCTTGGAACGCAGCGTGTATCTGGCTGCCAATAAACAGGCCAGCGAGCAATTCGACGTCGAGCGCGATGCGGCCTTTGTGCTCGCCGATCATGGCTGGCACCCGGGCGTCATTGGCATCGTCGCCGGTCGGCTGGCCGAGAAGTTCCATCGACCCGTGATCCTCATCGCCCTGGACGAGGTCGGCGTTCGGCCGGGGATCGGCTCGTGCCGCAGCATACCGGGCCTGGCGCTGCACGAGGCGCTCGTCGCTTGCTCCGAACACCTCTTGAGTCATGGCGGACACGCGGCCGCGGCCGGGCTCAAGATCGAACCCGCTAAAGTCGAAGCCTTTCGCGAAGCGTTTGTCGAGCATGTGTCGGGCGAACTCAACGCCGCGCCGCGCCAAGCCGAGCTGTGGATCGACGCCGAGGTGCCGCTCGCCGCGCTCACGCTCTCGACCATCGAACAGATCGAGCGACTCGCCCCGTTCGGACAAGCCAATCATCGGCCCGTGTTTTGTGCCAGCGGCGTGACGCTCGTCGAACCGCCCAAGGTGATCGGCGGCGGCGGACGACACCTGTCGCTAAAATTGCAGCAAGGCAATTTGTCGATGCGCGGCGTCGCCTTTGGCGGGGCCGAGTGGCTCGACGAACTGCTCAAGACCGAGGGGCCCATCGACGTCGTCTTTCGACCCATCAAGAACGAGTATCGCGGCCGCTGCACGGTCGAGCTGCAACTGACCGACTGGCGCGCCAGCCGCGAGTTGGCGGCGGTCGAGTGATCGCCGCGGATCTGATTGCCGTGCCGCTCACTCGCGGCCGTGCGTGTTAAAAATCCGATCCCCCGCGTCTCCCAGGCCAGGCACGATGAACTTCTGATTGTTCAGCAGCGGGTCGATGGCGCAGACGAAAATTTGTGCCGTGGGATATTCCGACGCGACGCGCTCGATGCCCTCTTGGCTGGCAATGATCGAGAGCAGCTTGAGGCTCGGCACACGCCACGCTTGCAACATGGCGAGCGCAGCCGTCGCCGAACCACCGGTCGCCAGCATCGGGTCGAGCACCAGCGCGGTATCGACCGGATGCGACTTGGGAATGCGGCTGTAATACTCGATCGGTTGCGCGGTTTTCTCGTCGCGATACACGCCCAAGTGCCAGACCTCGGCCGACGGAATCAAATTCAGCACCGGGTCGACCATTCCCAGGCCGGCACGCAGGATCGGCACGATCCCGATCCGACCGCGTAGCGCGCGACCGGTCATGGTCGTCATCGGTGTTTGCACGCTGACATCGTGCAACGGCAAGTCCTGGGTCGCCTCGTAGGCCAAGAGGGTCGCCAATCGACCGACCAGCGCGCGAAATTCGCTCGGCGGAGTCGCTTCGCTGCGCAACTGCGACAGATGGTGCTCGACGAGCGGGTGCTCGACTCGATAGACGCACGACATGCTCGGCTCCTTCTGTTTCAAGACGCGATCGAGTGGGCGGGGCGTCGCCAACAGCGCGGGCTCAACAGCAGCAGACACACGGCAACGCCCCAAATGCGTGCTTCCGGGCGAGCAAACAGCACCGCCGCATTGAGCAGCATAAACCACACCAGCGCGTGCCACCAGACGCCCCAACGCGGTCTGAGTTCACTGCGAAATTTTCGTTGCCCGAGCCAGCTAAGCACATCGAACGACCAGAGCAGCATGAAGGCGTAATTCACAACCAGTCCGCCCCCCCAGCGCCAGCCGATCGCCTCGAACGTGCGGGTTGCCGTGTGCTCGAACGCCTCGGTCTGGCTGCCATGATGCACCAGCACGAGCGCCAACACGATATGCACCACCGCGAGCAACCAAGCCAGCGCGTAGGTCACGACTCGCCCGGTCTCGAAAAGTCGTGACAGCGTGTAGAGGGCAACGCTGGTCCAGATCGTGAGATGGACGACCATCACGATTACCTCGCGGTTCGCACGATCCAATTACACGCGGGGTGGGGCATGAAAGCGCGCGTCTCCGGAGTCGATCGACTTGATCCGCGACGGCTCGTCGACCCCCTGAGGGCGTACCGAACCCAGCGGAGTGAACTGCTCGACCTCGGGTGTGTAGGCATGCACGTCGCCAGACGCAATGTCGTAAATCCAGGCGTGCAGCTTGAGGCAATCGTTGGCCAGTGCCACCGCCACCGCCGGATGGGTCTGAAGATTCTCGATCTGCGCCAAGACGTTTTCCTCGATCGCCGCTTGTAGCAAGTCGTCATCGCTGAGGTGAGCGTACTTTGATTTCACGATCCGTCGCGTGGTCTCGGCATGCTTGAGCCAACCGCTCACAACGGGCATCTCGGCCACGTACTCGGGATGCAGCAAGCCTTTCATCGCACCACAATGCGAGTGCCCGCAGACAATAATGTCGGCCACCTTGAGCCCGTCGATGGCAAACTCGATGGTCGCCCCTTCGCCGCCGTTCGAGGCGCCATAGGCCGGGACCAAGTTACCCGCGTTGCGCAAGACAAACAGGTCGCCGGGGTCGGTATGCGTCACCAGATTCGGATCGATCCGCGAATCGGAGCAGGTAATAAACAACACCTCGGGATTTTGTCCCGACGAGAGCCGCTCGAACAGCTCGCGTTGCGAACGGAAGACCTGAGTCTGAAAATGATGCACACCGGCGACAAGCTGTTGAAGTGGCACGACGATTTCTCTGGCATGATGAAATGGAACCCGGCCAGATTTTAACCGCGCGGCGGCATTTCCCCAACCGAATCAGGATGAACGCATTCCACTGGCCAATTTGACGCGGTCTCGATACGATCGAGCAGGTCTGGCGATCGAGTTCTTTTGCCTGAAATGACGATGACTCCTGACTGGCTCAATCTCGCGGCGCTCGCGCATCACGGCAGCACACCGCGCCGCATCGTGGCGTTGGTCGCGCCGCTGACGGCCTATGCGGCGCTGATCGCCGGGTTCGATTATCGATACGAACACGACCTGATTCACTTCTCCGCCGCGTTCCATCCGCTGTTCGGCCTCGTGCTCGGTTTGCTCCTCGTGTTTCGCACGAATACAGCCTACGATCGCTGGTGGGAGGGGCGCAAGCTGTGGGGACAACTCGTCAACGATAGCCGCAATCTGGCCATCAAAATCCAGACCTGCGTGCAAGCCGATCCGCACGAGAAGGTACAGGTCGCCGAGCAACTCGCGGCCTTTGCCTTCGCACTCAAAGAGCACCTGCGCCAGGGCGTCAAGCTACAGGACTTGCCCCCCTTCGCCGACTCGACCCATTCGCCAAGCCATGTACCCGCCTATATCGCACAAGCTATTTACGATCGCATCGAGCGTTGGCGCCGCGCCGAGCAACTCGGCGGTTTCGAGTTGCTCTTTCTCGATCAGCACGCCGCGGCGCTCATGAACATCTGCGGTGGCTGCGAACGGATCAAGAAGACCCCCATCGCTGGCTCTTATCGGACGTTCATCCGACAGTCGATCGCCATCTACCTGCTGACGCTTCCCTGGGGCGTGGTCGATTTGCTCGCCGCGTGGACCATTCCCGTCACGCTGATTGTGGGCTATTTCATGGTGGGCATCGAAGTCATCGCCGAGGACATTGAGGAACCGTTCGGCCTCGATCACGACGACCTCGAGCTCGACGCGATCTGCGTGAATATCGAGCGTTCGATCCACGACATCGTCGTGGCTTGAGTGAGCGCTACAGCTTGCCCGGCTCGCGACGATTTTTACCCTCGCGATTGGTGAGCGAGTCGCCCAGGTCGTCACGCGCTTGCTCGACGAGCTTTAACAGACGTTCGACGACCTCGGGATGTTTGTCCGCCACGTTTTGCTCTTCACCGATGTCGGCTTCGAGATCGTAGAGCGACAACTCGATCTTGCCTTGTTTGTAGGGTCCCGGCTTGCCGTCGGCCCCCGCCACACTGCCGACAAGCGTGCGATAGGCATGGGGCAGATGCAGTTTCCAGCGGCCGCTGCGAACCGCCTGCAACTCGCGATCCCAATAGAAGAACAACGCCTCGTGCGGCGATCGCGCCGCGGCCTCGCCGCGCAGCAGCGGGCCGATGTCGCGGCCATCAATGAGCACGCCCGGCTTGAGTGGCACGCCGAGCAGCTTAGCCACGGTCGGCAAAACGTCGATCGTCATGGCCGGCTCGTCACACGAGCTGTCGGCGGGAATTTGCCCCGGCCAACGCATGATGCAGGGCACGCGCACACCCCCTTCAAACGTCGTCCCCTTCCCTTCACGCAACGCCCCGGCCGAGCCACTGTGATTGCCGTAGGACAACCAAGGCCCATTGTCGCTGGTGAAGATCACGAGCGTCCGCTCGGCAAGGTTGTGCCGATCGAGCGCGTCGAGGATTTGACCCACCGACCAGTCGATTTCGGCGATCACGTCACCGTAGGTCCCCCGGCTTGTCTTGCCAGAGAATTTGTCCGACACGAACAACGGTACGTGCGGCATACTGTGCGGCACGTACAAAAAGAACGGACGTTGCACATTGGCGTCGATGAACTTGACGGCCCGCTCGGTGTACCAAGTCGTCAGTTGTGTTTGGTCGGGGTTCTCGGCGATCTTGCGATCGTGGTCGATCAATGGCAACGGCGGGAACTTGGCCGTGGGATGCAACGGCCACATGTCATTCGAGTACGGCAGGCCAAAGTATTCGTCAAAACCGTGCTGCGTCGGGAGAAACTTTGGGTGATGACCCAAGTGCCATTTGCCATAGATGGCCGTGGCATAGCCGCGCGACTTACACAGCTCGGCCAGGGTCGTCTCGTGCTCGTTAATGCCAATCGAACTTTGTGGCCCTAGCGCGCCGAGAATGCCCACGCGGTTCGGGTAGCAACCTGTGAGCAGCGCCGTACGCGAGGCGGAGCAGACCGCCTGGGCTACATAAAAGTCGGTGAATCGCATCCCCTGCCGCGCCAGCCGATCGAGATGCGGAGTCGAGTACCCCTGCGCACCGAAGCAGCCCACGTCGGCATAGCCCAGGTCATCGCAGTAAATGAGCACGATATTGGTGGTCGGCGCATTCGCGCGGAGTTCAGGAGCCGCGAACAGCGCAGCGAATGCGATCAACAGGAGCGAGGCAAGCGAGCGGAGCATGAAGAGTTCTCGGTTTTCAGTTTTCAGTTTTCGGTTGAAAACAGCCTCGTCGAGTATCCTTCCCCGCACGAGTCGGGTCAACGCTCCTCCACTCCTCCACTCCTCTACTCCTCTACTCCTCTACTCCTCTACTCCTCTACTCCTCTACTCCAGTCTCCAGTCTCCAGTCTCCAGTCTCCAGTCTCTCTCCCTCGCCTCCCTTCCCCTCCCCGGGTCGGCTCGCGTAAGCTAGAACCTAGCACTGACAGCACAACAACACCTCCGCTTCTCGATGTGAAAGCCCCGGATGTTTCCGTTCAGCGACAATATCCCGCGCCTGCACCCGCCGATCGTGACCTACGTGCTGATCGTGCTCAACTGCTGGGTGTTCTTCCAGTCGCTACGGCTGAGCGAGGACGAGCGGAATTTGCTAGCCTATCGACATGGCTTTGTGCCGGCCCGGTCGGTGCAGCTGCTGCATGATCGGACGGTGCTCGTCGATCTGGATCGGCCGTTGGCCCTGCGTGACCGGCGGACCGGCGTGGTTCGACCGATCGAGCAGCTTGCGTACAAACCGGGTGGACAAAGCGTCGTGATGACCCTGTTCACGTGCATGTTCATGCACGGCAGTTGGATGCACCTAATCGGTAACATGTGGATGCTGTGGATCTTTGGCGACAACGTCGAAGATCGCTTGGGGATCGTCAAGTACACGGTTTTTTATCTCGGCGGCGGCATCGTGGCCACGCTCTGCCATTGGGCGAACGACCCCGCGAGCACGGTGCCGATTATCGGCGCCAGCGGCGCGATCGCGGCGGTGCTGGGTGGCTACGCGGTCACGTGGCCCCACGCGCGGGTCAAAACCTTCGTGTTCATCGTCGTCTTCGTCACGATTGTCGAGATTCCGGCACTGTTGTTTCTCGGCGTTTGGTTCGTCACGCAACTCTTGCATGCCCGCGAGGACGCGATCCTCGGCATGAGCGCGGGGGTGGCGTGGTGGGCCCATATCGGCGGCTTTGCGTTCGGCGCGGCCATGATGCCGCTGCTGCGTGACGAGGAGCCGCCGACGTCACAACCCGAGTTGATCCGTGAGGTGCATCATGGGGCGTAGAGCGCTGCGCAAATTGCCAACCGGGCTCGACCTTTCAGCCCATTACCGCACGGTCGAGGAATTGCCCCGGCCGCTCGTGTTTTCGGAACTGTTCGGCCGAGAGGCGCCGGTCGAGATCGAACTGGGCAGCGGCAAGGGGCTGTTCATCTCGGCCAGCAGCGCGCAGCGTCCGGAGGTCAACTTTCTCGGCCTCGAGATGGCCTTGAAGTACGCGCAGTTCGCGGCGGCTCGACTCGCCCGACAGGGCGCCACGAACGCGGTCATGGTGCAAGGGGATGGCTTGCAGGTGTTTCGCGAGTGTGTGACTGACGCCTCAGTGCAGGGTGTACACGTGTACTTTCCCGATCCTTGGTGGAAAGCCCGACACAAGAAGCGCCGGGTCCTCAATGCCGCGTTCCTACAAGACGTGCAACGGGTCCTTGTGCCCGGCGGCACGCTGCACTTCTGGACCGATGTCGAGGAGTACTACCTCAGCGCGCTCGAGTTGATCCGCGCCGTGCCGCAACTCGCGGGTCCATTCGAGGTCGTCGAGTCCCCCGCGCTCCACGACCTGGACTACCGCACGCACTTCGAGCGGCGCACCCGTCTGTCGGGCTTGCCGGTGTACCGCAGCGAATTTCGCCGCGTGAGTTAAGTGAGCGGCAGGACTCGCCGATCGTTCGCGCGATTTTTGCCGCCAGCAACAGGCTCCCTGGCTGCGGATCGTCTCGTCGCCACGGCTCATTAAGTGGTTACCGATTCGCGAGTTGATCGTGCTGGCATCACTCCGGTAGTCGACTTTGGCACGAATGATGCTCTCCAGTCGGGCTTCCGTTCTCGATGGCCTGTTCTATTGCGAGGTCGATATGCAACTCGGCGGCATCACACAAGGGTTGAGTCAATTGTTTCAGCGGACGGGCTCGACGGCCCTCAGCAGCGCGCCGGCCGCAAGCGACGAGCAGGCGGTGTCTAGCTCGACGCCGCAGGCCAACGCGGCGCTGCAGAACATTGTGAACCAATACAATCTTGAGAGCATCTCGCCCCGCGAGCTGGCCGCGCTCGCCACCGAGCTGCAACGCGCCGGAGGGCTCTCGCCCAAGGAGTTGCAAGGGCTACAACGTCTCCGGCAAGAACTTGAGGAGTCGGGCGTCGGGGCCGACGAACCCATCGATCTGTTGCAGTTCGTACAGCAGCGGATGAGTCAGTTTCGTCAGAACGCCACCCAGGCGCGGCAGAGCGGCGCGGATCCGCAGGTCGTGGCCTCGGCCGACCTCACCGCCAATTTTGCGATCGAGCAGAGCCGGTTGATCGACAAGCTGACGACGCTGCAACATCCCAATCAACGGTCATCACTTGACGTGAGCACCTAATACGTGCTTCACGATTCACAAACGGGTGCCATCATCCCATGAGGGTGACCGGTACGCCCCCGCCCCCGCCCACACCGAGCCGGGTGCAGGGCACCCAAGTCATGAGCGCGACTCAGAGTATGTCGCGTGCTCGGCGGTGAATGGCTTGCACGGCCTCGGCGTATTTCACGCCGCAGGTTTTGCCCCGATATTGGGCCAACACCTCCTTGGCCTCTTGCGCGCCGTCGCGCCGACCGGCGTCGTATGGCTCGCCACGCACCAGGGCCATGAACCGGCCCAGCCAGTGAATCGCCGCGGGCCAGGTGTCGCTCACGTCGACAAACGTGTTCGGCTCGAAGCCGATCGTGTGACCGGGGCCGTTGTCGTAGTAATACATCTCGCGCGGGGCTTTGACCGCCGAGCGCTCGAGCACCTGCCCCGCGTAGCGGAGCGCAACGCGCGACAGTTGCGAGGCGACCACGTGATCGTCGTGATGATCGTCACGCCAGAGCAGAAAGGCCACGTCGGGCTCGATGTCGGCCACGGCCTCGGCGACCGCCTTCTTGGTCTCGGTGTTCACATCAAACAGATGCGACTTGAAGTCGAGGTACCGCATCTCGACGCCATGTTCGCGACAGATTTCGCGCGTGCCGTCGAGCAATTGCTGATGCCGTGCTCCGATCGGGGGCCAATCGCGGTAGTCGCCGATCAGCGACAGAATGACCACGCGGTAGTGCTTACGCACGGCCTGCAACATGATCCCCGGGATGCCAAAGACACAATCGTCGTAATGAGCGCCAATGGCGAGCAGGGTGCGAGACATGTTTGTGACCGTTGGGGCGAGAGGAGTTAGCGCGGAGCGTGTTTCGCAAGCCACTCGGCGACGCGCCGTTGCACGGCCTGATTATGGCGCACGATCAGATACGGCGTGTAACGATCGACGGCGATCGTCCCTTGCCCACCGTTGTCGCTCCATTTGACGTCGGCGAGTTGTTCGCGAAGCGTTTGCAGCCGTTGTTCGCTGTCGGCGTCGGCCTTCCACGGATAGAGTTCGACACGCAATCGTTCGGCCGCGGCGCGTTGCGAGGTGATTTCGAGCACGCGATCGTCGAACACGTACAGTTCGAGTCCGAGCGGCTCGACCAGCGACGCGAGCGCGGAGCCCAGTGGTTTGTTTTGACAGACCAGCGACACGGTCGAGGCGGGGCTGCGTCCCGCGGCGGTCATGGCCGCGCGATCGTAGACCAGCAGCAG